>NC_014315.1:2978856-3328570 GCF_000143085.1 Nitrosococcus watsonii C-113 | reverse complement strand
TTAAAACTTATCCTTAATCGAGCAATCTTGGCAAGGAAGAAATAGCTTTTGTTTCCTCTCTTGACATTAGGTGCGATTGCCGGATATTTTACTAGGTTCGTTTTTACGGCTATTCTAAGGCCGTCATAGCTGTCAAATAGGTTCAAAAAATGAAACGTACCTTCCAACCTAAAAATTTAAAGCGCAAACGCACTCATGGGTTTCGTGCCCGAATGCGAACCCAAGGCGGGCGCGCTATTATTAATAGGCGGCGTGCCAAGGGACGGAAGCGTCTTACTGCTTAAGCGCACACAGCCCAGGCGGTTTTTTGCCAGTATGAAACAATTTGGGTTCGCTCGCTTAATGCGACTTGCGGACCCAGACGACTTCAAGCAAGCATTTACGGCTGGAGGACGAGTTAGCAACAAAGCGTTTACCGTGCTTTATCGCTCTAATAGCTTGGAGTATCCTCGTCTAGGAATGGCTATTCCTCGTAAGCATTTTTCCCGAGCAGTTGATAGGAATCGGATAAAGCGCCTAGTTAGAGAAAGTTTTCGGCAGCGGCAACGAGTATTGGGTGGGCGCGATTTGGTTGTATTGTCTAAGCCGGGTATTAACCGGCGCTCAAATTCGGAACTGCTGAGCTGTCTTGAGCGCCAATGGATGCGTTTAGTCAAGCAGTGTAGTGATTCCTAAATCTTTTTCCCGCAATGTTATAGCTGTTCTATAGGCTACTAACTTTACTTAATTATTTTGTTTAACTCACCATTGAGGTTATCTTGCAATAGAAGCCTAATAATAGCTATCGCTGGCATTCAGAGATCATTGCTCTCCTATGCTGGAAATTCAACGGAAAAGGTGTCATGGAAAACTATCGGTTGATTCTATTCTCTGCTTTGGTTTTAGTATTATTTTTAATGTGGGATGCTTGGCAAACGGATTATGGCCCCATTCCGCTTATACCTCCACCGCCTCAACCCGCGGCCAGTTCGGGAGAATCTTCTCCAGCTCCGCCTGAGGCTGTTCCAGATGCACCGCTACCCGAAGTGGCTGATATGGATACCGCTCCTATCCTGCCAGACCAAAAAACTATCGAGGTAAAGACAGATCTCCTTGCGATCAAGATTGGAATGGCTAGTGGCGATTTGTATGAAGTACAGCTACTGAATTACCCGGTTTCCTTAAAAGAACCTAATAAACCAGTCACATTATTGCATAAAAGGGATCCTGATCTTTTTGTTACTCAATCGGGATTACGGGCTGCTTCCGGGCCTTCCATAACCCATGAAAAAGTACAGTTTTCAGCCCCTAAGACCCACTATGAACTGATAGAAGATGAAGGTATCTTGAAAGTTCCCCTCACCTGGGAAGACGAGAATGGAATTAAGGTAACGAAGACCTACCTATTTCGGAGGGATAGCTATCAGATCGATTTAAATATCAAGATTGAAAATGGAACGGATCAAGCTTGGATGGGGCGGGCTTACGCTCAATTCAGCCGTACTCCACCGGAGTCTGGGGGTATGTTTGCCCGCTCTTATGTGGGTGCGGTTTTCTCCACAAACGAGCAGGAATACCAGAAAGTGGATTTTGGCGACTTAGCTTCGAAATCTTTTGATCGTCGTAGTCCGGGGGGGTGGGTAGCGATGATTCAGCATTATTTTGTGGCGGCCTGGGTACCTCGGGAGCAAGGAACCAATTATTATTATGGTAAGCATGTGCAAAACTCTCGCTATATTGTGGGAGTCATGCCTCCTCAGCAGACAATAGCTCCGGGTGAAAGTGGACAGTTTAATTTAGCTTTATTTACGGGCCCTAAGATCCAAGATCGGCTAGCCGTCGTAGCTCCTAAGCTAAACTTGACTGTAGACTACGGCAAGTTGACTATCCTTGCCGAGCCGCTTTTCTGGTTGATGAGTTGGTTTCACAACCTAGTAGGTAACTGGGGATGGGCTATCGTGTTGCTAACTTTTGTAGTGAAACTTGTTTTCTTTAAGCTTTCCCAGACTAGTTATCGATCTATGGCTCGAATGCGCAAACTACAACCCCGTCTTCTCGCCCTCAAGGAGCGTTATGGCGATGATCGCCAAAAAGTGGGCCAAGCCATGATGGAGTTGTATAGAAAAGAAAAAGTTAACCCTATGGGAGGATGTCTGCCCATAGTGGTGCAAATTCCTGTATTTATTGCCCTCTATTGGATGCTGCTGGAATCAGTCGAATTGCGTCAAGCACCATTTATCTTTTGGATTCAAGACTTAACGTCTAAAGATCCCTATTACATATTGCCCTTATTAATGGGGGTGAGTATGTTTGTTCAGCAGAAGTTAAGCCCGGCGCCAACCGACCCCATACAGGCAAAGGTTATGGCCTTGATGCCAGTCATGTTTACCGTTTTTTTCGTTATGTTCCCGGCGGGGTTGGTTTTATATTGGGTGGTCAATAATATCCTTTCCATCGCCCAGCAATGGTATATTACTCGCCAGATCGAACAAGAGGGCTAAAAAGTGATACCATCGCGGCGATAGCTACGCCACCAGGCCAAGGCAGTGTAGGTATCGTTCGCGTTTCTGGTCCGCTTTGCCGCCAAGTAGCAAAACAGGTAACGGGGCGGGTGCCTCTACCCCGTTATGCTCTATTCGGTTATTTCCGCAATCGTGATGGTGAACTTATTGACCAGGGGGTTGCCCTCTATTTTCCCGGGCCCCACTCTTTTACTGGTGAAGATGTGCTAGAGCTGCAAGGGCACGGGAGTCCCGCTGTAATGGATTGGCTTTTGAGCAGGGTTCTCCAGTTAGGCGCCCGATTAGCGCGTCCTGGTGAATTTAGCGAGCGAGCCTTCCTTAATAATAAAATTGATTTAGCCCAAGCCGAAGCTATCGCCGATCTTATTGAAAGTGCCTCGGATCAGGCTGCTCGTAGTGCTTTACGTTCTCTCCACGGCGAATTTTCAGCACAAATCCGGGATTTGCGAGAGCAGTTAACTGAACTGCGTTGCGTGGTAGAGGCAAATATTGATTTTAGTGATGAAGATATTGATTTTATTGAACGAGGAGCGGTAGCGGAACGTTTAAAAGGGATTCAATCTACATTACAAAGCATTCACCGCAGCGCCCGGCAAGGGGCTTTGCTGCGGGAAGGGATCAAGGTAGTGCTAGCCGGTCGGCCTAATGTGGGTAAATCTAGTTTGCATAACCGGCTAGCAGGCTTTGAAGCAGCTATTGTTACCGATGTTCCAGGAACTACCCGAGATTTGTTGCGCGAGCATGTCACTATAGATGGCCTTCCTATACACCTTTCTGATACCGCGGGCCTTCACGACTCTAGGGATACCATCGAACAGGAAGGAATGCGCCGTACTCGTGAAGAATTGACTCACGCTGATCATGTGTTACTTGTTGCCGATGATCAAAGTGGCTTAACGGAAGTGGAACAGGCGATCCTTGACGAATTACCGGATAATGTGACTTATACGCTTATTTTCAACAAGGTTGATCTTAGCGGCGCTTCCGTTGGACGCTGGGAGGATCCTCAAGGAATAGCATTGCGACTTTCTGCGTTGACGGGCGCCGGCATGGATTTGCTCCGCCAACGGCTTAAGGAATGCGCGGGCTTTGACGGGGAAAGAGAGGGGTATTTTTCAGCTCGTCGGCGCCATTTGGAAGCGCTACAGCGAGCCGGCGCTGCCGTGGTAGTCGCTAGGAAAATTCTCAGGGAGAAAGGTGCTGAGGAGATGCTTGCTGAAGAGCTACGCCAAGCCCAAAACTCTCTAGCAGAGATTACGGGTGAATACCGCGCGGATGATTTACTAGGTGAGATATTCTCAACTTTCTGTATCGGAAAATAGCCCATGACTGCTTTTTATCAATATGAAGTTATTATTGTGGGTGGTGGCCATGCGGGTACTGAAGCTGCTTTGGCCGCTGCCCGGCAGGGCGTACGAACATTGTTGCTCACCCACAATATTGAAACCCTGGGCCAAATGAGTTGCAATCCTGCTATTGGTGGTATTGGTAAAGGGCACCTAGTTAAAGAGATTGATGCTTTGGGCGGGTTGATGGCCCACGCGGCAGATCAGGCTGGAATTCATTTTCGGATGCTTAACGCTCGTAAAGGTCCAGCTGTCCGGGCTACCCGGGTCCAGGCTGATCGGGCCTTATACAAGGCTGTGGTACGTAAAGCCCTGGAACAACAACCTTATTTATCCCTTTTTCAGCAGGCCGTTACCGATCTCGTAGTGAAAGGAGAACAGGTTGTTGGAGTAAGGACACAGCTAGGACTCACTTTTTATGCTCCGGCGGTTGTTCTCACCGTAGGAACTTTTCTTGGCGGCCGTATCCATGTAGGACTCACTAATCATGAAGGGGGACGGGCTGGCGATCCTCCAGCCAACGCTCTATCTTCGCGACTGCGGGAGCTCCCATTTCGGGTCGCCCGTTTGAAGACGGGCACTCCCCCCCGAATCGATGGGCGGAGTATCGATTATTCTCAGCTTGAGGTGCAACCTGGGGATGATCCGGTGCCAGTATTTTCTTTTCTTGGCTCAGCGGAGGATCATCCGCAGCAGGTATCTTGCCATATTACTCGAACTAACCTCCGTACCCATGAGATTATCCGCGCTAGTTTAGATCGATCTCCCATATATAGTGGAGAAATCGAAGGGACTGGACCTCGTTATTGCCCTTCTATCGAAGATAAGGTAGTCCGTTTTTCGGATAAAACTTCCCATCAGATTTTTATTGAGCCCGAAGGACTGGAAACCTTTGAGATCTATCCTAATGGAATTTCTACCAGCTTACCCTTTGATGTCCAGGTAGCTCTGGTGCGCTCTATTCAAGGATTTGAGCAAGCTCATATTACTCGCCCGGGGTATGCTATTGAGTATGATTTTTTTGATCCGCGAGATCTCAAACCTTCCTTGGAGACTTCTTTTCTACGAGGACTCTATTTTGCTGGGCAAATTAACGGAACTACTGGCTATGAGGAGGCGGCAGCTCAAGGGCTGATCGCAGGACTCAATGCGGGCCTGCAGGTCCAGGGGAAAGAGCCTTGGTATCCACGAAGAGATGAGGCCTATATAGGCGTGCTTATCGATGATCTGATCACCTGTGGGACTAGCGAACCCTATCGAATGTTTACTAGCCGTGCCGAGTATCGTCTTTTGCTGAGGGAAGACAATGCTGATTTACGTTTGACTCCTATAGGGCGAGAGCTAGGGTTGGTGGATGAAGCTCGTTGGAGGCGGTTTAATACCAAATGGAAGGCAATTGAAAGAGAAAATCAGCGGCTGGTTCAGCAGCGAATCGAGCCGGGTAAAATTGCGGAGGGAGAGGCAATAACCCTATTAGGGGAGCCCTTACGCCGTGAATACCGTCTGATTGAACTATTGCGACGGCCCCATATCAGCTATGAAAAGCTGATGCGTTTGATTGGTGAACCGATGGTAGTAGAGCCCGCAGTGGCGGAGCAAATTGCTATTCAAGCTAAATATGCGGGTTATATTGAACGCCAGCAGCTAGAGATTGCTCGTCAGCAACGCCACGAAAGTCTGCGCCTGCCCTTAGATTTTAATTACTATCAAGTGAGGGGGCTTTCTGTCGAGGTTCAGGAGAAACTTGCTCGGGTACAGCCAGTCACTTTGGGACAAGCAGCCCGAATACCAGGGGTGACTCCCGCCGCTATATCGCTTTTATTAGTTTACTTGAAGCGGGCACGTGTTTTAGAAGAGACGGAAGTTTAGCTCCCTTGCTCTCTATTCGTTCCAAGTAATGCTCTAGGAGAGGAACAAGCTGGACCCAAGGAGAGAAAATATTCTTGAGAAAGGATTGTTGCTCTTAGGAGTTGAGCTTGATCAAAGCCAAGTAAAGCTCTTGCTAGCTTATCTACAGTTATTGGAGAAATGGAATCAACACTATAATCTCACAGCGATTAAAAATCCTGAAGAGATGATCTCGAAACATGTGCTTGACAGCCTTAGTATTGAACCTTACCTGGAAGGGAGGCGAATCCTAGATGTGGGTAGCGGCGCTGGTTTACCCGGTATTCCTCTAGCGGTGGCCCATCCTGGTTGCGAGTTTGTACTACTGGATAGTAACGCTAAAAAAACGCGATTCCTATTTCAGGCATCCGTTGAATTAGGATTATCTAATATTTCAGTGGTCTGTGAGAGAGTTGAAGTTTATCGTCCTTCCCATTTGTTTGATACTATTGTTACCCGTGCTTTTACTAAATTAGTTGATTTTGTAAATCAGGCGGAACATCTGTGTAAATCAGGAGGGTGTTTGCTTGCGATGAAAGGAAAATTCCCGCAAGATGAGCTTAAGGCTTTGCCTGTAGATTTTGGAATTGTAAAAGCACACTCCTTGTCAGTACCGGAGATTAATGCTCAGCGCCATTTAGTGAAATTAAGACCGCGCAGGGCGGGAGACCATTGAGATGGGCCATATAATTGCTATTACCAATCAAAAGGGAGGGGTGGGGAAAACGACTACTAGCGTCAATCTAGCAGCCTCCCTTGCTGCCCATAAACGTAGTGTGTTGCTTATTGACATGGATCCCCAAGGGAATGCAACCACGGGAAGTGGTATCGATAAATCCTCTTTATTAGCAACCACCTATGGCGTATTGTTAGAAGATCTTGCACCAGGCAATGCACTGATTAAGCTGGGAGAGTCGAACTATAGCGTATTGCCTGCAAACGGCGATCTAACGGCTGCTGAAGTAGAATTACTTTCAGCGGCAAAGCGAGAACATCGGTTGCGGATAGCTCTACAGAAAATTCGTTATGACTATGATGAAATCCTTATTGACTGTCCTCCTGCCCTCAATATGTTGACAATTAATGCCTTAACCGCAGCTGATGGAGTTATTATTCCCATTCAATGCGAATATTATGCCCTCGAAGGTTTGTCAGCTTTACTTAATACTATTGAAGGTATTCAGCAGCGACTCAATCCTCGGTTGCATATTGCTGGTTTACTTCGGACAATGTTTGACCCCCGTAATAATCTTGCCAATGAGGTTTCTAGCCAGCTAATGAGTCATTTTGGGGAGCAAGTTTATAGCACCATTATTCCGCGCAACGTTCGCTTGGCTGAAGCACCCAGCTATGGTAAACCCGTTATGCTATACGATCGGTCCTCCCGCGGTTCTGTTGCTTATTTGGTGCTGGCAAAGGAAGTACTCATGCGCGAGATAAGAGAAGAATCCTTACAGGCGGAAGTGAGGTGATTCCATAATGGCAGTAAAAAAACGGGGATTAGGACGCGGTTTAGATGCTTTACTAGGTTTGGGTGCTACTGAACTGCCCTTGGATATCAGTGAGGCCAAAGCTAAAGAAGAATTACGACGCCTTCCCCTAGATCAAATCCGGCGCGGAAAATATCAACCGCGCATGGAAATATGTCCGACAGCGCTAGAAGAACTAGCGGATTCTATCCGCGCCCAAGGTATCGTTCAGCCTATTGTTGTCCGCCCTGGAGGCCACGGTACCTTTGAGCTCATTGCGGGTGAACGCCGGTGGCGGGCAGCACAGATGGTGGGCCTTGATGAAATACCGGCAGTAGTTCGCGATGTGCCCGATCAAGCGGCTGTTGCAATGGCGTTGATTGAAAACATTCAACGAGAAGATCTCAATCCTATCGAAGAAGCCAATGCCTTGCAGCGGTTAATCGATGAGTTTGGAATAACTCACCAGGAGGCTTCCCAAGCGGTAGGTCGCTCCCGCGCCGCGGTATCTAATTTGTTACGCCTTTTAGCGCTGGAGGATGAAGTTAAACGCTTAGTAGAAAATGGTGATCTGGAGATGGGGCATGCACGAGCATTGTTGGCGCTGAGCGGGGAATCTCAGCGGAAAACAGCGCGTATGGTTGCCCAGCAAGGATTGTCGGTGCGGGAAACGGAACGTCTCGTGCGCCGTCTCCAGCAACCCGAGCGCCCCAAGCGTTCCAAAGAGAAGTCACTCGATCCTGATATTCACCGTTTACAAGAGGAATTAGCCGAGCGATTAGGCGCGGTGGTTCGCTTTCAACATACTGCTAGTGGCAGTGGTAAACTTTTGATCCATTACCATAGTATTGATGAATTAGACGGCATACTCGCCCATATAAAGTAAATTTTTGGGTGTATTCGGGTTGGGATTGTTTTAACGGGGAAAGATAAGGTAGGATAGCTTTCCTTAGAGTAAATCCTTAATGAGCAGGGTAAGGATAGGTTTGTGGTATTGACCGTGGAGTTTCCTCTCACTTATACTGCGCGGCCCGTAACGGACGTCAAGAAGAATAATAATTAACGCTAAAAATACCTTTTGATGAGAAAGCTGACGTTTCGGTCCTGCTGGGGTTATAGAAGATATACACTATGAGCTACGCAGCAAGAGTGCTGCGCGCAACCCTGCGCAGACTATTAGCTGTTCAACTAATTTTAGTGCTTCCTGTCGTATTTACTTATGCCATCGTTAAGGGAGGCGATAATGCGCTGGCAGCAGGATATGGCGGCGGTATTGCTTTAATTAATACCGCTGTTATGGCGTGGAGGGTAAGCCAGACTGGTGATAAGCAGGCTTTGGTCGAACTTTACATAGGAGCAGGTATTCGCTTTGGATTGACCCTGCTTTTGATGGCGATTGGTATGGGAATGTTAAAGCTAGATCCGTTGGCACTATTGCTTGGTTTTGCCATAGCCCAATTAGGGTATCTATTTAACCGCGTACCCACTCAAGCACCTGATTAGTATTTTTGAGTAGAGTTGAAAAATATTCGTACTAACTTGTCATAACACCAACCAATAGGAAGAGAAAGTTGAGCGCCGAAAGTAATCCCGTAGAATATATTAACCACCATCTCACAAATTTGTGCATTGGCCAGTGCGAGAGCATGGGATTCTGGAGCTTGAAGCTCGATACTCTTTTTATCAGCCTTGGGTTGGCGGCATTGCTAGTCTATGCCAGTTATCGTGTAGGTCGCCATCTCCATTTATCGGAACCTGGCGGGATGCAGAATGTGCTAGAGGCCGTCGTTGAGTTTGTGGATCAGCAAGTCAAGGATATTTTCCCTGGGCGTAATCCCCTCGTTGGACCTCTTGCTATTACAGTTTTTCTATGGGTGTTTCTAATGAATGCCATGGATCTGATTCCCGTAGACCTGTTGCCTAAGCTTGCTGAAGTGATGGGCATCCATGGTTTCAAAGCCGTGCCCACTACCGAGATTGATACCACCTTTGCCTTAGCGTTAACCGTGTTTGCCCTTATTATTTACTACAACGTTAAAATAAAGGGCCCACTCGGTTACATCAAACAATTTCTTTTTCACCCATTTGGTAAGTATTTGGTCCCTATTAATATCATTATGACTACCATTGAGGAGGTTGCTAAGCCTGTTTCCCTAGGTCTGCGGCTATTTGGCAATATGTTTGCTGGTGAGCTTGTTTTTCTACTTATTGCCTTACTATCGCTAGCAGGTTTTGGGGCAGCCTGGCTACCTCAAGTCATACTAGGTACCCTGTGGGCCATCTTTCACATTCTAGTGATTACCATTCAGGCGTTTATTTTTATGCTGCTCACGATTGTTTACCTTGCTATGGCTCATACTGAGGAAGAACATTAGTTAGCTCCAAAGTTCTTTAAATATTTTTCGTTACTTACGAGGAGAAGTTGTATGGATCCTGAACTGCTTGTATCTATCTATGCCTCTACCGCTATTAGCGTGGGGATTATTCTTGCCGCCGCTGGTCTTGGTTCCGCTCTGGGGTGGGGGCTCATTTGTTCCAAATATCTTGAAGGTATTGCCCGGCAGCCTGAAATGCGCCCGCAGTTGATGGGGCAGATGTTATTTACAGGTGGTTTGATGGAAGCATTTCCCATGATTGTTTTGGGTATGTCCATGTGGTTTATATTTGCTAACCCCTTTACTGGTGCTGCCCTAGCTGCAATTGGCGGCTAAGGTTAATTTAAAGATAATATCAGCTACAACCACAGAAGTAGAGGAGTGCTGCCGTGAATGTAACTGTTACACTCATCGGCCAGATGGTAGCCTTTGGGATTCTAATCTGGTTTGTCAACCGCTTCCTTTGGGGGCCTTTGACTAACCTGATGGAGGAACGGAAGAAGCGGGTTGCTGACGGTTTAGCTGCGGCTGAACGCGGCAAACATGAGCGGGAACTAGCAGAAAAACGTGCCAAGGAAACCTTGCATGAAGCCAAAGAAAAGGCTGCCGAAATTATTACCCAGGCTCAAAAACGCGCCGGTGAAATCATTGAAGAAGCTAAGGAAGCAGCTCAAGCTGAGGGGGAGCGATTAAAGATCTCAGCTAACGCTGAAATTCAGCAGGAGATGAATCGCGCCCGTGAGGATTTGCGGAGCCAAGTGGTATCGATTGCCGTCGCTGGCGCTAGCAAGATTCTCAAACGAGAGCTTGATGAAAAGGCAAACGAAGCCTTGGTAAAAGAACTAGTTGCTCAGATTTAGGAATCTTAATTAAAAAAGTCAATGGCTGAGAAGATAACGATTGCTCGACCGTATACCAATGCGGTATTTGAGTTGGCCCAGACAGAAAAGAACTATGATCAGTGGTCACGGGTACTAAATGTATTTGCGGACTTGGTTAGGGATTCGGAAATGCAAATTTTAATTGACGATCCGCGCTACACTTCCGAGCAGCTCGTCGGGTTATTTGTTGAAATCGGAGGTGATACGGTAACCGAATCGGCTAAAAACTTTATTAAAATATTGGCTGAAAATGATCGCTTGTCCATTCTTCCGGAAGTTGCTGCCTTATTTGAGCAGTTACGAGCCGAAATCGAAGGAACATTAGAAGTTGAAATTATTTCGGCTAAGCCACTGACTGAGGAGCAATTAAATGAAATTGCAAGTGCTCTTAAACGTCGATTAGGACGTGAGGTAACCTTTTCCCGTAAAATCGACGAATCCCTGTTGGGTGGCATCATTATCCGCGCTGGCGATTTAGTTATTGATGGGTCTGCTATCGGGAAACTTAATCAGTTGGCCGCTTCATTACTTCATTAGAGCGGGCCTAACAAGAGGATATATCCATGCAACTGCAACTCAACGCTGCAGAAATTAGTGAACTTATTAGAAAACGAATTGAAGGATTCGAAGCTGATACGGAGGCCCGTACAGAAGGTACGGTAGTTAGCTTGACTGATGGTATTGTCCGTATTCATGGGCTGACCGATGTAATGTTTGGAGAAATGATTGAATTTCCCGGGAACACTTACGGTCTAGCGATGAATCTGGAGCGAGACTCAGTGGGTGCGGTAATACTTGGACCTTATCAACATATTTCCGAAGGAAATCGGGTCAAATGTACTGGCCGTATTTTGGAGGTTCCGGTTGGAGAAGCCTTATTAGGCCGCGTCGTGGACTCTCTGGGCATTCCTATTGATGGGGGTGGGCCTGTTGAAGCGCAAGCGACCTCTCCAATTGAAAAAGTAGCACCTGGCGTTATTACTCGTCAGTCGGTTTCGCAGCCGGTGCAAACAGGTTTGAAATCCATTGACTCCATGGTGCCGGTTGGCCGGGGTCAGCGGGAGTTAATTATAGGAGACCGCCAAACTGGCAAAACGGCGGTAGCCGTTGATGCTATCATCAATCAGAAAGGCACGGGAATTAAGTGTATTTATGTGGCGATAGGCCAAAAAGCCTCTTCTGTCGCAGGCGTAGTACGTAAACTAGAAGAACACGGGGCCCTCGAGCATACGATTGTCGTGGCTGCCAGTGCATCTGAGTCAGCTGCACTGCAATTTATTGCACCTTATGCCGGTTGTGCAATGGGAGAATATTTCCGTGATCGAGGTGAGGATGCGCTGATCATTTACGATGATCTTACTAAGCAAGCGTGGGCTTACCGCCAGGTTTCTCTGCTACTTCGGCGCCCGCCGGGACGAGAGGCGTTCCCGGGTGACGTATTCTACCTTCATTCTCGGCTGCTAGAGCGATCAGCTCGGGTTAATGCAGAACATGTGGAAAAATTGACCGAGGGGAAGGTAAAAGGTAAGACGGGTTCATTGACGGCCTTGCCTATTATTGAGACCCAAGCCGGAGATGTCTCTGCTTTTATTCCTACTAACGTCATATCTATTACCGACGGCCAGATTTTTTTGGAGACAGATTTATTTAACGCAGGTATTCGTCCAGCGATTAATGCGGGGCTTTCAGTTTCGCGGGTAGGAGGAGCGGCTCAGACTAAGATCATCAAGAAATTAGGAGGGGGCGTTCGCTTAGATCTCGCGCAGTATCGTGAACTTGCGGCCTTCGCTCAGTTTGCTTCTGATCTTGACGAGGCAACGAGAAAGCAACTTGAACGCGGCCAACGGGTGACGGAGCTTATGAAGCAGCTCCAATACTCGCCAATGAGCGTGGGCCAAATGGCGGTATCCTTATTTGCTGCTAATGAAGGCTTTTTGGATGATGTAGAAGTGGATAAAATTCAAGATTTTGAATCCGCTTTACAAGGCTATATGAAGTCTAGCCATGGAGGACTCTTGGACAAGATTACCAAAACTGGTGATTATAGCGATGAGATTGCGGCAGAACTTAGGGCCGCTATTGAGAACTTCAAAACCACTAGTACGTGGTAAGCGGGAGTATCCTTTATGGCGAGTGGTAAAGAAATACGCAGCAAGATCGCCAGTGTTAAAAATACGCAAAAAATTACCCGCGCTATGGAAATGGTGGCGGCTAGTAAGATGCGTAAGGCCCAGGATCGGATGCGAGCTTCCCGTCCCTATGCGGATAAAATTCGTAATGTAATTCGCCATTTGGCCCAGGCCCATCAGGAATATCAGCATCCCTATTTGACTAGCCGTGAGGCCAAGAAGGTAGGTTTCATTATTGTCTCTAGTGATAGGGGATTGTGCGGCGGTCTGAATACCAATCTATTTAGAACCCTTTTACGGACCATGCGGGAATGGGAAGAAAAAGGTGTGCCTGTTGAACTTTGCATTATTGGTCAGAAGGCTAATGCTTTTTTTCGGAGGTTTGGCGGTAGCATCGCGGCCCAAGCGACCCATCTGGGTGATAGTCCTCATGTGGAGGATCTGATTGGGACGGTTAAGGTAATGCTCGATAATTACCAAGAAGGAAATATTGATCGCCTCTACTTGGCATTCAATGAATTCGTTAATACGATGACTCAGCGTCCAGAAATCGAGCAGTTATTGCCTATTGATGCGAGTGTGGGAAAAACGGATGAAAAATTGGAGCATCGTTGGGATTATCTTTATGAGCCAGAAGCGAAAGAAGTCCTAGACCAAGTGTTGATTCGCTACATCGAGTCCTTGGTCTATCAAGGTGTGGTAGAGAATATTGCTTGCGAACAAGCTGCCCGAATGGTTGCCATGAAAGCTGCTTCAGATAACGCAGGAGGTTTTATTGATGATCTCCAGCTGGCTTATAACAAGGCTCGGCAAGCGGCGATTACTCAGGAACTTTCGGAGATTGTGGGCGGCGCTGCTGCTCTCTAGTTTCGTTACCAATTATTCTAAACCTGAAGCAAGGGCAGGTAACAGAGACACACTATATATCGCTAAGAGGAATAGATTATGAGCACCGGAAAGACTGTGCAAATTATTGGCGCAGTAGTTGATGTGGAATTTCCACGTGAATCCATTCCGAAGGTGTACGATGCCTTGAGAATTGATGACGTTGGTTTGACCCTGGAAGTACAGCAGCAGCTTGGGGATGGAGTCGTGCGCACGATTGCAATGGGAGGTTCCGATGGTTTACGCCGGGGGATGGCGGTAACCAATACCGGAGCTCCCATTTCAGTGCCAGTAGGTACTAAAACGTTAGGGCGAATCATGGACGTGCTAGGCGAGCCCGTGGACGAGGCGGGACCGATTGGTGAAGAAGAGCGCTGGTCTATTCATCGTAAAGCACCCGCCTATGAGGAATTATCCCCCGCTACGGAGTTGCTGGAAACTGGTATTAAGGTCATTGACCTCATATGCCCCTTTGCTAAGGGGGGTAAGGTTGGCCTATTTGGGGGCGCTGGTGTGGGTAAGACCGTTAATATGATGGAGCTTATCCGTAACATTGCAACCGAACATTCTGGCTACTCAGTGTTTGCGGGTGTTGGGGAACGGACTCGCGAAGGCAACGACTTTTATCATGAGATGAAAGATTCTCAGGTTTTGGATAAAGTTTCTCTGGTTTATGGGCAGATGAATGAACCTCCTGGAAACCGCCTTCGAGTAGCTTTAACGGGATTGACTATGGCTGAATTCTTTCGTGAAGAAGGCCGTGATGTATTGCTATTTGTGGATAATATCTACCGCTATACGCTGGCAGGCACAGAAGTTTCGGCGTTACTTGGCCGGATGCCCTCCGCAGTAGGCTATCAGCCTACTTTAGCAGAGGAAATGGGTGTTTTACAAGAGCGTATTACTTCCACTAAGACGGGCTCTATTACCTCAATTCAAGCAGTCTATGTTCCTGCGGATGACCTTACTGATCCTTCTCCAGCTACGACTTTTGCCCATTTGGACGCCACGGTAGTGCTATCCCGCCAGATCGCAGAGCTTGGAATTTACCCTGCTGTGGATCCTCTTGATTCGACCAGTCGGCAGCTTGATCCTCTCATTGTGGGGCAGGAGCATTATCAAGTAGCACGAGCAGTGCAAGGTAATTTGCAACGGTACAAGGAGCTGAAGGATATCATTGCTATTCTTGGTATGGATGAGTTGTCTGAGGAAGATAAACTTACCGTGTCACGGGCGCGGAAGATTCAGCGTTTCCTCTCTCAGCCTTTTTTTGTGGCTGAAGTCTTTACAGGTAGTCCTGGCAAATATGTGCCTCTTAAAGAAACCATTCAAAGCTTCAAAGGTATTGTTGAAGGTGAATATGATCATTTGCCAGAACAGGCCTTTTACATGGTTGGCACTATTGATGAAGCAGTAGAAAAGGCTAAGAAGCTTTAAATCTAGGACTACAGGGAGAAGGGAATGGCCATGACCATGCATGTGGACATCGTAAGCGCTGAGCGAGAGATCTTCTCTGGAACGGTTAATATGCTATTTGCGCCGGCAGAGATGGGGGAGGTAGGCATCATGCCTCGCCATGCGCCTTTGATTACCCGTCTTAAGCCAGGAGAAGTTCGGCTTCAGCGCCCGGAAGGTCAGGAGGATTTTTTTTATGTCTCCGGCGGCCTGCTTGAGGTTCAACCCCATGTTGTTACCGTGCTGGCTGATACCGCGCAGCGAGCTGCCGATATTGATGAAGCTGCTGCCCTAGCAGCTAAACAACGGGCGGAAGAGGCGCTTCAAGATCAAGAGGGTAAAATGGACTATGCTCGGGCCCAAGCTGAGCTTGCCGAGGCAATTGCTCAACTTAGGGCTATTCAGAGGATACGCAAAAAGCTAGGTTAAAGAAATATAGTCGGTATTTTGCCAAGAGAAATAAAAAAGGCCGTCTATAGACGGCCTTTTTTATTTCTAGAGGAGGCCCTAATATAGCCGATAAATAAAGTGCGAAATAAATGATTATTGGTTTTCAATTTCCCACAAATTCATTTGGAGGGGGTATTAGTGGCTGTTAGTGTCATTATCCTAGCTGCGGGGCAAGGAAAGCGTATGCATTCAAGTTTACCTAAGGTACTTCACCAACTTGCAGGCCGGCCGTTGCTGAGCCATGTGATTGCAACGGCGCGTCAGCTAAATCCAGAGCAAATAATTGTGGTTTATGGCCATGGTGGGGAAACAGTACCTAAAGCTTTTAGCGCCGCTGATATTACCTGGATACGGCAAGAACTACAGTTAGGCACGGGTCATGCGGCACTCCAGACTTTGCCTTATGTAAAGCCGGGTGCAATGCTCTTGATTCTTTCTGGTGATGTTCCCCTGGTTAAAACTGAGACTCTAAAAAGACTGCTGGTTATGATGGATCAGGGAAAAGTAGGTCTGCTTACTGTTGATCTGCCTAATCCTAATGGTTATGGCCGAATTATTCGAGATAGGGTTGGTAAAGTATCTAAAATTATTGAAGAAGCTGACGCTAGCCCAGAGCAGCGCCAAATCAGAGAAGTTAATACAGGCATTACGGCTATTGAGGCTCGTTATTTGAAGCAGATTGTCCCTAATCTGAGCAATAATAATGCCCAGGGGGAATATTACCTTACCGATATCATTGAGTATGCAGCTACCAGCGGAGAGAAAGTAGCAGCAGTTTCAGCGGCAGATCCTATAGAAGTGATGGGTATCAATGATCGCCAGCAACTTGCCTATTTAGAGCGTGTTTATCAGAAACGAGAGGCAGCACGTTTAATGGGAGAAGGAGTTACCCTCGGTGATCCAAATCGGTTTGACTTACGAGGCGAATTGGTGGCAGGGGAGGATGTTTTTATTGATATTAATGTAATTATTGAAGGTAAGGTGATCCTAGGCGATGGAGTAAAAATCGGTCCTCATTGCTATCTTCGTAATGCGGTACTTGGGAAAGGCGTTGAAGTGTTGGCCAATTGCGTTATTGAAGAAGCCACGATTGATGCTCGTGCCCGAGTTGGCCCCTTCACACGTATTCGTCCCGAAACAAGGTTGGGTGAAGGAGTACATATTGGCAACTTTGTGGAAATCAAAAAATCGACCATCCGTGATAACTCCAAGGTTAACCACTTGAGCTATATTGGTGATACTACCATCGGCAAGGAAGTTAATATTGGCGCAGGTACCATTACCTGCAATTACGATGGGGCAAGTAAACATCGGACGATCATTGAAGATGGCGCTTTTGTTGGCTCAGATACTCAATTGGTAGCTCCTGTGAAGGTGGGCGCGGGTGCCACTATTGGAGCTGGTACCACCATTACCCGTGACGCGCCGCCGGGGGAACTCACCCTAAGCAGGGCGCCACAGCGATCATCACCTGGGTGGAAGCGTCCTAGCAAAAAGTAAAAATAACCGAATTGCTCTGGATTTACTACCAGTGCAGAAAATAGACCGGTTTAAAAGCAAGAGGAAGAATGGAGCATGTGTGGTATCGTCGGGGCAGTTGCACAGCGGGATGTAGTTCCCATCTTAGTGGAGGGTTTACGGCGTTTAGAATATCGTGGCTATGACTCGGCTGGCGTAGTAGTAATTGACGAGGAAAATAGATCCCTGCAGCGAGTGCGGCGGCGTGGCAAAATCATAGAACTCGAGCAGGGTCTTTCTGATGCCGTTTTGAGTGGTCGTACAGGTATTGCCCATACTCGCTGGGCTACTCATGGCGAGCCCAGTGAAACCAATGCCCATCCTCACATCTGCCGGCAGGCCATTGCACTGGTCCATAATGGTATTATCGAAAACCATGAAGCATTGCGAATACAGCAGCAAGGCGATGGTTTTGAGTTTACTTCGGATACGGATACCGAGGTTATTGTGCATCAAGTGTATCACTACTTTGAGCAGCATGGCGATCTCCTGGCAGCAGTTCAGAGTACACTTAAAGATCTTGAAGGGGCTTATGCCTTAGGCGTGATATCAACCAAAGATCCTGGTTATCTAGTAGCCGCTCGCCGAGGTAGTCCGCTCGTCATTGGAATAGGTATTGGGGAACATTTTATTGCTTCTGATGTAGCGGCTTTGTTGCCGGTTACTCAGCGTTTTATCTTCCTGGAGGAAGGAGATATTGCTGAGCTCACTCGGGAGCGGATTACCATTTATAATGTCGAGGGCAAGCAGGTAGAACGTCCTATCCGGGAAAGCGAGCTTCATGCAGACGCTGTGGAGCGTGGAGACTTCCGCCATTATATGCTCAAAGAAATTTTTGAGCAGCCGCGGGCAATCGCAGAAACCCTGGAAGGCAGGATTAGTGGCCACCGAGTTTTAGATGAAGTTTTTGGTCCTAAGGCGGGAGAAATTTTAGATGAAATCCAATCAGTGCTGATACTAGCTTGCGGGACCAGCTACCATGCGGGGATGGTCGGTCGTTATTGGTTAGAATCCGTCGCTAATATACCTTGCCAGGTAGAGATTGCCAGTGAGTTCCGTTATCGTCATCCGGTGGTGACTCCCTATACCTTGGTTGTGACTTTATCCCAGTCAGGTGAGACCGCTGATACAATCGCTGCCCTTAAGGAGGCTAAACGGGAAGGTTTTGGTCCTAGCTTGAGTATCTGTAATGTTCCAGAAAGTTCCCTGGTACGAGAAGCGGATTTAGTTTTGATGACCCGAGCAGGTCCTGAAATTGGTGTAGCTTCTACCAAGGCATTCACCGCCCAGTTAACAGCCTTGTTACTCCTTGTTATCGTGTTGGGACGGCGTCACAAACTGGCAGCGGAGGAGGAAGCCAGTCTCGTCTCGCAGCTGCTGCTTCTTCCAAGCCGAGTGGAACAAGTGTTACAGCTAAGTCCAACTATTGAGAAGCTCTCCGAGCAATTTGCCGAAATTAGAAATGCCTTATTTCTGGGACGTGGAACCCATTACCCTATTGCCATGGAGGGAGCGCTAAAGCTCAAAGAGATCTCTTATATTCATGCTGAAGCCTATCCCGCTGGAGAGCTAAAGCATGGCCCTTTGGCATTGGTTGATGCCGACATGCCTGTGATCGCGGTGGCACCTAATGATCAAATATTAGAGAAATTGAAGTCTAATTTGCAAGAAGTCCGAGCCCGGGGCGGGCGGCTTTATGTATTTGCTGATCATGCGGCAGAGGTTAAACCCGGTCCTGGGATAACAGTTATAGAGATACCACCCGTAGAGGACGAAACTGCCCCCATCATCTACACTATCCCATTGCAATTACTAGCTTATCATGCAGCCGTTATTAAGGGGACCGATGTGGATCAACCCCGTAACTTGGCTAAATCGGTTACTGTCGAGTAGGCTGTAGAGGTTTTTTGATTGGGCAGTCAACAATTTGGATAAGATATGATGCAACAGCAACCGCTTCCATGCCCCGTTATTTTTGGAGAAGTTCTTTTTGATTGCTTTCCCGATGGAACCCAAGTTTTGGGGGGCGCGCCCTTTAATGTGTCTTGGCACCTGCAAGGTTTTGGTCTAGCGCCATTGTTGATTAGTCGGGTAGGCACTGAGGAGCAGGGCCAGCGGGTTCTAGCAGCCATGAAAAAATGGGGTATGGACTGCCGTGGAATTCAGCAAGATCCGCTCCATCCCACAGGTAGAGTAGAGGTTACCCTTCAGGACGATCAGCCTAGCTTTGATATCTTACCGGAACAGGCCTACGATTTTATTGATCCTGATCTCTTCTTGCAGCAGTTATCCAACCAAGCGCCTCCTTTGCTTTATCGAGGTACATTGGCTACTCGTTCCGCCGTCTCCCAAAAAGCACTGGCGGCCTTGTCCAGTGCCTGGGAACCACCTATTTTTCTTGATCTTAATCTTCGCTCTCCTTGGTGGCAGCGAGCTTCAGTGGAACAGGCTTTGCACACTGCCCGCTGGGTTAAATTGAACGATTTGGAGTTGCTTATGCTCCTTGAACATAAGGCTAAAACCGAGGAAGAATTGGTAAAGGGCGCTCAGTCTGTCTGCCAGCGTTTTCAGCTGGCTTGGGTGTTAGTCACTTTGGGCGCCAAGGGGGCTTTTTTAGTAACGGCGGACGATAAGACCCATTGGGTCGAGCCACAACCCGTTAAGGTGGTAGATACGGTGGGCGCGGGTGACGCTTTTAGTGCCGTGATGATACAAGGACTCCTGCAGGACTGGCCACTTAAGCAAGCAATAGAGCGGGGAGCTGCTTTTGCCGCTGCCATCTGTACGATGCGAGGTGCTGTGACCCAGGACTCTCAATTCTACGCTGAATTTATAGCGGATTGGCGGGAGGCTTAAATGAATCAGCCCGATGATGGCTTATATATTGTGCTCATCAGCCTCCATGGACTTATTCGGGGCCATGAGCTGGAATTAGGCCGAGATGCTGATACGGGTGGCCAGATAAAATACGTCATTGAACTGGCCCGAGCCCTTGCAGAAAACCCTCAAGTTGGCCGGGTTGACTTATTAACGCGAAAAGTCATCGATCCCAAAGTAGAGCAAGATTATAGTGAACCGCTAGAATGCCTTGCCCCCCGGGCTCAGATTGTACGCTTAACTTGTGGTCCGCGCCGCTACCTGCGCAAGGAAGTGTTATGGCCTTATCTAGGTAGTTTCGCCGATTATGCGCTACAGCATATTCGCCGTATCGGTCGCCTCCCCGATATCATTCATTCCCATTATGCGGATGCGGCTTATGTAGGGGTAAGACTGGCAGGCTTACTTGGTGTACCGCTAGTGCATACGGGTCATTCCTTAGGTCGGGTAAAGCGGCACCGGCTTCTTGAAGGGGGAACTAAAGAGGAAAGTATCGAAACTCGATACAATATGAGCCAACGGATTGAGGCTGAAGAACAAGTTCTTAGCACGGCAGCGCTGGTGGTTGCAAGCACCCAGCAGGAGGTGGATGAGCAGTACGCCCTCTACGATAACTATCACCCCAAGCGGATGGTAGTCATTCCCCCTGGCACCGATCTGGAGCGCTTTCACCCACCTTCCCGCTTTTGGCGTAATGCGCCGATTGAGCAGGAAATAAATCGTTTTCTATCCTACCCCCGTAAACCTCTCATTCTGGCTTTGTCCCGACCAGATGCGCGGAAAAATATTTCTACCTTGATCCGTGCTTATGGAGAAAATCCAGCCCTACGCCAGAAGGCTAATTTAATACTAATAGCGGGTAACCGAGATGATATCGATACCATGGAGAAAGGACCGCGGACGGTCCTAAAGGAGATATTGTTATTAATTGACTACTATGATCTTTATGGCAGTATTGCTTATCCTAAGCATCATGAGGTTGATGATGTTCCAGATTTATACCGCTTAGCGGCGCGGTCAAAAGGTATTTTCATTAATCCCGCACTTACTGAGCCCTTTGGTCTCACATTAATTGAGGCGGCAGCAAGTAGTTTACCCGTTATTGCTACCCATGATGGGGGCCCCCGGGAAATATTGGAGCACTGTAAGAATGGACGCCTCATTGATCCCCTGGATGCGGACCGGATGGGGAAGATGTTGCTAGAGTCTCTTTCTGATCGCAACCGTTGGCACCGGTGGGCTAAAAATGGCCTTAAGGGTGCTCAGCAGTATTACTCCTGGCCAGGACATGTCACTAAATATTTACGCGAGGTGGGTAAAGTCATTCGGAAGACAAAAAAACCCAGGCTCCAAGCGAAAAAAAAGAGCCGCTTACCCGTTTCCGAAAAAGTGTTGATCTGCGATATTGACAATACCTTAACTGGAGATGGAGAAGGTCTGCGCAGCTTATTTGAAAGTCTCAAGGGGACAGGCACTAAAATTGGTTTTGGTATTGCGACCGGGCGAAATTTTGCTAGCACCCTCAAAGTGCTTAAGAAATGGGGCATTCCTCTTCCTGATCTTCTGATTACGGGGGTAGGGTCTCAAATTTTCTATGGACCAAATTTGGTGGAAGATCAAAGCTGGCAACAGCATATCCGTTACCGTTGGAAGCGGGAATCCATCCTCAAAGCGATGGCTGATATTCCTAATCTGCGCCTTCAACCTCCTAGTGAACAGTTACCTTGTAAGATCAGCTATGATGTGGATGCTGAGAAAGGACTTGATATTCCAGCGATTGCTCGCCATCTGCGGCAGTTGGACTTGAGCGCCAATATTATCTATTCCTATCAAGCTTATCTGGACTTACTGCCGGTGCGGGCTTCCAAGGGAAGCGCGGTTCGTTTTTTTTGCGATAAATGGGGTATTCTCCTAGAGCACCTTCTTGTAGTGGGCGACTCCGGCAGCGATGAAGAGATGTTATCTGGTAATACTTTAGGGGCAGTTGTTGGTAACTATAGCCCTGAACTTGAGCATTTGCGTAAAGATTCCAGTATTTATTTTGCTCAAGCTCATCATGCCTGGGGGATTTTAGAGGCATTGGAACATTATGGCTTTCTTGAGCAGGAGAAAGCGGTAGTGGCTAAGGAAAAAGCACTATGAATGAATTGGCTAATTTCGTAGGCCAGCACAAAGAGATCATTTACTTATTGTTGCGCCGCTATTTGGCGCTCCAAAGGCCTTTTTTGCTTAGATCTGATCTCGTCGATGAATTTGATCTTTTCTGTAAAGAGGACGAGGGAGGAGCGTTGCTCCAGGATTCCCCCTTAGCAACAATAATTCAAACCGTCCAAGAAGCGGCGGTTGATCCGGAGTGGATTTATTTATCGGTGCGTCCTCGAATTGCAAACTGGGAATACTACCGGATTCATACTGAGGTAATGCACATTGAAACGGTAACTGTTTCCCAATTCCTAGAATTCAAGGAACGGCTTGTGCTTGGTACGTCACAGCCTCAATCGTGGCCGCTGAAAATTGATATGGGACCCTTCAACCGGGAGTTTCCTCGGCTTAAGGAAACCCGCTCTATTGGGCGCGGAATGGATTTTCTCAACCGGCATCTTTCTAACCAGCTCTTTAATGAATTAGAGACCGGAGGACAATATCTGCTCAGTTTCTTAAGTGTCCACCACTGTCGGGGACAGCCCTTAATGCTGAATGATCGTATCCAGGATGTACGAGGGTTGCGGCGTGCTTTGCGTTTGGCAATGGATTTTCTTGGCAGCTTTCAGGAAGCTGCTGAATGGGATGCCGTAGGGCATAAGTTACAGGAATTGGGATTTGAGCGGGGCTGGGGTAGAACCGCGGTCCGAATGCAGGATTCCTTTAGTCTTTTAATGGATATTCTTGAAGCGCCTGAGCCTGGTAACTTGGAGCATTTTTTAGCACGCATTCCCATGATCTTTAATATTGCGATCCTGAGTCCCCATGGGTATTTTGGCCAGGGTAATATTCTCGGATTACCGGATACTGGAGGCCAAGTAGTGTATATCCTGGATCAGGTTCGGGCGTTAGAGAAGGAAATGCGCAGACAGTTAAAAGAGCAGGGACTTGATGTTACACCTCAGATTTTGGTCGTCACTCGCTTGATTCCGGAGGCTCGGGGCACCCGGTGCGATCAACGTTTAGAATCCATTGTAGGAACGGAAAATGCCGCTATTTTAAGGGTACCCTTTCGCAACGCTGCGGGCGAAGTACTGCCCTATTGGCTCTCCCGTTTTGAGGTTTGGCCCTACCTTGAGCGCTATGCCATGGATGTGGAAAGGGAAATGCTTGCCGAGCTTGAAGGGAGTCCAGATCTCATCATCGGTAACTACTCGGACGGAAGCTTGGTGGCGACCCTTCTCTCTCAGCGTTTACGGGTGACTCAATGCAATATTGCCCATGCCTTGGAAAAGACTAAATACCTTTATTCCGATTTATATTGGCGAGAAAATGATGCCCAATATCATTTTGCCTGTCAATTTACTGGTGATCTCATCGCTATGAATAGCGCCGATTTTATTATCACCAGCACGTATCAGGAAATTGCCGGGAATAAAAACAGCGTGGGCCAGTATGAGAGTTATAGCGCCTATACTTTGCCAGGATTATATCAGGTGATTCATGGCATTGACGTTTTTGATCCTAAATTCAACATTGTCTCACCCGGTGCGGATGGGGAAGTTTACTTTCCCTATACAGATACAAAACGGCGTTTAAGTGGATTGCGACAGGAAATCGAAGCGCTGGTATGGGGTGATGATCGTTCTGACACCCGTGGTAAACTTCAGGATCGCAGCAAGCCTTTATTGTTTACCATAGCGCGCCTGGATCGAATTAAAAATATCACGGGTTTAGTAGAGTGGTACGGACGCTGTGAGCGGCTAAGACAATTAGTCAATTTAGTGGTCGTGGGCGGATATATTGATAAGAGCCAGTCAGCGGATAGTGAAGAACAGGCGCAAATTGCTCGCATGCATCAATTGATGGAAGAATATGGATTGGATGGCCAAGTCCGCTGGTTAGGAGTTATGCTGCAAAAAAACTTGGCAGGGGAGCTTTACCGCTTCATTGCTGACTCCCGTGGCGCCTTTGTTCAACCGGCTCTTTTTGAAGCTTTTGGTTTGACCGTGATAGAGGCTATGAGTAGCGGACTGCCCACCTTTGCTACTTGTTATGGTGGACCTTTAGAGATTATCCAAGAGGGAGTGTCAGGTTTTCATATTGATCCTAACCATGGTGAAAAAGTCGCTAACCGCATCGCTGATTTTTTTGAACATTGCCAGACTGAAGCAGGTTATTGGGACAGATTCTCCCAAGGTGCTTTGCATCGTATTAAAAACCATTATACTTGGGAACTTTACGCCGAGCGGATGATGACATTGTCCCGCATTTATGGTTTTTGGAAATATGTAACTAATCTGGAGCGGGAGGAGCGCCGACGTTACCTGGAGATGTTTTATAATCTGCAATTTCGCCCCCTTGCTCAGCAGATGGAGCATTAGCTTAAAAAGTTATCCTTCCATTCCGCATGAATAGCTTGGAGTAATAAAGCTGTCAGCTAGTTAGTATAGTAGTTTGCGTTAATAAAGTTACATGTTATTATAATGAATGACTTATTCGCTTGATTTGAGAGAGGCCGCCCTCTCATACATAAAAAAGGGTGGTAGCAAAGTTGAGGCTTCGCGTCTTTTTGGTTTTTCTCGCAACACTCTTTATCGTTGGCTAAATGCTGATGCTCTGGCTCCCAAGCAGGCTGGTTTTCGTCATCGTAAGATTGATAAGGCTGCTCTGAAGAAGCACACTGAGGAGCATCCCGATATGTTTTTGCATGAACGCGCGGAAGTTTTTGGCGTTCACACGAGCTCTATAAGCCGTGCGCTCAAGACGGTAAAGATCGTAAAAAAAAAGAGCGGTGCAATATGAGAAGGCAAGAATTTCTTGAGAAACTCGCTGCCGAGCATAGGATGTTCGGCCTCAAGAAGCTGATTTACATGGATGAAACGGGCTTTGATGCCCCTTGTGACCGTGATGCAGGATGGGTGCAAAAAGGACACAAAATCCTTGGCCTTATCACAGGCAAACGCAAGCGCCGGACTAATGGACTAATCTTATCATGGCACAGCCTCGCGCCGCTAAGGGGCAGGAAAAAGAAGGGTTGGCGCCCATGCTCTTTGAAGGCTCATGCACGGCGGCGCTTGTTGAAACATGGATTGAGCGATTGAGCAGTGCTTGATGAAAGAGCTGCATGAGCCCACCCTCATCGTCATGGACAATGCTTCCTTTCACAATCATAAGCGTATCCAGAAGATTGTGGCTTCAGATTACCACATGGTCATACCGCTACCGCCATATTCACCGGACTTCAATCCCATAGAAAATTCATTTGGCGGCATGAAAAAGAGGCGACAATCATTGCCACAACACACGTCAATCGATCAACTCATATTGTCTTATTCTTAACGCAAATAACTATAATACTCCTGCAGCAATAAAATGTAGGAATTTGTTTTTCCGTAGGCTGCTGAGTGGGGGCCGGGGATTGAAAGGGAGGAGTAAATATTGTCACTATGATTGTTTGCCAGAGGTTCTGCTCACTTTTTTCGGCTTTTTTGCTTCGGTAGCTGGGTATTTTTTGGCCACGGGTTTTGCTGATACTGCTAGTACCTGATCCATTTGTTTAAATAGTTCATCCTTCACCTTTCTGAGGCGTTGCTTAGCCATAAGTTTAAATTTTTCAGATTTAATCGCCTGGCTAAAAGTCATCCGATTTTCGAGCATTTGCTGCATATCTTCTCCGAAGGTAGCCTGATTATAACGATTGATCGTCACAATTCCCTTCACGCGTCCTTTGTGATCCTGATAAACCTTCATTTTTTCGAAGGTTTTGCCCTCTTTTTCAATTGGACCAAAGTAGTGATTCAGCCATACTACCATCTCTGCCGATGTTGGAAATTGGCTGGCTAAGGCATCAAAACCTGAGAGGGTATCGAGCAGCGATTGACCGCCCGTTACTACCGGATGAATAATAATTGAATGCCCCAAGGAATGAAGCATATCTATTGCTTCATTCTCCACTAAATAGGAGGATAAAGGAATAAAACTAGATGCTCCATTATCAATCACTATTTCCGTATCCCGGTTGTCCACGATAAGCTCCATGAGCCGGTCAAACTCCCGCTCATCGATAGTATTTTCCTTTAATAACTCTATTCGCTTGACTGGGAAAGCTGTATAACCGGAAAAGGTGGCATTCACCGGATCGGTGTCCACACAGATCAGGGGAATGTTATTTTCCTGGCGATGCTGGGCAATCAGGGCGGAGACCAAGCTTTTGCCTACACCGCCTTTCCCTTGCAAAGTAAAATGTGCTCTTGCCATCGGGCGTATTCTCCTAAATGAGTTCTTCTTTGGTTTTGCCTTTGGCATCAAACTGAAAGCGCTTGGCCAAGGGAGGTTGGCTAGATTTGGTTACCGACTTAGCTTTATTGAGTGGGGGCAAAGATGATATTTTAGCTGGTTGAGATTGTGACTGTCCGCTATCCTTGAGGTAGCGGTTTACATACTCCATAAAAGTTCGGTACTGGACCGGCATGGTTCCTTTTTCATGGAGTAAACTCCACACAGTTTTGGCCGGATAGCCAGCCTTCAGTGCCCGTGCGATTTCGCAGCGCTGGGCTAAAAATGCTTGATGTCCTTGGCCACGCGTCTGAGTGCACTTTTTTAGCTTATCAGATAGGGTCATGCTTCTTTCCTTATTGCATTTATCCGCACTTTCACACACATATTTAGCGCCACTTTACCACACTTTAACCGCACTTCAAGCAGTATATTAAAGAATGATTTGCGGGAACATGCTGTGGTAAAACCTAGCGATCTTAATTATTTTTTTGGCTGATTCCTAGAAAAATAAAAGAAATTTCGTCAGCCTATTAAGCTAGAAGAGTTTTTTATTATTTATGAACTCTACCCATAGAAAGGCACCTATTCGGCAAACTTCACCGGGCCATCTATTCAAAAATATAAAAGATTTGTCTCCGGCTCCTTTTGGTATAGTAATGGCAACGGATATTGTCTCCCTCGCTGCTCATCTGCTAGCCATGCCGGTAATTGCAGATATTTTATTTCGACTGAATATCATCACCTACAGGGTGCTATGGTTACCCCCGTTGCTTCACAATCTTTAATGCTTACTTTTTTTTCCTAATTGTTCCAGTACATGCAGTGCCATGTTTGTAGCTAACTCATTCTCGCCAAGGAAAATTTTTCCAGCACCTTCTTGCTCCAGCAGTATAGTTTCTTCTTTGCTGTAGCCATGAATAACCGTTTTGATTGTTGGGTTGAGAGTACGTGCCGTCTTGATCATTTGCCGTGTACTAAAGGCGCCCGGTACAGTAATTATTAGTACCTTAGCCCGAGCAATGTGAGCTTGGATAAGCACGGTGGGGTCCGAGGCGTCCCCTGATACAGCGGGTATGCCTTGTTTCCGCAGCGTTTCAACTAGCTCCCGGTTTTGTTCTGCAACTACATAAGGAATCCGCTGCTCAGTCAGTATTTTTCCAATCCGTCGGCCTATTTGGCCATACCCGACCAAAACTACTTGCTTAGAAAGGTATTTTTGCTCAGTGGACATAGGTAATTCCGCTAAGGGATCGCTGGATTTTTCAAGTACCCGGGCCAAGACTGAGCGGGATCGCAGCCATCTTTGCAGGGGTTCAATCGCTTTGAATACCAGGGGGTTGAGAGCAATGGAAGTTATAGCACCGGCTAGAACTAGGCTCTGGCCTTCCACAGTGAGCAATCCCAGGCTAACACCAAGCCCGGCCAAAATGAAAGAGAATTCACCGATCTGAGCTAAGCCGGCAGAGATCGTGAGTGCCGTATTTAAAGGGTATCGGAAAGTGAGTATCAGAGTTGCTGCTGCTAGCGGCTTTCCTATTATGATAATAGTGACTACCGTGAGCAACTCCAATGGCTGCTCAATGAGAATGACGGGATCAAATAACACCCCTACCGATACGAAAAACAAGACCGCAAAGGCGTCCCGTAGAGGCAGGGATTCTGCGGCGGCGCGGTGGCTGAGTTCAGATTCTCTTAGCACCATACCGGCAAAAAAAGCGCCTAAGGCGAAAGATACTCCGAATAGAGTCGTAGCCCCATAGGCGATACTCACAGCGGCAGCTACCACGCATAGTGTGAAGAGTTCGCGTGAGCCCGTATCCGCGACTTGCCATAGTAACCATGGGAAGAAACGGCGCCCCACAATAAGCATCAGAGCAGCAAATACAGTTACTTTAGTTAGGGTAATCCCTAGCGTCCATCCTAGCTCCAAGCTTTGGGTGTTGGCTCCATCTCCATCCAGCCATCCCGCCAGTGGCGGAAGAAACACGAGTACTAGTACCATAGTGATATCTTCTACCACTATCCAGCCCACAGCGATTCGCCCATTTACAGAATCCAGAATACTATGGGTCTCAAGCGCTTTCAGCAATACTACGGTGCTGGCAACTGATAGTGTCAAGCCGAAAACCATGGCGCTTCCCAATTCCCAACCCCAGACAATAGCGATGCCCGTGCTTAAGCTTGTGGTGATAACTATTTGCAGTACAGCTCCAGGCAAAGCAATTTTACGAACCGACAGTAGTTCTTCTAAAGATAAATGGAGTCCTACGCCGAACATCAGTAACATTATGCCAATCTCGGCTAATTGTCTTGCGATTTCTATGTCGGCGATAAAACCCGGGGTAGAGGGACTAATGAGGATACCGGCTAATAGGTATCCTACCAGTGCCGGGAGCTTGATCCGCTCGGCGAGAAAGCCAAGCGCGAGGGCGAGTCCGAGCGCCACAGCAAGAGTCGTAATCAGGGGGGAGCTGTGGAGCACCAGCTTTTCTCCTTCAAACCTTACTCGCTCTTGTTGATAATGAAAATACGAGAAAAAATTTTTTTAACAAATTCAATAAAGAAGATAGGATAGACAAGAGATGTCTAATTTGGGCGGGGGGAAATTCGTGCTTAATAGCGTAAGCAATCAACACATTTTTTTATCAGCATAGGTAAGTTAAAAGGGAAGCAAAGCAAGGCTTTACTCAAGCGGCGCATGGGCTAGTTTATTATTTTCCTTTGAATCAGAGAGTTTACTGTGGCGGTAGGAGTAAGTAAAGTAAATGACTAGTCCTGCTGCTATCCATATTGAAAATCGAGTCCACGTATCTGCGCTCAATTGGGTCATTAAATATACGCAGAAGGCGATTCCTAGTAGAGGGACGGCAGGACTAAATGGGATTCGGAACGGTCGGTGTAACTCTGGTCTAGTGTAGCGTAGTACAGCGACTCCAGCACAAACTACTGTGAATGCACCGAGCGTGCCAATGTTGGTAAGCTCGACGATATCATTGAGGGGAGCGAAGCCTGCAATGCCTGCCATCGCTAGACCAGACAGCAAAATTACCCGCACGGGGGTACCGGTCCTCTCGTTTATATGAGAAAAAAAGGGTGGCAATAAACCGTCCCGTGAAATAGCAAATAAAATCCGGGTCAGCCCAAAGTATAGGACCAACATAACGGTAGTAAGGCCGGCAATAGCGCCGATAGCAATCATCCCGGAGGCCCACTTCGCACCTAGCTGGAGAAGGGCCTCGGAAACTGGGGAGGGAACATCTAAGGAGGGGTAAGGTACAATGCCGGTCAATAACGCAGCCACTAACATATAAAGCAGCGTGCAGATAGCGAGAGACCCCAGGATTCCAATAGGCAGATCCCTTTGTGGATTTCGGGTCTCCTCAGCTGCCGTAGAGACAGCATCAAAACCGATATAAGCAAAAAAAATACTAGCTGCGCCGGTCATGACTCCCTGCCAGCCAAAAGGCATAAAAGGGGTCCAGTGATTAGTATCTATATGGAAGAGGGCAACACCGATAAATAGCAGTATGGCGGCAACTTTGACAAAGACCATGATAGCGTTGAACTGGGCGCTTACCTTAGCGCCGGTAGCAAGAAGGACTCCGAGGATAAGAATAATGAGCATCGCTGGCAAATTGACCCAGCCGCCTTGAGAAGGCGTTTTTGCCAGCACGTCGGGCAGATGCATTTGCATTGCTGCCAGTGCGTTACCGACATAACCTGACCAGCCGACGGATACTGCGGAGATTGCAACAGTGTATTCCAGAATCAGCATCCAGCCAATGACCCACGCCACAAACTCACCTAAACCGGCATAGCCATAGCCATAAGCGCTGCCAGCACCGCCGATAAAGGCAGCTAATTCTGCGTAGGAAAGAGCAGCCAAAGTAACCGCTATTCCCGCTACTACGAAAGATAAGACCACGGCGGGTCCAGCGTAATTCGCTGCGGCAATACCCGTCAGCACAAAAATACCAGCGCCGATAATGGCGCCAATGCCAAGTAAGATCAGATCAAACGCTCCCAGCACTTTTCTAAGGCCGGTATCCTTAGCTAGATCCGTTTCGATAGGCTTAGTTCGAAACAGTTTCATGAATTCTCGGCTTACTCTATTAAGAAATTTTTTGAGGTGAGCTTTGTTATAGCGCTAGCTATCTCGGTACACTAGTGAGTTTAGAAAACTATTTTGGCATAAATTTTGGTAAAAGCGTAGCTTAACTTTATAAAAACTAGCTATCTACAATAAAGATAGCTGGTAGGTAAGCAATGAAAAATCGCTATAATTTGATGTGAGCTAAAGAAGCTAGCAAGGTAAAATGGTACCAATGGTTGTACCGTTGTTCCCGCAATGTGGTACCAATATGATTGTTTTACTTTAGTTCAAAGTGAGTGAGTAAATAAATAAAAAAGGGCTACGCAAAACACATAACCCTTTGAGTCCCCGAAAAAGCTGGTTTCTGAACTACATTTTTTTCTTATAGTCTGGGTCAATCCAACATTGAGGCAACGTTTCTCCAGAGGGAAAGATAAACTCTCTTTTCTGGAAAGAAGCGGGTTCTTGCATTTCTTCTCCTACGTGAGAACGGCCAGTGATGCTTTCTCTGGAAGGATCGATTAACTCTTTGATATTAAGAATCTCTATTAGATCAGAAGAAATCTTATGTTTTAGATACATTTCAGTCTCCTAGCTTAGGCTTGCCCACCTTTTCCAGTGCGGCAAGCTATTGAATGCCGTGTGTTATATTTAAGCATAGCTTTACTTAAGCATTCGGTAAATGTTAGCCGTATTCAGATTGATAAATTGCCGCCTTAGATTAGTTACCATACCAATGATCCATGATGGTTTGCTAAGAGTTGCTTTTCTGCAAAGCGGGATAACATCAAGCTGGGTTTTGCTATTAAAAGAGTTGTAAAACGCTAGAGGCTAAGGTAATGACTGAACCCCAAATTAAATCTGATCTCTTATATTTATTGCTGAGAAATGGTGAAGTTGAAGAATTCAACTGCCGGGTAGCAAACGGAGAAAGCTGTGATCTGACCTATTGTGATTTTCTCAAAGCCGATCTGCGAGGATTAAAAGCAGAAGGCCTCGATTTCAGTGGCAGCTATTTTCGCCAGGCGGATTTAAGGAGTGTTGATTTTTCAGCTAGCCGGCTTGAAGGAGCAAGTATTCACGGCGCGCACATTGCAGGTGTTTATTTTCCTTCGGAACTGAAACCGGAAGAGATAAGTTTATCTTTGCGCTATGGAACCAGAATGCGTTATCTAAAGGCGGATTAAGGTTCCTCCATAGATTTTTTTGGCATAAATAGCCGGGAGAACCATAATCCCGTTTCGAACAAAAGCCACATGGGGAGGGCCAGTAAGGTTTGCGAGATAATATCCGGGGGCGTCAATAGCATGCCAGAGATAAAGGCAGCAACAATGATATAAGGGCGTTTTTCTCGCAGGCGTTCTACATTAGTAATTCCGGTCCATACGAGTAATACAGTGGCTACGGGCACTTCAAAAGCAAGTCCAAAGGCAAAAAACATGGTCAATACAAAATCTAAATATTTGCTGATATCCGTCATGACGGCGACACCTTCGGGTGTTGCTTGAGTGAAGAAGCCGAACATCAGTGGGAAAACTACAAAGTAAGCAAACGCTATTCCCAGAAAGAACAAGAGGGTGCTGGAAGTTAATAGGGGTAAAATAAGACGGCGTTCATTTTGATAAAGGCCCGGCGCAATAAAGGCCCAGAGCTGGTATAGAAGCACCGGAACAGAGAGGATAATTGCGGTTACTAAGGTGAGTTTGAAGGGGGTAAGGAAGGGGGCCGCCACTTCAGTGGCAATCATTGAGTTTGTCTCGGGCAAATGAGCCATGAGGGGGCGGGCGAGCAAGCGGTACAGATCATTTGCAAAGGGCATGAGCACGACTGTCATGACCAATATGACGATAAGGCTGCGAAGCAAACGATTCCGCAGCTCCATGAGATGGGAGACTAGCGGTTGTTCTTCGGTACCGGAGGATTTAGGCACCGTCATCGGATTTTTTAGAATGGGAGGGCTTCGGCTTAGGGAGAGGTTTTTCGCTAATGGTTTCGTCTAGATCGAATAAATCTTTGTTTTTTTCAAGCGATTGACGCAGTTCTTCAGCCCTTAATTCTTCTTCCACTTCTTGCTTAACTTGGGAGACGAAGCGGCGCGCTTTCCTTATCCATAGGGCTGTAGTACGGGCAACCGTGGGTAACCGCTCTGGACCCACCACAATGAGCAGTATGACCAAAATGACTAAGATTTCCCAGAAGCCAATATCGAACATAGGATAGTGGTGTAAGGATTACTTGTTTTCGTTGTTACTAGATTTTATCTTGAAATCGGTATCACCTTGCTGACTACTCCGAGAGGTATTTTCAGTTTTATGCGCTTGCTTATGCTCCATGGTTGCCGCCTCTTCAGCATCACGGCGCTCCTCATCGCGCAAAGAATTACGAAAGCCCTTTACGGCACTGCCTAGATCTGTGCCAATAGAGCGCAGCTTTTTGGTACCAAATAGCAGCAATATAATCGCTAAGATGATAAGAAGCTGCCAAATACTAATTCCACCTACTCCCATAGTTTTGCTTTGCGCTCTGAGTTGTTTATATATGTTAGCTAGAAACCCGGTAGTTGGCTGCCGCCCAACAAATGGATATGGAGATGATCCACTTCTTGACCACCTCCCCGTCCCGTATTAATGATAGTCCGGAAACCGTCCTGGAGGCCCTGCTGGTGGGCGAGATCGGGTAGGAGCAGCAATAAATGACTAACCAGCCTCTCATGTTTGATTTCTAGTTGTTCTAGGCTGGCAATGTGAGTGCGGGGTACTAACAGCAAATGGACCTCTGCCTTGGGGTGAATGTCTTTAAAAGCAATTACCTGATCGTCTTCATGAACCAGCTTTGCTGGCAGCTCACCCTCTATAATTTTGCAAAAGACACAGTCTATTTGATCTATCGCCATTATTTTTACCCCCGGTTTGCTTTTTCTTCCAGCCCCGATAAACCAAAACGCCGCTCTAATTCCCTGAGCACTTGCTCTGGTCGGAGTCCGCTCTCAGCCAGCATCACTAAGCTATGGAACCATAAATCGGCGGTTTCATGGATAATCGCATCTGATTCTCTGCTTTTAGCAGCCAGAACCGTTTCAACTGCTTCTTCGCCTAATTTCTTTAGGATTTTATCCTGGCCAGCCTGATAAAGTTGCGCCACATATGAGTGTTGCGGGTCTGCATTTTTGCGTTCCTCTAATATTGTAGCAAGGCGTTCAAGAGTATCATTCATCTGAATTATGGTAGATACTATCTGGAGATTTCAATACGGGTTCAACACTTGCCCAATTTTCTTTTTCTAAACGTTTGAAAAAGCACCGATGGCGACCAGTATGACAAGCAATTTCTCCCTTTTGTTCGACCAATAAAAGCACCGCGTCGTTATCGCAGTCCAGATGAATGGCTTTAACGATTTGTTCATGCCCGGATTGCTCGCCCTTATGCCATAAACGCTTTCTGGATCGGGACCAATAAACTGCATGGCCTGATTGTACGGTAGTCTCTAAGGCTTCTCGGTTCATCCATGCGAGCATCAGTACTTGGCCGGTGTGAGCTTCCTGGGCGATCGCAGGGATAAGTCCTTCCTTGTTCCAAGCCACGTCTTCCAACCAAGTGAGAGACATTGTTATTGTCTCATTTCAATGCCATGAGCCGATAAATGCTCTTTGGCTTCTGCAATGGTATATTCTCCGAAGTGAAAGATGCTAGCGGCCAGCACTGCGTCTGCTTTTCCTTCTAAAATCCCTGCCGCGAGATGGTCCAGGGTACCTACCCCGCCCGAGGCGATCACCGGTACCGGGATGGCTTCGCTAATAGTACGGGTAAGCAGAAGGTCAAAGCCCTCTCGGGTTCCATCTCGGTCCATGCTGGTCAGTAGAATTTCTCCAGCCCCAAACTCAACCATTTGGCGGGCCCAGGCTACCGCATCCAGTCCCGTTTCTTTACGGCCACCATGGGTAAAGACTTCCCATTGCGGCGGTTCCTCAGCAGAAGAAACCTGTTTAGCATCAATGGCAACCACAATACATTGGGAGCCAAAGCGTTCCGCTGCTTCGCGGATTAATTCGGGTCGTTGGACGGCAGCCGTGTTGATGCCCACTTTATCGGCACCAGCAATTAATAGGCGCCGGATATCTTCAAGGCAGCGAATACCCCCGCCTACCGTAAGTGGGATAAATACTTGGGCTGCAACCGCCTCAACCACATGCACCAGCGTATCCCGGTTATCACTGCTGGCGGTAATATCCAGAAAAGTAATTTCATCTGCGCCCTGCTCATCATAACGACGGGCGATTTCTACCGGATCGCCTGCATCACGGATATTAACGAAACGGACCCCTTTTACTACCCGGCCATTGGCCACGTCAAGGCAAGGAATGATGCGTTTGGCTAGACTCATTTGCCCTGTTTACTCCCCGGAGAGACGTTTGGCTAAGGCGAGGGCTTCAGCAAGCTGGATTTTCTCCTCGTAGAGAGCCCGGCCAATGATCGCTCCTCCAATGCCATCTGGTTCATGTCGGCATAGAGCTTCTATCTCTGCCAGCGAGGAGACGCCGCCTGAGGCAATGACGGGAATATTAACCGCTTTAGCTAGCTCACTAGTGGCTTCTACGTTGACTCCCCTCATCATGCCGTCGCGCTGAATATCAGTGTAAATAATGGCTTCGACTCCATCTTTTTCAAAGCGTTGAGCAATATCAACTAAATTATGCCGGGAGAGCTTGGACCATCCGTTAATTGCAATTTTGCCCTCTCGTGCATCTAGGCCAAGGAGAATATGGCCAGGAAACTCTAAACAAGCATCAGCGACAAAATGGGGCGCATTGATAGCCTTGGTGCCGATGATGGCATAGCGAACTCCCGCATCCAAGTAAGTTTGGATGGTATCGCCATCGCGAATGCCTCCTCCTACTTGAATATCCATATCAGGTAATGCTTGGGCAATATGATAAATAATATCGGCATTAACCGGTTGCCCCGCGAACGCTCCGTCTAGGTCAACTAAGTGAAGCCGTTTTGCACCGGCTTCTGCCCAATGTAAAGCCACGGCGACTGGATCATCAGAAAATACGGTATCGTCTTCCATGCGTCCTTGACGCAGGCGAACGCATTTTCCCCCCTTGAGATCGATGGCAGGTATTAATAGCATGGTGATTTCCTTCCAATTTACAAGCCATAGGGCGCGAATTGCAGTTAGTAATGCTTTAACTCACTCCGTTCCAGGTGAGGAAGTTGGCGAGTAATTGCAGTCCAAATTTGTGGCTCTTTTCGGGATGGAATTGAACTGCAAAAATATTGTCTCGTGCTAACGCCGAGGCAAAAGGTGTGGAATAATCCGTACGACTAGCAACGAGGGATGCTTCATCCGGTGCTGTATAGTAACTATGGACGAAATAGAAACGGCAATCCTGGGGAATAGCGTTCCATAGGGGGTGTGTGCGGACTTGGTGGACTTGGTTCCATCCCATATGGGGTACTTTCAAGCCTGCTTTGCTGACATCAAAGTGCCGTACTTGGCCTGGCAGTATACCAAGGCAGGGAACGCCGTGATTTTCCTCGCTAAGCTCAAGCAAAGTTTGCAGACCCAGGCAGATTCCCAAAAAAGGTCGATCAGCGGCGCATTGGGTCACTATGGTATCCAGATTTAGGCGCCGTAGTTCATGCATACAATCACGAATAGCGCCTACGCCGGGAAAAACTACCCGGTCAGCTGCGCGAATCCGCTGGGGATTACTGGTGACATCTATTCGAACTTTACCCGCCACCTGTTCTAATGCTTTAGCTACTGAGCGGAGGTTGCCCATCCCGTAATCAATCACCGCTACGCTGGACATGAGTTTAAGCCCTAAAGTTATAACATTCCCTTGGTGGAAGCTAGCTGCCCTTTTCGGCGTGGATCGTACTCCACGGCAACTCGTAAGGCGCGGCCAAAAGCTTTGAATATGGTCTCGGCGATATGATGGGCATTACGCCCATGCAGGTTATCAATATGCAAAGTCATGGCGGCGTGGTTGACCAGGCCTTGAAAAAACTCCTGGAAAAGATCGACATCAAAATCACCAATACGGGCCCGGGGATAATTCACCCGATAGTGCAGGCTAGGTCTTCCGGAAAGATCTAGCACCACTCTGGAAAGCGCTTCATCCAAGGGGACATAGGCATAACCATAGCGTTGAAGCCCCGTTTTATCACCCAAGGCTTGTTGTAAGGCTTGTCCCAGGGTAATGCCAATATCTTCAACGGTATGGTGAGCATCGATATGCAAATCGCCGGATGCTTTTACCGTGAGATCGAGTAATCCATGCCGGGCTACTTGAGCAAGCATGTGCTCAAGAAAAGGTAAGCCTGTTTCGGCGGTAAAATACCCTTCTCCGCTTAGATTGAGATCAACTTCGACGCGGGTTTCTAACGTTTCGCGGTAAACGGTAGCGGTATAATTCGACATAATTTTTTGCGATCTAAATGTCTGCAAGGCTGTTGAGTGCTTCTTTAAGGCAGAATGGCAGATATTACCTGAATTTATTCCTCTTTGCCTGTCTGCAAGGCATTAATCGTGGCTACTAGCGTTCTAAATATAGAGTCCTAAGCACCGGTTAAGCGCAGAATTAATTGGACTAGCCCTACTAAAGCCACGATAATAAAGGCAAGCACTACGATACTGGTAAAAATATAGAGGGTTGGCTGGCCCTGAGTAACGTTACGTTCATGCATGCGGCTGCTCTGGAGTCCAATGAGTGCGGTAAAGATGCTCTTAAATATACCGAGAAAGCTTGAGCGGGTATTTTTGTCTTGCATTATCTACGTTATTGCCTGTTAAGTAGGTTGCGTGTATGGTTATACTCCAACTTAATATACCGTGCTGTCCATTCTGGCACTAAAAAAATTCTACTCTATTGCTCAAAATTAATCTGCATGCTTGCTTTGTAGCTATTAAGCGATATATAAAATATAGGTTAAGAGTTATTCTGATTGCTAATCATGTATAGTTGTTTATATCAGTATTTCTTTTGGTAATAGGCAATTGACGGAGGATACTTGAGCACTAGGGGATAAAATCTAATAAAGAGAGTCGATAAATTAGTACTTACCATTTCCACTTAGGGAGTAACCGGGAGTAATCATAAAAATGGGTAAGAAAAAATTTTTTATTTCTATGGGCGCCGGTGTGTTTTTGCTGGCTAGTTTAACCGCGCATGCGGAAGGTGACCCCGAAGCTGGTCGGAAGAAAGCTGAACTCTGTGCCGGTTGCCATGGCATTTCTGGTTGGCGTAATGCTTATCCAGCCTATGCGGTGCCAAAATTAGGTGGACAACATGCGGCATATCTTGTTTCTGCCCTTAAAGCTTATAAGTCCGGTGCCAGAAACCATCCCCCCATGCAAGGTTCCGCAGACAGCCTGAGCGAGCAGGATATGGCGGATATAGCTGCTTTTCTCTCTGCTCAATAACAAAAATAGTGAATTAAACCATAAAACATGATTGAGGAGGATTTTTCATGCTGAGAAGATGGTTATTTTTACTGGCTCCGGTATTTGTGGTTCTTATCTCTGGTTCCGTTCTAGCAGCAGGTGATCCAGCGGCAGGGAAACAAAAATCTCAAGCCTGTGCTGCTTGCCATGGACCAGACGGCAATAGTCCTGCGCCACAATTTCCTAAGTTGGCGGGGCAGTATGCTGAATATCTAGTTCATGCCTTGACTGCTTATCAAGTTGGCGATAGAACAGATCCAGTTATGCAGCCGATGGCCGCCCCGCTTTCCGAGCAAGATAAAGAGGATTTGGCGGCCTATTATGCTAGCCAAAAAGGTCTTACCTTGCCTTGGAAGATAGGAAGATAGAATCTGGAGAGCAATCATGCTCTTGAGATATTTAAGTTAGAGAGGAACGGGAGGTTGGTCTTTCCACAAAGTGGCTGCTTTACCTATATTTTTAAATACCGTTAAAAATTTTTTAGGGTTTATAAAGGTGCAGCATGGTTTGCAAGCGGTTTGGGCCTTCTGGGAATACCTTTCGGTTTATCCTTCGACCCAATAGTTCTTTGAGCTGGAGGGGAATGAAGGCAGTTTTTTTTGCTATGACACTAGTGCTTGTCATAATAGCCGGGGGGTTTAGTCTTTTAGGTTTATGGTTGATTTTTCCGTTTGCTGGACTAGAACTGCTAATTTTAGGCAGTGCGTTTTACCTGTCTGCGCGTCGTGCTCAACATTGTGAAGTTATTACCATTGGCCAGGAGGATATTGAGGTTTTTCGTGGCCGCGAAATGAAGGGTGAAACATGGAAGTTCCATCGCTATTGGGCTCGGGTTAGAGTTGAGCTTCCACCCTATGCGTGGCATATGAGCCGCCTAATAATAGGTTCTCACGGGCACGAGGTAGAAATTGGCGTTTTTCTGAGCGAGGAGGAGCGTCTCCATTTAGCCAAGGAGTTGCAGACGGTTTGTGGCGTCTAGTGATTTTTAAAGTTGATGAATGTAAACCAATTGCCGTACTGGCGCATAAAAAAGATGTATGTTATATATACTTTTACGCCGTCGTTTGATATTAATGACATTAAATTTGATAGCCGGAGGGGAAATGGATGGGCGTATTTAATAGACAAAGCTTATTCGCAACAATTATAGGAGGTACTGGCTTATTCCTGGTGAGTGGGAATGCGTGTGCCGAGCTAGACTTGAATCTGACGAGGGGAGTTACCCCTACCTCGGAGGAGATATACGATCTTCACATGCTTATTTTTTGGGTTTGCGTGGGAGTTGGTATTTTGGTGTACGGTGTCATGGCGTGGTCTATTTACCATCACCGTAAATCCAAGGGCGCGGTAGCCAGTCAGTTCCACGAGAACCTCACTCTCGAAGTAACGTGGACGATTATTCCACTCCTAATCCTAATTGCTGTCGCGGTACCTGCTACTTCTGCCATGGTTCGCATTTATGATAGCTCTGCTTCCGACCTCACAATAAAGGTAACGGGTTATCAGTGGCGGTGGCACTATGAGTATGTGGACCATGACTTTGGTTTCACGAGCAGTCTATCCACTCCTTTTGATCAAATAGTAAACAAAGCCCCTAAAGGTGAGCATTATTTGCTTGAGGTGGATAATCCATTGGTGCTCCCAACCGATAAAAAAGTGCGTTTCGTTATTACCGCCGATGATGTTAATCATGCTTTTTGGGTGCCTGCGTTTGGTTTCAAGCAAGATGCGATTCCTGGCTTTATTAACGAGGCCTGGGCGGTTATACAAGAACCCGGTATTTATCGGGGACAATGTGCAGAGCTTTGCGGCCGGGGGCATGGTTATATGCCTATCGTCGTGGAAGCCAAAACTCCGGAAGAATTTGATAAATGGATGGCTGAGAGCAAAGCCGCACTGTCCGGGGAGGGGGCGAAGGCCGTCATTCAATCGGCTCAAGCAGAGACACACTAGCCAAAACACTTTTATATGCTAGAGGGAGATTCCAAGCTAGTTTTCTCATCCTATTGATATTGAAGTGTCTATCTAGAAAAGAAAGCCAGCGAGGAGAGATAAAGTGTTAGGGCGTTGTTTTTAAATCATAGGTTAATTTCATAGGAGAAATCCATGAGCACAGTAGCAGCACACGGTGATCACGCGCATCACCCTACCGGCATCATGCGCTGGTTAACAACCACCAATCATAAGGATATTGGTACTCTATACCTGGTATTTAGTCTTACCATGTTTTTTGTTGGCGGCGCGATGGCGCTAACATTCCGTACCGAACTCTTTGCACCTGGATTACAAATTCTAGATCCTCAGAGATTTAATGAGTTGGTGACCCTGCATGGATTGGTTATGATCTTTGGCGCCATGATGCCCGTTTTAGCGGGTTTAGCCAACTGGCAGATACCGCTTATGATTGGCGCGCCTGACATGGCTTTGCCACGGTTAAATAACTGGAGCTTCTGGCTCTTGCCCTTTGCCATGCTTTTGCTTCTTGGCAGCCTACTGGTGCCAGGTGGAGCAGCCGCTGGCGGATGGACCATGTACCCACCTTTGTTTATCCAGGGTGGGATTGGCATTGATATGACCATCTTTGCTGTCCACTTACTGGGTCTTTCTTCTATATTGGCGTCGATCAATATTATTGTCACCGTCCTAAATATGCGGGCACCCGGCATGGGTCTGATGAAAATGCCTATGTTCGTCTGGGGATGGCTGATTACCGCCTTTTTGCTGGTTACGGTAGCTCCAGTGCTTGCTGGCGCCGTGACCATGGAGCTTACCGACCGTCATTTTGGCACCAGTTTTTTTAACGCGGCTGGTGGCGGCGACCCGGTGATGTACCAGCATATTTTCTGGTTTTTTGGCCATCCCGAAGTTTATATTATGGTTTTACCTATTTTTGGGGTGATATCGGATATTATTCCGACTTTTGCCCGTAAGCCAATATTTGGTTATCATTCCATGGTCTACGCTTTAGCTTCGATTGCTTTCCTCTCCTTTATTGTATGGGCGCATCACATGTTTACTGTCGGTATGCCGCTTTCAGGAGAGTTGTATTTTATGTATGCAACTGTCCTGATTTCCGTTCCCACTGGGATCAAAATTTTTAATTGGCTTACCACCATGTGGCGGGGTTCCATGACTTTTGAGTTGCCCATGCTATGGTCTCTAGCTTTCATCGCCTTATTTACTATTGGTGGCCTGACTGGTCTTATGATGGGCGTAGCCGCGGTGGATTTTCAGTACCATGATACCTATTTCATTGTTTCCCACTTCCACTATGTATTTCTGCCGGTGACGCTGTTTGGTACTTTCGCTGCTGTTTACTACTGGCTACCCAAGTGGACTGGTAATATGTATGACGAGCGTCTAGGGAAATGGCATTTCTGGCTGTCCGTGATTTCAATGAATATCGTTTTCTTTCCGCAGAATTTCCTTGGCTTGGCGGGTATGCCGCGGCGAATTCCTGACTACGCCATTCAGTTCGCCGAGTTCAATGCGATTTCCACCATAGGTGCTTTTATTTTCGGCTTTTCTCAGCTGATCTTTGTGTATGTAGTTATTAAGGCTATTCGTGGTGGCGCAGGTGTGGAAAAAGCTACCGACCAGGTATGGGAAGGCGCAAAGGGTTTAGAGTGGACACTTAGCTCTCCGCCCCCTTACCATAGCTTCACAACTCCACCCCAGGTCACGGCGGAAAATAATCCCCATTAATTATTATAAGAGGCGGTGGTGCTTCAAGGACTTCTTTAAGCTATGACTGATCGACTTGGATCTAACCCCTCTGATAACGACCGACGCCGGGCGAAAGCCCGGCGCATGGCATGGTTGGTTGCGGGTATAGCATTGGCTATTTATATATTATTCATATATCTGAATGCGATAAGATGAATACAAGCAAAAGAGAAGCTACTAATCACAGGTTAGTAGCAAAATTGGCCCTAATGGTGGTAGCGATGTTCGGGTTTGGTTATGCCATGGTGCCTCTCTACGATGTGATTTGCGAGATTGCGGGCCTAAATGGCAAGCCAGAAAACGTAGCGGTGTCGGTTTCAGAAGCAGGTGCTATAGATACCAGCCGAACAATCACTGTTCAATTTCTGGCAAGCGTGAATAGTCAGCTTTCTTGGGAGTTTAAACCGGAAGTGCAGGAAATTCGGGTTCATCCTGGTGAGGTAGCCAAGGTTACCTATTATGCAAGTAACCTGAATGATTATTCCGTCATTGGTCAGGCGATACCTAGCGTGAGTCCGGGGCTGGCGGCTAAGCACTTACGCAAGACCGAATGTTTCTGCTTCACTGAGCAAACCCTTCAAGCGGGTGAGACTCGGGAAATGCCGGTAGTCTTTTTTGTCGATCCTAAGTTACCACAAAACTATTCTGAGATGACCTTGTCCTACACGTTCTTTGATGTGAGCGATAGGGCCAGCGCCCAGATAACAACACCTTCTGGGTAGCGAACTAAATATTATTAGTTTCAACGACACAGCTAATATTACTACGATTAAAATAATGCGGGAGGATGTATCTTATGGCTCATGCACATGGGGAATATTACCAACCCCAACCTAGTTACTGGCCGATAATCGGTTCTATCGCGCTTTTTAGCATGGCAGCAAGTTTTACTGCTTATCTTAATGGGGTTGAGATAGGCAAATATCTCCTGATCGCTGCTATAGGGCTTTTGTTTTTCATGATGTTCGGCTGGTTCAGGGCAGTTATCAGCGAGAGCGAAGCTGGCCTTTATAACGAGCAGGTTGATCGCTCCTTTCGTTGGGGCATGATCTGGTTTATTATTTCAGAAATATTTTTCTTCGGGGCTTTCTTTGGCGCGCTTTATTACACCCGTGATTTAACGCTACCTTGGCTTTTAGGGGAAGGGGCTAAAGGTGTTGCTCATACCTTCCTATGGCCGGAGTTTACCGATGTCTGGCCGACCAACGGCCCCCAAAGCGTTGGCGGTGAATTTGAGACCATGGCGGCTTGGGGCATTCCGGCGCTTAATACCTTAATTCTGCTTACCAGCGGTGTAACGGTTACCTGGGCCCATTGGGGGCTTAAGAAGGATAACCGCCGGCAACTGATCATTGGATTATTCCTTACCGTTGCTTTGGGCTTCACCTTCGTTGGACTACAGCTTTATGAATATGGCCATGCCATGGATGAGCTGAATTTGAGGTTTAGTTCTGGAATTTATGGTTCATTATTTTACATGCTAACCGGTTTTCATGGTTTCCATGTAACCGTTGGCTCTATTATGCTGCTTGTTGTCCTTCTTCGCAGTTTAGCGGGTCATTTTACACCTAAACATCATTTTGCTTTTGAAGGCGTCGCCTGGTACTGGCACTTTGTTGATGTGGTATGGCTTGGCCTTTTCATATTTGTTTATTGGTTGTAAGAGTTATTTGCTCAGTAAATGTGAGTTTGTTCTGATTTGTTTATTACCTAGCTAGATTTTCTAGCTAGGTAATAAACCATGTCGTACCTTCACTGCTGCGGAGGTGCTTGTATTTCTGCTTTAGGGGGAGAAGGTACCGCTGTATTCGGAGTGATAATTCCTGTCGCATAGCCAAGCATTAGAAGGATGAATAATCCTAATGAAAGAGCAACACGGTAGGTGAGTGCTTTGACCATTCGCACATCCGAATGACCGCTGCTTCGCGCTAGAGCAAAGAGCGCGGTTCCTAGGGTATAGAGGACAAAAATAAAAAAAACAATAATAACTAATTTAAATATCATGATGCGCTCCATTAGGTTAAAAATCTTGGAATTAGACCTCTTTCAGCGGGGGATTATGATTTGTCCTGGCGCCAAGAGGCGGATCTTTTTTTCAAGAGATCGGTATAGTCGATATTTGCCTATCTGCTGTTAGAAATTTTGGCTTTATATCTAAATCTTTAAACAGCATCATAATGAATCATAGTTTAACCTTCATTAATTAACGACCCAAGCGTGTTATTTCAGTTTAATGATAAAGCCTCCTGGCCCAAACTACGTTTCACGATATTTTTCCTACTCTTGATTATTACCCTGGCCTCATTGGGTCTGTGGCAATTGCAGCGAGCGAGGGAAAAACACACTATAGAGACCGTTCTTAAAGAGCGGAGTGTTGGTGAGTCTCTTCAGGTGGGGGAGGAAAGATTACAATTGCCGGATAGTGAATATCGCCAGGGAATTGCGCAAGGCTGGTTTGATAATGAGCATGTTATATTTTTGGATAATCAAATCCATAAGGGTCGGGTGGGTTATCATGTGCTGATACCACTACGGTTTAACGATGGAGATGGAAACGGGATACTCGTTAACCTTGGTTGGCTTCCGATGGAACTAGACCGGCAAGAGCTTCCTCGGATAGAGCCCCCTCCTCTACGCGTTACCGCGCATGGTGTTTTACGGCAACCCTATCAAGCCCCTTTTTTTCTGGGGGGTGAGGAAAGTAGAGAATCGAGCGGTTGGCCTAAGGTAGTTCAATATGTGAGTATAGAGCAACTGCAGTTCCAGTTAGGCTATTTTTTGCAGCCGCTTATTCTCCAACTTGCTCCTGAGGAGCCCTATGGGTTTGTTCGTCAATGGCCCGAACCTCCAACCAGTGTGCAGCAACATCTTGCTTATGCGGTTCAGTGGTTTGCTCTAGCGCTGATTGGTCTAATTATAGCTATCATTTTATATCGGCGTAATTTTTAATTTTGATGATAATGAGCGGTACAACAGGGGTTTAGAGGATAGAATAAAGCGGTGGGTAATAAAAATTTAGAATCGGCTAATAAAGGGATTATCCTGGCTATTTTTGTTATATGCGCACTCCCCATAATAGGAGCCTGGTGGCTACTGCAAGGCTCGGAGAGAGGGGAGAGGTTTGCGACTCGCAATTACGGCGAGCTTATTACCCCTGCAAGGCCCCTTGGTGAGGCAACTCTTAAGACCTTAGAAGGCAAAAAGCTTACTATTGAAAAACTTAGAGAAAAATGGACGCTAGTGGTTCTTGGGCCGGCAAAGTGTGATGAAATTTGCCGTCAGAATCTTTATGAAACGCGTCAAATCCGTTTAGCTACGGGCAAGGAGATGCACCGGATTCAACGTCTATGGGTTACTAATGATCTGGATTCTCTTAATGAGTCAGACTGGCTCCAGGAGCAACACCCTGATCTCATCGTGGCTTCTGAAGAAAAAGGTAAGGAAGGATTTGTGAATCAGTTTGCATTGCCGGAAGTTCCCGATCCCTTAATGGCGCAGCGGGTATACATCATCGATCCTATCGGTAATTTAGTGATTAGCTATCCACCTGAAGAAACTCCTGAGCATATGCTTAAGGATCTTAAACGGCTATTGTTTGTTTCTCAAATAGGGTGATAAATAAAAATGAGTCGCCGGTTTTATATTTTTGCTTTAGTAGCTAGCTTCTTAGCCTTGGTCGTTGTGGTGGTAGGCGCTTATGTACGCCTTTCTGATGCTGGATTAAGCTGTCCGGATTGGCCAGGTTGTTACCAGAAGCTATTAGCACCCACCACTGAGCAGCAGGTTGATCATGCTAATCGCCTTTATCCAGATCGCCCGGTGGAGACGCATAAAGCTTGGAAGGAAATGATTCATCGCTATCTTGCGGGTACCTTGGGGTTATTGATTTTAGGGCTTGCTATTGCTGCTTGGCGCAACCGTTTTGATCCTACTCAGAGAGTAGCTTTGCCTCTATTTTTGCTTGGTTTAGTGGGGTTTCAGGCTGCGTTGGGGATGTGGACCGTTACTCTTTTGGTGCAGCCGGCTATTGTGACTTTGCACCTTCTTGGGGGAATGGCGGTTTTGGCCTTGGTTTGGTGGCTAGCATTGCGGCAGCGACAGGCGCGACGACCCACGGAAAAAATCTGGTATTCGCCGGCTTTTAAACTTTGGGCATTAATAGGGTTATGTCTACTAGTGCTACAAATCATCCTAGGAGGTTGGACAAGTACCAACTATGCGGGCTTCTATTGTTCGGATTTTCCTACTTGCCAAGGACAGTGGTGGCCAACCATGGATTTTCGCGAGGCTTTCACATTTTGGCAACCGTTAGGGGAAAATTATGAAGGCGGGCGGTTAGCGCCGGAGGCAGCCGTGGCTGTTCATGTTATTCATCGGATTGGTGCCGTAGTGGTTTTGATAGTGCTAAGTGCTCTCGGTATACGGGCAGGATTAAGCCGGGGCACCCCCGCGTTACGCAGCGCTGGGTGGATAGTTGTTATGTTGGTCCTTCTTCAGGTGGCGTTGGGCATTGCCACCGCCATGGACGGGATTCCATTAGCGCTGGCGGTAGCGCATAACGCTGTGGCTGCATTATTGTTGCTTGCCGTCGTTACACTGAATCATTTGCTCCATCCTACAGGGTATCCATTACAAGGAGCTACAAGACTATGACAACGATTACCTTAATTCGCGGGGCCTTAACAAATTGGCGGGAATATCTCGTGCTTTGCAAGCCCCGTATTGTCTCTCTCATTGTGTTTACCGCGATTGTCGGTATGTTCTTGTCCGTCCCAGATCTGGCGCCATGGCGAGTATTTTTATTTGGCACCCTTGGCATTGGACTGGGCGCTGCTTCTGCAGCAGCGATTAACCATTTAATTGATGAAAAAGCTGATGCCGTCATGAATCGGACTCAGGGGCGCCCTTTGCCAACTGGCAAACTTAGCCGGGAGCAGGCCCTTGCATTTGCGATTACGTTGGGCTTATCGTCAATGATAATCCTGTATTTCCTGGTTAACCCCTTGACGGCCTGGCTCACTTTGGCGTCTATGATTGGTTACGGCATTATTTACACGGCCTTCCTCAAACCAGCCACACCGCAAAATATCGTGCTGGGAGGAGCTTCTGGGGCTATGCCACCGGTGCTAGGTTGGGCGGCTGTTACGGGAGAGCTGCATGTCCACGCCTTTCTTCTCTTCTTGATTATTTTCGTGTGGACACCTCCCCATTTTTGGGCTTTGGCTTTAGCGCGAAGAGAAGAGTATAGTCGGACAAAATATCCCATGTTGCCGGTAACCCATGGTGTTGATTTTACTAAACAGCAGATCGTACTCTATACTCTTTTATTGTTTGCGGTCAGTTTGTTGCCTTTTGTTAGCCATATGAGCGGATTGCTGTATTTGGTGGGTGCGGTGGGGTTAGGGGGACGCTTTGTATACCTTACTCTTGCTCTTTATCGTAATACTAGCAATGAGCTGGCGATGAAAACTTTTGGCTACTCTATAGTTTATCTAGCAGCATTATTTGCATTTTTATTAGTAGACCATTATTTACCCAAATTTTTATAAAGACGGTAACGAAGCTTAATTCCACGGGCGTGATTTTTACAGCTAAATCACGCCCATTCATTTTTTTTTGAGTTTTCTAAGACTCTGCTAAGTAGCTCCCTATCAGGCGGATGTTAGCATTCGCGGGCGAACGCCTATGAGGAGTAAGCTACCAAAATAAACAAGCACGGCAGCTCCTATTAACGACATAATACGCATGGTACGCACGGTTGCTTCCCAGTTTAGCCAATTTGTTAGTGATGGCATAAGCCAAAGCAGGGTGAAAGCCATGAAACTACTGGCAATAATTATGCGCAAGCCAAACCACCACCACCCTGGTCGAGGTTGATATATTCCTTGCCGTTTTAAGGTGAAAAAGAGCAGGCTTGCGTTAAGCCAGGCGGAAAGGGAAGTAGCGAGGGCGAGCCCCGCATGAGCCAAGGGAAAGATGAGGACTCCGTTTAATACCATGTTAGCAATCATGGCGATGATAGCGATTCGCACCGGTGTTCGTGTATTTTGCCGAGCATAAAATCCAGGTGCCAGTATTTTAATCAAAATAAAAGGAAGTAGGCCAAAGCTATAGGCAATTAGACTACGGGAAGCCATGATAACATCGTGGCTCTCGAACTCGCCATATTGGAACAAGGTGGTAAGGATTGGTTCCGCAAGTATAACTAGCCCTATTGCGGCTGGCGCACCAATAAGAAAAACCCAGCGCAAGGCCCAATCGAGCGTGCGGGCAAAGGACTCGCCTGATGCTCGAGCGTGTTTTTCAGAAAGGCTAGGAAGGATAACTGTGGCTAAGGCAATGCCGAAAACGCCTAGGGGAAACTCTACCAGCCGATCCGAATAATAAAGCCAGGACACACTGCCGGTGACTAAAAAGGAGGCAAGCAGGGTATCGATAAGCAGATTAATTTGAGCTACCGAGCTTCCAACGATGGCGGGTAGCATAAGCTTAAAAATCTGCTGCACGCCAGGATCTTTCCAGCGGGGGCGTAATTTTGGCAGGAGATCTAGGCGGGCGAGAAAGGGTAATTGGAATAATAGCTGTGCTAAACCGGCAAAAAAGACTCCCCACGCGAGAGCAGTCACCGGAATCTCCATCTGGGGGGCAAACCACAAGACCGCAGCAATAAGAGCTAAATTGAGGAAAATAGGCGTAATGGCAGGTACGCTAAATTGTTTATAGGTATTGAGAATACCGGCAGCAAAAGCCGTCAAGGAAATGAATAATAAATAGGGGAAGGTTATTCGCAGTAGATGGACAGTGAGTGCGTATTTGTCTTGCTCTTCTATAAAACCTGGAGCAAAGACCATTACCAAGAAGGGGGCGCCTATAACCCCAGTGAGGGTGACCAGCAGTAGAACCAGCCCCAAGGTTCCCGCCACCCGATTGACGAGCTGCTGAATCTCGTTGAAATTACCACGTACTTGATAGGCTGAGAGTACCGGCACAAATGCTTGGGAAAAAGCCCCCTCTGCAAATAAGCGCCGTAGAAAATTGGGAATCTTAAAGGCTACAAAAAAAGAATCCGCGGCTGTTCCTGCCCCAAAAGCTTGAGCAATGACGACATCGCGGATAAAACCAAGCACTCTTGAGAGGAGAGTAGCGCTGCCGACTACAGCAGTTGATTTAAGTAAACGGGTACTGCTCATAAATAATTAAGTGAATTGGTTGTTTTTTAGAACAAAGGACGTTTGTTTTAGTGGGGGGATATTTACAATCACCATAAAAATCGGCATCATTAATAGCTTTTAATTATTAAATTTTAGGAGGTAGGGTTTTGGCTAATACATCGCAAGCGCGCAAGCGCGCTCGCCAAGCGGTAGTACGCCGCGCCCGCAATGCGGGCCAGCGTTCTATGATGCGGACTTATGTGAAGAAAATAGTGAAAGCTGTTGTATCCGGCGATAAGTCGCAGGCGGTTGCGGCTTATCAAGAGGCCGTTCCGATATTGGATCGTTTGGCGCGTAAGGGACTGGTTCATCCTAACAAAGTGGCTCGGCATAAAAGCCGGTTGAACGCCCGGATTCGGGTAATGTCGTGATTGAGGATAATTTAGAGCAGTACCAAATTATCTCGGTGAATGAGTTCTTCTTCATCCACATATCCTAATATTTCCTCAATCTGATGGCTGGAATGGCCGAGGATACGCTGCGTTTCCTCGGCATTGTAGTTAACTAGGCCACGGGCGACTTCACGAGCATCCGTATCCAGGCAGCTGACTACTTCGCCGCGAACAAAGTTGCCTTCACAGGCGAGGACACCAATGGGCAGCAAACTTCGTCCCGCTTCACGGACTACCTTGACTGCCCCCATGTCTAGCCATAAGCGTCCCTTGGTTTGTAATTGCCCGGCTAACCACTGCTTACGGGCAGCAAGGGGCTGCCTATCAGGCCATAGCAGCGTGCCGACAGTCTCACCAGAGGCGATTCGTTGTAGCATTTTGGACTCTTTACCCGATGCGATAACAGTGATAGCGCCGGAGCGCGCGGCCCGTCGCGCTGCTCTAATCTTGGTAATCATGCCGCCTCGCCCTAAGGCTCCAGCCCTCGAACTGGCCATACCATCAAGCTCGGCTTTATTAGCCGCTGCTTCGGAGATAAAGTTGGCATCGGGGTAGTGCCGCGGGTCGGCATCGAATAGACCTGCTTGATCGGTTAAGATTACCAAGAGTTCGGCCTCTACTAAGTTGGCTACAAGGGCTGATAGGGTATCGTTGTCCCCGAAGCGAATTTCTTCGGTAGCTACGGTATCATTTTCATTAACGATGGGTACAACCCCCAATCGTAAAAGCGTACGCAAGGTACTACGGGCGTTAAGATAACGGCTGCGGTTAGCTAAATCCTCATGAGTCAGAAGTATCTGCGCGGTGCGCTGATTATGATGCTGAAATTCGCTCTCATAGGCTTGAATAAGCCCCATCTGGCCTACCGCAGCGGCGGCTTGAAGTTCATATAAGGCACGGGGACGCCGCTGCCAACCCAGCCGCTCCATACCGGCAGCTACCGAACCTGAGGATACTAGCACAACTGTATATCCTTTGTTTCTAAGCTGGGCTATGTGGCCAGCTAGCTCCCGAATACAGCCGGTATCTAGACCACGGCCATTGGCGGTGAGCAAGGCACTGCCAATCTTCACTACCCAGCGACGGGTAGCCTTCAAAGCGCCGCGATGGTTGCCCATGGGTCCTTACCGGGAATCCTCGTTCTCGTGGGGGCTAGCTTCTTCTAAGTATTGCATTACCGCGTGAATAAGGCGCTGGCAACCTTCCCCCGTCAGTGCAGAAATCTCATAGACAGATTTTTGCCAGCAAATCTCGCGGATAATTTCTTGGCAACGGCCCGCTCTTTTTGGGCTGGAAATCAAATCCGTTTTGTTAAGTACGAGCCACTGTTCTTGCGCGGCAAGTTTTGGACTAAATTGCTGTAACTCCCTGTGGATGGTGCGCACACTAGCTACCGGGTCTAAAGAGGTTTCAAGAGGCGCTGCATCGACAAAATGGAGCAGTAAGCGGGTTCGGCTCAAATGCTTGAGAAAGCGAACTCCCAGCCCAGCGCCTTGGGCAGCACCCTCAATAAGGCCAGGGATATCCGCCGCTACAAAGCTACGATTGGGATCAATTCTGACTACCCCGAGATGGGGATGTAGAGTGGTAAAAGGGTAGTCAGCTACTTTAGGAGTGGCGGCTGATACTTGGCGAATGAAGGTTGACTTTCCCGCATTAGGCAGACCTAGCAAACCCACATCGGCAAGTAATTTAAGCTCTAGGCGTAAAGTTCTCTCTTCTCCAGGCTTGCCTTGGGTGGTTTTGCGAGGTGCCCGATTAGTGCTGCTCTTAAAGCGGGTATTACCCAGGCCATGGGCACCTCCTTTAGCAACCAGCAGGGTTTGTCCGGGGCGGGTAAGATCACCGAGTAGTTCTTCCGTTTCCGCTTCCCAGGCTTCAGTACCTAGAGGAACGGGGATATAAATATCTTCACTACTTTTGCCCGTTTGCAAACGCCCCCGTCCATTTTCACCACGCTGGGCGCGAAAGTGATGCTGGTGGCGAAAATCTACCAGAGTATTAATATTCTTGTCCGCGATGAGATAAATGCTGCCGCCATTGCCGCCATCCCCTCCATCAGGCCCCCCAAAAGGAATGAATTTCTCCCGCCGAAAACTGAGGCAACCATGCCCTCCTGCTCCAGCCTGGACTTTAATAATCGCTTCGTCTATGAATTTCACGGTTTGCGGAAACGGTGAGGCTCATTAAAAAGCAGGACAAAAAATCCCCGCAGGCGCGGGGATTCTCCATAAAATAAAGCCCCTCACACTGCGGGCGCAGGCTTTATTAATCTGTAATAATGTTTACGTAGGTGCGGCTCTTTGGGCCTTTCCTAACAAATTGAACTTTGCCTGCCGCTTTGGCGTACAAGGTATGATCGCGGCCTGTTCCTACGTTAGCTCCCGCGAGGAAGGGAGTGCCCCGCTGGCGAACCAAAATATTCCCGGCCAATACTTGCTGATCGCCAAATCGTTTAACTCCAAGACGTTTGGATTCAGAGTCACGCCCGTTGCGGGAGCTACCGCCTGCCTTTTTGTGTGCCATATGTGATCCTTATTCTGCTTTAACCGGTGGAGATATTATCGATATGCAACTCCGTAAAGTATTGCCGATGTCCCATCCGTTTACGATGATGCTTACGACGGCGGAGTTTGATGATCCTAATCTTTTCACCACGGCCATGGGTTTTAACGGTTGCACTTACCTTGCTACCCTCAATATAGGGCGCGCCTACTTGAATATTATCTTCATTAGCGACTAGAAGCACTTCATCAAGCGTAATAGTGGCACCCTCATCGGCGTCGATTTTCTCCACCCGGAGGGTGTCTCCTTCTTGAACACGGTACTGCTTTCCGCCCGTTTTAATGACTGCGTACATTGTAGTGCTTTCCTGAAAATTGGGTTATCCCCCTCGGTGGATAGAAAGGGAGTAAAAAATTCAGCACCTTACGATGGAAGTGCTTAACTCAATAAATTAGTTAATGTAATTTTAAAATTGCTTATTCGAGCGGTCAAGTCAATTAGTGGTATTATATGCCGTTTTAAATGAATGGGAGCATTATGGCTTGACAGCGAGCGTACTGCTTTCTAGCATTCGCCCATTTTGCCTCATATTAATTGGTTTTGAGATACCATTGGACATACAATCCGCCTATGATTTAGTTGCTGACGATATGCGGAGCGTTGATGCTTTGATCCAGCAACGGCTGCATTCTGACGTAGTGCTTATCAACCAGCTAGGACATTATATCATTAATAGCGGCGGTAAGCGTCTACGCCCTATGGTGGTTTTATTGAGCGCACGGGCCTTTGATTATCAAGGCTCATACCATATTGATATCGCCGCTATCATTGAATTTATTCATACTGCAACCTTGCTCCACGATGATGTCGTCGATTCTTCCGAGCTGCGGCGAGGGCGAAAAACAGCTAATAACATCTGGGGTAGCGAGGCGAGCGTACTCGTTGGTGACTTCCTTTATTCCCGTGCCTTTGAAATGATGGTGGGGGTGGACAGCATGCGAGTCATGGAAATTCTGGCTCGCACGACCAATACCATCGCTGAAGGGGAGGTTATGCAGCTCCTCAACTGTCATGAGCCGGATACCACCGAAGAGTGCTATTTGGAGATTATCCGCAGTAAGACCGCAAAGCTGTTTGAGGCGGCTACCCAGCTAGGAGCTGTACTCTGCCATCGATCCTCCGCCGAGGAAAAACTAATGGCTACTTACGGTATGCATTTGGGAACGGCCTTTCAGTTGACTGATGATGTGCTGGATTATAGTGCTTTCAGCGAAGATTTAGGTAAAAATATTGGCGATGATCTGGCGGAAGGCAAGCCCACCTTGCCGCTTATTTACGCTATGAGCAAGGGGACTGCCCCGCATGTTAAGGTGATCCGCAATGCTATTGAGAGTGGCGGTAGGGAGAATTTAGCCGAGGTTATCGAGGCTATTGAATCTAGCGGGGCTATTGCGTACACTGCGGAAGCCGCTCGTCGGGAGGCGGATAGGGCTATGCAGGCGGTTAAAAGTATTCCTCCTTCGCCCTATCAAGAAGCCTTGTTAAATTTAGCAAAGTTTGCAGCCTATCGGACCTACTAATATATCGGGGTGTAGCTCAGCTTGGTAGAGCACTGTCTTCGGGAGGCAGGAGTCGCTGGTTCAAATCCAGTCACCCCGACCACTTTAATCTGCTCGCCTTATTCTTTCCTTCTGGGATTTTGCCATGATTGATGGCAATTTTAATTTCATCAGCCTGGAGAATTTGTGTTCAATGGGTGTTTCGCACACCGGACTGGCTACGGCTTAACGTGCAAGGCCCTCAGTTGGAGATCACCCTCCAGGAGCATGACCTTCTGGCTTCCTGCTGGGGTAGGGGCAACGAGAAAATTATTATGCCTCTAATGCTATAGCCATCAGCGAGCAGCTTTCTTTTGGCTTCTCTGCCTTCAATTGTTATCCCCTCTAAGATTGACTACTTAGCAGTTTTCCGGGATGAACCAGTCCTTTCTAATGAAGGCATAATTTTCTATACTTTTTAAGCATGTTCATTTTATTTTATATAGTTTTTCCCTCTTAACATAGGGGGTGAGAAATAATCTTCACTCCAATCTGATAGGTAGAAGAAAAAATGGCTGAAATAACGAATAAAGAACTTACTTCCGACATGGGGACCGCATTTGGAGAGCTGGGCAAAAACTGGGGCTGGTTCATGGCCTTAGGGATATTATTTATAGTACTAGGAACCATTGCGCTTGGGATGAGCGTTGCCTTTACTGTTGCAACCGTGTTGTTCTTTGGTTTTTTGCTACTGCTAGGCGGCGTGTTACAAATTGTTGACGCCTTCAAATGCAAGGGATGGAAAAGTATTCTGCTGCATGTTTTAATCGCGTTGCTCTACGTTGCGGCTGGCGTCCTATTGATAACAGAGCCGATAGCTGGCTCGCTGGTGCTAACGGCCATACTGGGGGGTGCTTTCGTTGCGACGGGTATTTTGCGGATCGTGATGGGCTTGCAGTTAAAGAGTTCCGGCGCTGGCTGGGGTTGGGTCGTATTTTCCGGAGTGGTATCGCTGATTCTAGGTGGCATGATCCTTTTTGAATGGCCGCTTTCGGCACTATGGGTGATAGGCCTTCTGGTGGCGGTTGAAATGATCTTTCATGGTTGGTCGTATGTGATGATTGCATTAGCCGCGAGATCAGCCAGATAATGAAGCTGCTAAAAGCAGCAAAGGTGTATAGGATCAATCGCTGAACACTGACTCAGAATATGCTGCTAAGCAGAATATGGTTTTTTATCTATAAACACGAGGTTTATTGTTCTCTACTTTTACTCGTCCTTATAATTAAGGGAAGTAGATAAATTTTCAGTGCCGATTGCTGCGGGAAGCTCTGCTTTAGGCAGGGCCGCTTTTTTGTCTTAGATTGGCTTTGGATGCGATCAAAGTTCCCCAAGGTGATTAGCTATCACCATGTTATCTGATTTTATCATGGTGTTTGATCCGCTGGGAAATACTCAAAAGAAGCTAGGTTAAGTATGGCCATTTTTCTTGACGTGCGATAATTCGCAACGTGGGCAATGCAAGTTGCCCATCAGAGTAATTCCTTTTAAATAAAGCTTGCTTCCTATTACAACGAAGTTGCTCTGTTTTCACAAAGCCAAAGTATTACTTTTTGAACACTACCTAAAGGTTAATATAATTTGCCTTAGCGTCAATCCTAAAAGGGAATATCATCCTCGAAATCCTCATTGCTAGAGGGTGGGGGAGCTGAAGGCCGGGATTGAGGTCTTGACGGGGAGTGCCCGGTGGCGCCTTCTGTGGTCATGCCGGTATCCTCGCTATAGGGGGCGCTGCCACCCGTGGCCCGATCCAGCATTTGCATCTCGCTAGCTACAATCTCGGTAATATAACGGTCTTGGCCGTCCTGGCCTTGCCACTTGCGAGTTTGGAGGCGGCCCTCCACGTAAATTTTAGCACCTTTTTTTAGATACTCTCCGGCAATTTCCCCTAGGCGGCCGAAGAATACCACCCGGTGCCATTCAGTCCGTTCCTGCTGCTCGGCAGTGGTTTTATCTTTCCAGGTTTCCGAAGTCGCCAGGGTAACATTAGCAATGGCCCCGCCACTGGCAGTATAACGAACTTCCGGATCACGCCCTAGGTTGCCTATCAGAATGACTTTGTTTACGCCCCTCGATGCCATGATAAATTTTCTCCTACTGTAAGGCTATAATGAAGATTGAGTCGATTGTGTTTGCTCTGGCCCAAATTCAGTAAGGGCGGTTTTATCCAGCCGTTCACTGTCCACTTTGAGATAGGCCACGCCTTCTTCGGCAACTACCACCACATCGGCAACACCCGTGACTTGGGCAAGGCGTTTCGCCAGCAGCTGGGCTTCATCAGGATTCACTTTGCCGATAGAAAGGGTTTGACTGCGCAAGTACTGGGGGGGCTGCATGGTGGCGGCAAAGATTAGCCACAAGGCTACGATGCCAGCACAAAAGGTGAAGACCCCTTCAAAGCCGAAATACCCGTAAACGGCTCCGCCGGCCCAGCCGCCTGCAAAGGCGCCCAAAAATTGGCAGGTGGAGTAAACGCCCATGGCGGTACCTTTACTTCCGGCGGGGCTTTGCTTAGAGACCAGAGAGGGCAAGGTGGCTTCCAGCAGGTTAAAGGCAGTGAAGAACAGCCATAAAGCAATGATAGTGCCCGCCAGAGAAGGATGAAAGAAGCGCCAGGCCAATTCCGCCAAGCCCAGCACTGCTACTGCGCCAATAAACACTTCTTTCATGCGGCGTTTTTTTTCCGCCAAAATGATAAAGGGCACCATGGCGATGATGGAAGTCACCAATACCGGCAGGTAAACATAGCCATGATAAGCAGGATCAAGACCACTTTCATCCCGTAAACTAATGGGCAGGACTACGAAGCTAGCGGTCAGCAGGAGATGCAGAAAAAAGATTCCCAAAGCCAAGCGCATCAGCTGAAAATCTCCCAGTACGCGGAGAAATTGCTGAGGCGCGGGTTCCACGTCTAGGTGGTGACGGGGTGCTGTTACCTGGGGAACGCCTAGGTGAAGTACGGCAATCCCCAGGATCGCCAGGACAGCGGTCAGCCAGAACAGTCCCGGCACCCCGATCCACTGGTTGAGTACTGGTCCCGCCGCCAAGGCAAGGGCAAAAGACATACCAATAGAGAGGCCGATTAAAGCCATGGCCTTGGTCCGCTGCTCTTCTCGGGTCAGATCTGCCACCAGCGCCATGACCGCCGCTGCAATAGCGCCGGTACCTTGCAGTGCCCGGCCAATAATGACGCCAGCGATGGTATCAGCCATGGCGGCCACAATGCTCCCGAGGGCGAATAAGATCAGACCAGCAGTAATGATCGGTTTGCGCCCAAGACGGTCAGAGAGTAAACCGAAGGGAATCTGGAGCAGTGCTTGGGTAATCCCATAGGCGCCCAGGGCCAGGCCAATCAAAGCGGGGGTAGCGCCCTGGAGATCATGAGCATAGAGGGAGAAGACCGGCAGAATCAGAAATAATCCCAACATACGCAGGGAATAGATGCCAGCCAGGGAGAAGAGGCTGCGGCGCTCTAAAAGCGTCATTCCCAAGGTGAATCGTCGTTTTGCTTTATTTTGCTTCATTTTGCTTCATCAAGATTTAACCGCGTATATTACCAAATGGCGCGTAAAGCATCACCTACTCGGGCGGTAATATAAGCGCAAGCGGCGAAGCGGCTTTACCGGATATTCACCTTATTGTAAGCTCGAACTCATGCTCAATGCGCCTACCAAGAACGCCTCTATCCCACGCCGGAACAGGCTGAGTTGCTGGCCCGCTCGTTCGGCTGTGCGCGTTTTGTCTGGAACGATGCTCTGCGCCTGCGCACCGATGCCTACTATCAGCGTGGTGAATCGCTCTCGCACTCGAGGTTGGAAAAGCGCCTGGTGACGTTGAAAGCCGAGTATCCCTGGTTGGTCGAGGTCTCCAGCGTTATCTTGCAGCAGGCGCTGCGCGACCAGCAACAAGCCTTCAAGCATTTCTGGGACAGGCGCGCCGGCTATCCGCGCTTCAAATCCAAGCATCGGCGTCAGTCAATCCGGCTGACCCGGGCAGCGTTTCGCTACCGGGATGGCCAACTGTTCATCGCCAAATCGAACGTGGCGCTGCCGGTGCGCTGGAGTCGTCCGTTGCCCAGCGCCCCATCGAGCCTCACGATCTCCCTCGATCGCGCGGGTCGCTACTTCGTCTCGTGTTTGTGTGAATTCGACGCCAAGGCGCTGCCTGTCACGCCGAAGATGGTCGGCATTGACGTGGGGCTCACCAGTCTATTGGTGACCAGCGACGGCGCCCGGGTCGGCAACCCCCACCACCTTAAGCGCTATGGGCGAGTGTTGGCCCACCGGCAACGCCAGCTGGCGAAGAAACAGAAGGGCTCGGCCAATCGCGCCAAGGCCCGCCGCAAAGTGGCACGGCTGCATGCCAAGATCGCCGACTGTCGGCAAAACCACCTTCACCAACTCACCCGCCGCCTGATCAACGAGAACCAAGTGCTGGCGGTCGAGAGTCTGAGCATCAAGGGCATGGTCAAGCATCCGCGGCTGGCCAAGCACATCAGCGATGCGGGCTGGGGCGAGTTTGTCCGGCAATTGGAGTACAAGGGGAAATGGGCTGGTCGTCAAGTGGTCAAGATCGACCGTTGGTTTCCCAGCTCGAAGCGCTGTCACAGCTGCGGTCATGTGATCGAGGCGATGCCCTTGAGCGTGCGCCGCTGGGATTGCCCAGCATGCGGCGCCGAGCACGACCGGGATATTAACGCGGCCAAAAATATTCTAACCGCCGGACTGGCGGGGTTGGCCTGTGGAGCGACTGGAACGGGGGCAGTGGTTAACACCGCTGTCTAGGGAAGGCGTGTCGAAGCAGGAAGGTTCCTGGAGTGACCCAAGAACCTCCGCCCCATCGGGCGGGGAGTGTCAGCAAGTTTTATCGCTGATAGGCGAAAGGCTATGAATCGGATTTGCATCCGTGGGGCGCGGACCCATAATTTGAAGAACATTGATCTGGATCTGCCCAGGGAACGGTTAATCGTTATTACCGGGCTGTCGGGTTCAGGAAAGTCATCTCTGGCTTTTGATACGCTTTATGCTGAAGGGCAGCGCCGTTATGTAGAGTCTCTCTCGGCCTATGCTCGCCAGTTTCTCTCCCTTATGGAAAAGCCCGATGTGGATCATATGGAAGGGCTTTCCCCGGCCATTGCCATCGAGCAAAAATCCACTTCCCATAATCCCCGCTCCACCGTCGGCACCATCACCGAAATCTACGATTATTTGCGCTTGCTCTATGCCCGCGCCGGCGAGCCCCGTTGCCCAGAGCATGGGATTATCCTGGCGGCCCAGACGGTGAGTCAAATGGTGGATCAGGTTTTGGGCCTTCCGAAAGGAGGGCGATACATGTTGCTGGCGCCGATAGTCGAAGGGCGCAAGGGAGAGCATCTGCAAGTGCTGGAGAATCTGCTGAGGCGAGGCTTTATCCGGGCCAGGATTGATGGTGAAGTGGTAGAGCTGGAGCAAGCGCCTCAACTTGATGGTAATAAAAAACATACTATCGAGGCGGTGGTGGATCGTTTCAAGGTTCGCCCTGATCTCCAATTGCGCCTGGCGGAGTCTTTCGAGACGGCCCTACAGTTATCTGATGGCTTGGCTCGGGTAGCTTCCCTGGAGGATTCGGCCCTAGCGGAGCAAGTGTTTTCCGCCCACTTGGCTTGCCCCGTTTGCCGCTATTCTTTAAGTGAATTGGAACCCCGGTTATTTTCCTTTAATAACCCCAAGGGCGCTTGTCCTAGTTGCGAGGGGCTGGGTGTAAAGCCGTTTTTTGATTCCTCCCGGGTGGTGGCCCATCCTGAGTTGAGTTTGGCTGCGGGCGCCATTCGGGACTGGGATCGGCGCAATGCTTATTACTACCAGATGATTCTTTCCCTGGCCCGACACTATGGCTTTGAGGTAGACCTCCCTTTCCAAGATTTGCCCGAAGCAGTACGCAGGGTAGTACTTTACGGCAGTGGCCAGGAAAAAATTACCTTTCATTATCTCGATAGCCAAGACAAGCAGACTATCCGCCGCCATGCTTTCGAAGGGGTGATTCCCAATATGGAGCGCCATTACCGGGAGACCGAGACCTCGGCGGTGCGAGAAGAATTGGCTCGCTATTTAGCCGTGCAGGTTTGCCCGGCATGCCAGGGTACCCGGCTACGCCAGGAGGCGTGCCATGTATTCGTGGCGGATTATAGTCTGCCTGAAATCACCGCCTTGCCTGTAGGGGAGGCGCAGAGCTTGTTTTCCCAGCTATGTTTACCGGGTCGCCGAGGGGCCATTGCAAACCCAATCCTTAAGGAGATACAAGACCGGCTAGCTTTCTTGATCAATGTCGGGTTGGGTTATTTAACTTTGAATCGGCGCGCAGAGACCCTCTCCGGTGGCGAGGCCCAACGAATCCGGCTGGCCAGCCAGATTGGAGCCGGTTTGGTGGGAGTGATGTATATTCTGGATGAGCCTTCTATTGGTTTGCATCAGCGGGATCATCAGCGGTTGCTGGAGACCTTGATCCGCCTCCGCGATCTGGGCAACACAGTCATTGTGGTGGAGCACGATGAGGAGGCTATCCGAGCGGCTGATCAGGTGATTGATATGGGTCCTGGCGCGGGCAGGCATGGGGGGGAAATCGTGGCCCAAGGCACGCCGCTCGAGATTATGGCTAATCCGGCCTCCTTGACTGGGCAGTATCTCAAAGGACAGCAAGAAATCCCCATGCCCTGCCAGCGGGTGCCTTTCAATACTTCCCGCCTGCTTTCTTTACGGGGGGCTCATGGCAATAATCTGGATCAGGTGGATTTGGATATTCCTCTAGGAGCAATGACCTGTATCACAGGAGTTTCCGGCTCGGGTAAATCCACCTTAATCAATGACACCCTGTTGCGGGCAGCGACTCGAATTCTTCATCGAGCCTCGGTTGAGGCTGCCCCTTATGAAAGCATTGAGGGCTTGGAACATCTGGATAAGGTGATCGCTATCGATCAAAATCCCATTGGCCGCACGCCCCGTTCCAACCCGGCCACTTATACTGGATTTTTTGCCTCTATTCGCAGCCTATTCGCGGGCACGCATGAGGCTCGTTCCCGGGGCTATGGGCCGGGTCGTTTCAGTTTTAATGTCAAGGGAGGACGCTGCGAATCTTGCCAAGGCGATGGCCTAATCAAGGTAGAGATGCACTTTCTTCCCGATCTCTATGTGGCCTGCGATGTTTGCCAGGGCAAGCGCTATAATCGGGAAACCTTAGAGATTCGTTATAAGGGCAAAAATATTGATGAAATATTAGCCATGACGGTGGAAGAGGCGCAGGATTTCTTTGCTAATGTTCCGGCAGTAGCCCGAAAGCTGCTGACTTTGCTGGAGGTGGGACTCTCCTATATCACGCTAGGGCAAAATGCAGTTACCCTCTCGGGTGGCGAGGCCCAGCGGATCAAACTGGCGAAAGAGCTAGCCAGGCGGGATACGGGGCGGACTCTGTACATTCTGGATGAGCCGACCACGGGGTTGCATTTTCATGATATTGCCCAGCTTCTCCAAGTACTATTGCGGTTGCGGGATGGGGGCAATACCATTGTGATCATTGAGCACCATTTGGATGTCATCAAGACGGCTGACTGGCTTGTCGATTTAGGTCCCGAGGGAGGGGAAAGGGGGGGAAGGATTATTGCTACCGGGGCGCCTGAGACGGTAGCTGCCTGTCAAGATTCCTATACTGGACGTTATCTGGCTCGGATTTTACCCAAGGCCAAGCGAGGTCAGTCCCCGGTGCAGCAAAGCCATGATCGTGCGTTTTAACAATTACCAAAACGGGGGCAGCGGCCAGCGCCGATGTCTAGGGAAGGCGCGTTGAAGCAGGAAGGTTCCTGGGGCGACCCAAGAACCTCCGCCCAATCGGGCGGAGAGTGTCAGAGGAAAGTAAAGCCTACCTGGAACAAACGCTCCACATCCGGGACGTGGCGCTTGTCCACTAAAAATAAGATGACATGATCGCCGGATTCAATGATTGTATCGTGGTGGGCCATCAGCACTTCTTCATTTCGCGCAATAGCGCCGATAGTGGTGCCCGGCGGGAGCTTGATCTCCTCAATAGCCCGGCCGATAACTTTGGAGGAAGAAGGATCTCCATGGGCTACAGCTTCCAACGCCTCGGCTGCCCCCCGGCGCAAAGAATGGGCAGCCACCACATCGCCATGGCGGATGTGAGCCAGCAAGCTGCTAATGGTAGCCTGTTGGGGGGAGACAGCAATATCCACAGCCCCACTTTCCACTAGATCCACATAGGCCGCCCGGTTGATTAAGGACATAACTTTGCCAGCGCCTAGCCGTTTGGCAAGCATGGCGGAAAGAATGTTAATTTCATCATCGTTGGTTAAGGCGCAATAAATATCCGTATCTTCGATATTCTCCTCTAGCAGGAGTTCTTCACTAGCGGCATCGCCCTGCAGGACGATGCTTTTATGGAGCTCCTCAGAGAGGATTCGTGCCCGTTTAGGATCAGTTTCGATGATTTTAACTTGATAGTGCTCTTCCAGCGCTTGGGCTAGGCGCTGGCCGATGCTGCCGCCACCACCGAGCATGATCCGCTTATAGGGATTGTCCAAGCGGCGCAGTTCCCCCATGACTTTAGGAATGTCTTTTTGCGCGGCAATGAAAAACACTTCATCGTCTGCCTCGATAACCGTGCCACCTTGGGGGGAAATGGACTTGTCTTGGCGGAAGATGGCCGCTACCCGAGTCTCTACGCCGGGGATATGTTCAGATAATTCCCGGAGCTGGTGGCCGACCAGTAAACCGCCATAATAAGCTCTTACCGCCACTAATTGGACCCTCCCATCGGCGAAGTCCAGGACTTGAAAAGTACCTGGATTATCGATCAAGCGCTTAATATAATCAGTAACTAATTGCTCCGGGCTGATTAGCACGTCGATAGGTAAGATTTTGGTGGAAAACAACTCTGGATAGGCTAAATAACCGGCGGCGCGGACCCGGGCCACCTTGGTGGGAGTATGAAACAAGCTATAGGCGATTTGACAGGCGATCATGTTGGTTTCATCGCTGCTAGTGACCGCCACAATCATATCCGTGTCTTCGGCGCCAGCTTGAGCAAGGACATCGGGATGGGAGGCCCAGCCTTGCACGGTTCGGATATCTAAACGGTCCTGGAGACTTTGCAGTAATTTGCCATTGGTATCTACGAGGGTAATATCGTTAGCTTCGCTGGCTAAATTAACTGCTACCGAGGCCCCTACTTGGCCTGCGCCTAAAATAATAATTTTCATGAAAACAGCCAGTGTGTCTATTGTTATAGCAAGTGGGTTAATTATTCTTGATTTCCCAATTGCTTAGCATCAATTCCCAGGGCCCGCAGCTTACGGTATAGATGGGTCCGTTCCATTTCGACTAATTTTGCGGCCTTGCCCACATTGCCTCCTGTCTCCCGTAATTTATGCTCCAGATAAAGCCGCTCAAATTGCTCTCGAGCTTCTCGCAGTGGGAGTCCCAGATCAATGGGAAGGGGAGTGCCCGTGATCAAAATAGGTTCGAGACTGGCTTCAACTTCAGCTAAATCAATTTCTGTTCCACCGCCAATAACCAGCAAGCGCCAGACTAAATTACGTAACTCCTGAACATTGCCCGGCCAATTATAATTGCGGAGGCGATTTTGAGCAGCAACGCTAAAATGACGGTAAGGGTAGCCTTCTTGTTCTACCAGGAGGTTAACAAAATAATTAAGCAATTCGGGGATATCTTCAGGGTGCTCTCGGAGCGGCGGAATAGGTAAGGGTAGAACACTAAGTTGATAGAAAAGATCTTCCTGAAAGCGTCCAGTATCAACAAGTTGGCGCAAATCTATACTAGTGGCGGCCACCAAGCGTGGCAGACGTTGTTCTAAAGTTACCATCCCCCTAGAGGCGGCAGCGTTAATAAGGCCATATAATCGGCGTTGACTGGCCGGGCTTAGCGCTTCTATCCCATTGAGAAATACAGTGCCCCTACTCCCTCGTTCTAATAATATTCCAGGTTGATCCTGGTGATTCAAGCTTTCCCCAAACAGTTCCAAATCCTGGGACTCCCATTTCAAACTGGCAATATTGATCGCAGTAAACGGGCCTTTGCTTTTGGAAGGGCAGGCGGCATGAAGGTATTGAGCAAATAAATTCTTGCCGCTTCCTGGTTCTCCGATGAGCAATATGGGAGCCTCATCGTCGGCCATGCGCCGTGCCTGCTCCCGTAGTTTGGTCATCAGCAGGCTCTTACCCACGGGTTCTGGAGGGGAGGTGGAGCATTCACCTATTTTGCTGGGAGAGGCGAGCTCATGGGAGACTGCGAGGGCTTTTTCCACCGTAAGCAATAATTTGGCCATGGAAAGTGGTTTTTCAATATAGTCAACAGCGCCTAGGCGGGTTGCTTGGACAGCAGTTTCTACTGTACCGTGCCCTGACATCATAATGACGGGCGCGCCCTTAGGGCGGCCTTGTATCCATTCCCGTAGCAGGCTAATACCGTCAATATCTGGTATCCAGATATCCAGCAAGATAAGATCAGGGGGATCGTTTTGCCATACTTGGCGGGCGATGGCGCCATTTTCAGCGATGCTCACCCGGTAGTTCTCGTCTTCTAGAATTTCACGAATTAAGACCCGAATATCAGGTTCATCGTCCACCACTAGAATATGGGGTATTGTCATCGGTGTATCTCCAAGAGAGGTTGCGAGGCCGTTTGGCAGGGCAATTGGATGATGAGACAGGCACCCCCGCCAGGAAGATTTTTGGCCGAAACATAGCCTCCTTGCTCCTCTACAATACGTTTGACAATAGCCAGTCCTAATCCTGTTCCCTTAGGACGTGTGGAAACGTAGGGTTCAAATAAATTTTGACATAATTCAGGAGGGATGCCGGGGCCTTGATCGATAATTTGAAGCTCTACCCACTCCCGTTTTTTGACTTCACGGTGGCGGGTTTGGACGGTAATGTGAGGAGTTTTTGGAGAATTAGCCATGGCCTCAAGTGCATTTTTGAGCAAATTATGGAGCAGTTGGCGTAGGCGGCTGGGATCGGCCAGCAGCCAAAGGGGCTGGGGGGCCAGTTGGGCCTCGATATATAATTTATTCTCGTCACCTCGGTAAAGTTCCAATACCTCTTTAACCAGGCTATTGAAATCCAATGATTGCTGTTGTAGGGCTGGGTTACGAGCATACTCGGAAAAAGCATTCACCATCTCTTTCATAGCCTCTACCTGGGCAATAATGGTATGGGTTAATCGATCTAAGGGCTGGATCTGATCAGCGGGCAAACATTTAAGATACTTGCGTCGCAGCCGTTCCGCGGAGAGTTGGATAGGTGTAAGTGGGTTTTTAATCTCATGGGCCAGGCGTCGGGCGACTTCGCCCCAGGCTGCGTTCCGCTGCGCTTGGACAAAGGCGGTGGCATCGTCAAATACAATTACTTGACCGGCATCGCCTGGCAGGGGAGCGCCTCGGCACATAAGAAATTGACGGCCGTTTTCCTGATGCCGGATGATTTCCTTGCGCCATTCCTGATGGCAGCTTTTTAGGTAGGGGTGGAGCAATTCGATAAATTCCTGTACTTCTGGATGATGGCGAGCGATCCTCTCTAGAACTTGTCCAGTGTAGCGGTGGAGATCTACGCTGAGAATTTCTCCCGCGGTAATATTGGCGGTGCGAATCCGTTGCGCATTATCCAGGGTAATAACCCCGGAAGATAAACTACCTAGTACGGCTTTTAAATAGCGCCGCTGCTTCTCTAGTTGTTGCTGGCTAGCGTGGGCGGCATCCCGGGCCTGACTCAAGCGTCGCGTCATTTGGTTGAAGGAGTCCACAAGAAATCCCAATTCATCGTGACTATGGGAGGGTAATTGAGTGTCGTAGTCACCCCTAGCAACGGCCCGGGTGCCCTGGGCGAGATCCGTTACCGGGGAGGCCAGGCGCCGCGCTAGAAAAAATGCTGTCCATACGGCTGCCAGCAGCGTGAGGAGCACGATTAGAGAGAGTGTCAAGGTGAAGCTGTAGATAAGGGGCCTGCGCAGGTAGGCCAGCTGTTTGTATTGATCGTAGGCATCTTGAACGCTATCGGCTAAGGTACTTAATCGGTCTGCTATAGGAAATAGGGCCTGTAAAATCAATGCTCCGGTGTCGGTTCGCGTAGCCGGCAAGTTAACCACGGCCCGCAAATGCAGCCCTGAGTTGCCAACGGGATCTAGGGCAACATAGTCTTGTCCTTGGCGGAGCTGAAATAAGATAACATCATTAGGGTGGTCTGGGACAATGGTCTCAGGATCGTGGGTAGCTGAGGTAATAACTTGCCCGCGGGTATTAAGCAAAGTTAGCTCATGAGCACCGCTAATATAGCGGAGCTCCTGGAGACTGTAAGTCGCTTTTTCTAGCGGTAATTCAGCTAAGGTGGCCGCCATTAATTGGGTTTGTTTGAGTAAAGTTCGCATTCGAATCCCAAAGGCGGTGCGGCTCAGCTCTAAGGAATCTTCAAGGGCTTTTTCCACTTGCACATTAAACCAGCTTTCAATGCCTCGGTGTAAAAATTGTAATGAGAAGGAAAACACAATGATCAAGGGAATGAAGGTTAGGGAAATAAACATAGCGACTACCCGTACAGTGAGCCGCGAACCAGGCTGGCGTTCTCGGTATTCTCTAATTAGGCGGATCAGATTAGAGCCAATAAAAAAGAGCAACAGTAACAGGGCCAGGATATTAACCCCAAGTACGATGAGGTAAAGGCGGCCGAAATGAGCCGAATCTTCGAGAGCAGCAGCTAGCAGATAAAAAGAGAGTAGGAGAAGCCCCCCCAAGGTGAGGTAGCGGATATAGCCGTAGTTTAGATGTCCGGCAATTCGAGTAACCAACTGAACCATGGGCTGTCTAGGTACCATTGAGGGGATAAGTAGGCTAGCGGCCGCATAGGGGCCGGTAAATCCTTGATGCTCAAGCTTGTTCTCAGGCGAATCCGGTAGTTTTGGTGAAGATCCAGTTCTCCACGAGTGATCAATGGACAGTTCTTAATTGTACTAAGTTGCTTGATAGCTGCGCTCAGGTTGGGATAGGTTCGTTGTTTGCCTTGGTTTAAGTAAGTCAGGACAAATTGCTCTGATAGGGCATGATATTTTAGCTGATGACGAAGGATGATACGTTTAATAGTCTTCGGCCAGAGCCACTGTCGAAGTCGCAGGACCTCAATTTCTTGATTGATGATGAGAGGAATGCCGCTTTCAATAGCATTTTTTACATCTTCGCTCAGAGGGTAATTGATTTGGGCACGGAGACGATAGACACCTTTAACGAGCTGGGTGCTAGCCGAACGAATATTAAATGACTCGCTTGCGTTACAATGCGCGCCAAACAGCAGGCCCAGGAATACCAGCCCGAGATGGCACCAAGGAAAGCTGGCTTTAGCGTTTCTCCAGGCAAGCATAATAGAACCCGTCCAGTTCTTCCGTGCCGGTCAGTAGTTGCCGTCCAACTGTTTGCGGCAGGCCCCACGGAACCTCCAATGGCCGCTCTTGTCCTTCGGGGTGGGAAAGAAGAAACTCATGAATTTGCCGCTCGTTCTCTATGGGCAATATGGAGCAAGTACAGTAAAGTAGCATGCCTCCTGGTGCGAGCAGTGGCCATAGGGCTGATAATAAGCGTTTTTGCAGGACCGCCAAGGGAAGAATATCACTTTCTCGTCGTAGTACTTTGATGTCGGGGTGGCGGCGGATGACTCCGCTGCCTGAGCAGGGAGCATCTAGTAAAATTCGATCAAAGGGAATTCCATCCCACCACGCGTCAGGTTGGAGCGCATTGCCTTGGATCACCTCAGCCTTTAGTTGCAATCGCTTAAGATTATTCTCCAGTCTCCCTAACCGGGTCGCATCTAAATCCAAAGCAAGGAGGGTTGCTAATTGAGGTTCAAGCTCCAGAATATGGCTAGTTTTACCCCCAGGGGCTGCGCAAGCATCCAATACTCGTTGCCCTGGGGCCAGGGCCAATAAGGGAACAGCTCGCTGTCCGGCACCATCCTGGACGGAAATTTGACCCTTAAGAAAACCTGGCAAGGTGGTGACTTGGCGGGGCTGCTCTAGTATGACTCCACTTTCCGTATGGGGAATAGGCCAGGCTTTGATATCATTGCGCCTCAGTTCCCGCAGATAGTTTTCCCGATTGTTTTGGAGACGGTTAATACGCAGGCTGAGAGGAGGATGGTTATTGTTGGCCGTAATAATTTGAGGCCAATGATCTGGCCAGGAATGGCGGATAGTGTCCAAGAGCCACTGAGGGTGAGCGGTATGAGCTGCTTCATGGGTAGCCACCTGAGCTTGTAGGGCGGTTTCATTGCGTAAGTACGCACGGAGGGTCCCGTTGAGCATCTTTTTAGCCCATGGCTTACCCAGGTTTTCGGCGGCGTTGACGGTTTCAGACAAAGCCGCATAGGAGGGAATACCTAGCTCCGTTAGCTGGTATAGCCCCAAAAGCAGCAAGGCATAAAGATCCCTGTCGCGTGCTCGTAACGGCTTATGTAGAAGCTTCTGGACCAGATAGTCAAGCCGGGGGAGCCATCGTACAACTCCATAGCATAAGGTTTGGGTAAAGGCTTGCTCCCGTGCCGGTAGATGCGCCATCGCTGGCGGTAGAACCCCAGTGAGAGAGCGCCCCTGATCGAGCACCCGCACCAGTACACTGGTTGCTATTATTCGCGTATTTGCTGATTTAGCCACAGCTAGGATTTTGGTAAGTTAAGGCGATTTGGTTTTGCCTGGGCTTTTTACCAACACGGTACCTGGCGTAAGAAGATGGGCACTGAGATAAGCTTGGACCGTCATGACCCGCTTACCTGCCGGCTGTACTTCAAGCAGGCGCAAGGTGCCGTTGCCAGTAGCTATATCAATCCCTGTTTTGTGGACTGCTAGAAGAGTACCAGGTAGGACATGGGTCGTTTTAGCGAGGGCCGTTGCTGACCATACCCGCAGAATTCGCCCCTCGATCTGAGTTTGCGCCACCGGCCAAGGATTAAAGGCCCGCACCTGGCGTTCAAGAAATATTGCCGGCTGAGACCAATCGAGCCAGGCTTCTTCCTTACGTATTTTAGGCGCATAACAGGCTCGGCTTTCGTCTTGAAGAACAGCGGTGTTTGCTTTCTTTTCGAGCAAGGAAGGCAAGCACTGCAATAAAGCTTCGGCTCCCAACTCGGCAAGCTGATCATGGACGATGGCAGCCGTATCTTTTGGCTGTATAGGATAACGGGCGGTATGAAGCACCGGGCCCGTATCCAAGCCTGCATCCATTTGCATGATACTAATACCTGTTTCCTTGTCTCCAGCCAGTAAGGCCCGTTGAATAGGGGCAGCGCCCCGCCAGCGAGGCAGCAAGGAGGCGTGGATGTTGATGCATCCTAGAGGGGGAATTTGGAGCACTGCTGTGGGCAGAATAAGACCATAGGCGGCGACAACCATAAGATCTGGCGCCAGTGCCGCGAGCTGAGTCTGGGATGCCTTATCTTTTAAAGTAGCCGGTTGATAAAGGGGAAGCTGGTGAGTGATAGCGATATCTTTAACTGGGCTTGGGACGAGTCGCCGTCCCCGGCCGCTGGGGCGATCAGGTTGAGTATAAACCGCTCCAATTCGATATCCGGTTTCAAGGAGTCGGCGTAGGGCGACAGCGGCAAATACCGGTGTTCCAGCAAAAACGATGTACGGCGGTGCAGCCATTATGAATTATCTGCGTTGGATAATGCAGTAACGTTGATGAATAGAGTTTACTTTGTTGGCTTTTGGCTATAAAGGTGGCGCCTAGCATGCAGCAAAGACAAAGTTGTATTTTATCCTTCCTAGCGCCTAACTTAAGAAGGTGTTGGCCCTAACAATTAAGGAAGAAGATTCTGGGGGAGGATGGAGCTACCCTTTACCTCAATAAGAAGCGGTTTTAAAACTGTTCTTGGGCACTAACGTGTGAGGTTAAGGGAAACTTTAGTACAACTCCTTCCGAGCACTTATATACTACACTTTGCGAGCATGATTCGGCTAGTTCCGGCACGAAATTACTACTTTGAACAGTTTTTAAGCAGATAGACGCTGCCGTTTTTCCGCTTTTTTCCGGATACGCTGGCGTTTGAGAGTGGAGAAATAATCGATAAAAAGCTTTCCTTCCAAGTGATCTAGCTCATGCTGAATGCATGTGGCGAGCAACTCCTGGGTTTGAAGTTCTTGTTTTTGGCCCTCCCGGTCTAAGTAGTGGACAGTAATCTCTGCGGCCCTGGTAACCGGTTCAAAGATTTCAGGTACTGATAAACATCCTTCCTCGCTTTCAGCTTTTCCTTGCCGTGCTATAATTTCAGGATTGATGAGAACTAGCGGGGAGGATTTATCCTCGGAAATATCAATAACCACTACTTGTTTAGGAACATTGACTTGAATTGCCGCAAGTCCAATACCGGGAGCCTGATACATCGTTTCCAGCATATCATCGGCAAGCTTTCTTATCGATTTATCAACGACAGCTACGGGCTGAGCCTTCCGCCGTAATCGAGGATCCGGGTAATGTAGTATGTTCAGTCTTGCCATAGGACTTTAACCAAAAATAATGTCAGTGTTCTTAACTATAGGATAAAAAATTAACGCCTTTTGTTACTTTCTCATAAATGTCGGTCACGGGAGAAGCCTTTTCGCGCCATTACTATTTTTTGGCAATGCTAAAGTACAAAGGTTCCATGTCGCCATAATACTTGATATTTCGGTAACGGTGCTACTGGGCCGCCGAGGATGAGTATCTTCCCTTGGCCCGCAGTTATCGTTGGACTCCGCTAAGGTTTATTCAGAGAAGCCAATGAATCTTAAAAAATTAATAAGTATCATGTTTTTATGCGCCATGGCAAGTGGGGTTTGGGGAGAGCCGGTGACCCTTAATCCAGATGCTCCCCAACGCTATGAGGTGGTTCGTGACGATACTCTGTGGGATATTGCAGGCCGCTTTTTACGAGATCCCTGGCGTTGGCCGGATATTTGGGAGGTTAATCAGCAAATTAATAATCCTCACTTGATCTACCCCGGCGATATTATTTTTTTAAGCTACCGTGAAAATGGTGACCCTGTATTGGAACTTCAGCGAGGGCTTCCTGGCTATAAGATGTCGCCGACGGTTCGAACTAGCAAGCTGGAAAAGGCGATTCCCACTATCCCCATTGATGCTATCCAGCAGTTCTTGTTGCATCCCCAAGTGGTCAGTAAAGAGGCTCTGGATAATGCCCCCTATGTAGTAGCGGGAGCTGAGGAGCGTTTGATTTTAGGGGCAGGAGATGACGTTTATGTCCGCAGCCTAAGCAAGTCGGCTACAATGAAATATGGGATTTATCGTGGGGGGGAAGTCTACCGCGATCCGGATCATCCCTCTACAATTTTAGGCTATGAGGCTCTTTTTATTGCTGACGCTAATGTACAGCGATTTGGTGATCCCGCTATCCTGAGTATTCAAAACTCTACCCGGGAAGTATTAGTCGGGGATCGTCTCTTGCCAGCCAATGACCTAGAATTTGAGCAGCATTTTTTGCCCCATGCCCCACGGATTCCCGTAGAAGGTAAAATTATCGCTGTGATAGATGGAGTCTCACAGATTGGTCAGTATCAGGCTGTAGCGTTGGATTTGGGTGCTGAGGATGGCGTGGAAAAAGGGACGGTGCTTGCCGTATACCAGGCAGGCAGAGTTGTGCGCGATCCCATCAGCCGTTTACCAGAGGATAAAGTCCGGTTACCTGATGAGCGAGCAGGGATGATCATGGTTTTTCGCGCTTTTGATCATATTAGTTATGGGTTGATGATGGGGGCGGAACGAGCCATTCATGTGTATGATGTTGTCCGCAATCCATAAATCATAGCTCCGCTTGGCGTGTCCATGGATGAACGAGCCTACTGGCTCGCCCTGCACCGCGCTCCTGGCGTCGGCAGTATTAGTTTTTGCCGGCTCTTGGAGAAATATGGCTCACCGGCTGCCATATTCGCTGCCCCGGAACGGGTGGCGGGCCTTAGCGGTGAAGTCCGGCATTATTTGCGGCAACCTGATTGGAAAGCGGTAGAGCAGGATCTAAAATGGCTGGAGCAGCCAGACCATTATTTACTCACTTTGGCCGATCCAGAGTATCCGCAGCTACTACGGGAGATTCCCGATCCGCCTCCCGTCTTGTTTATTCATGGTGATCCGTCTCTGCTTTCTTTACCTCAACTAGCCATTGTGGGCAGCCGTAATCCTTCTCCTGCGGGGGCTGAAACAGCTGCGCAGTTTGCTACCTATCTGGCCAATTCAGGTTTAGTGATTAGTAGCGGACTGGCGCTTGGTATTGATGCCGCCGCCCATGAGGGAGCGCTAGCTGCAAAAGCGGCGACGATAGCTGTGGCGGGAACAGGGCTAGACAGAGTTTATCCGGCTCGGCATCATGCCTTGGCTCACGCCATTGCCGAGAGCGGGGCATTAGTATCGGAATTCCCCATTGGAACTCCTCCGCTACCCCGGAATTTCCCACGCCGCAACCGGCTTATCAGTGGTCTTAGCTGGGGCATTCTCGTGGTTGAAGCCGCTTTACAAAGTGGCTCTCTCATTACGGCCCGTTTAGGCGCGGAACAGGGGCGGGAGGTATTTGCTATCCCTGGTTCTATCCATAATCCCCTCGCTCGGGGTTGCCATCATCTTATCCGAGAGGGCGCCAAGCTAGTGGAAGCTGCCCAAGATATTTGGGAGGAATTAGGAGCTTTAGCAGGCGCAATACCGAACCTACAATTCCAGGAATCGCCTAAGGAAATAGAGGCATCGACGGATGATCCAGAATATCGGTTGCTATTGGAGTGCTTAGGCTATGATCCTCTTCCCATAGATCGCTTGGTTGAGCGCTGTGGATTGACGGCAGAAGCGGTTTCCTCCATGCTTTTAGTATTAGAGTTACAAGGCTGCATCACGGCATTGCCTGGAGGACACTACCTCCGATGCGGTAAAGAGGGCCAATCATGAAAGAAAATGTGCTCGATGTGTTGATGTACCTATTTCAGAACTATATGGATAGCGAGGTTGAGTCTCAGCCCACGAAGGAATCATTGGAAGTAGAGCTAACAGAAGCGGGTTTTCACCATGCCGAAATAGGTAAGGCGTTTGATTGGTTGGAAGGGCTAGCCTTGTTACAGCAAAGCGAGCCACGGCGGTTTCCGGTAACCAACTCATCGATTCGTATCTTTACGCTGCACGAGAAAGAGAAATTAGACACGGAATGCCGTGGTTTTCTATTATTTTTAGAGCAAGTTGGCGTGTTGGATTCCATGACCCGGGAATTAATTATTGATCGGGTGATGGCGTTAGAGGCGGAAGATTTTGACTTGGAGCATCTTAAGTGGGTTATTCTGATGGTGTTATCTCATCAGCCAGGGCAGGAGGCAGCCTACGCCTGGATGGAAGATTTGGTTTTTGATGAGGTCAGCGATCTTCTGCATTGATGCTTGGGTTTGCTTGGCCTCGCGCCGAGAGCGCGCGGGAACTAGCCTTATGAGTTTGCTTGATGCCCGCGTTCTGCGGGCTTTGAGTTTTCAGAGGATAGTCAATGAGTAAAAATGTGGTTGTTGTGGAGTCCCCAGCCAAAGCTAAAACTATTAAGAAATATTTGGGGAAAAACTTTGAAGTGCTGGCTTCCTATGGACACGTGCGGGATTTGATGCCCAAGGAGGGCGCGGTCGATCCTGAGCATGGGTTTAAAATGAAGTATCAGGCCATTGAAAAGAATGGTCGTCATGTAAATGCTATTGCCAAGGCATTGAAAAGTGCTGATTCTCTTCTTCTTGCCACTGATCCAGATAGGGAAGGGGAGGCGATTTCTTGGCACCTTCTCGAGCTTCTTAAGGAGGAGGGGGTCTTGGAGGATAAAGCTATCCAGCGAGTAGTGTTCTACGAAATTACCTCACAGGCGGTTAACGAGGCTGTCGCTCATCCTCGTGATATTTCCTTGGATTTGGTTAATGCCCAGCAGGCACGGCGCGCTTTAGATTATCTGGTAGGGTTTAATCTCTCTCCGCTACTCTGGAAAAAGATTCGCCGCGGCCTGTCTGCTGGACGGGTACAAAGCCCAGCACTGCGTTTAATCTGCGAGCGGGAGAAAGAGATAGATGCCTTTAAAGTTCGAGAGTATTGGACGTTGGAGGCAGATGCAGCGGCAGCCAAGCAGCCATTTGTTGCCAAACTAACCCATTTGGATGGTAGAAAACTAACCCAGTTTGATATTGAAAATAAAGATCAGGCTTTGGCGCTTGTGGAACGGCTGACCAAGGCGGCAGCAGGCGAGTTGTGGGTGATCAAGGTAGAGCGTAAGCAGCGCCGCCGCAATCCAGCAGCACCCTTCATTACTTCCACGTTACAGCAGGAAGCCTCCCGTAAGCTTGGTTTTTCTGCTAAGCGGACTATGAGCGTAGCCCAACAGCTCTATGAAGGGGTTGATATTGGGGATGGGGCGATGGGCTTGATTACTTATATGCGAACTGATTCGGTCAATCTGGCGAATGAGGCCGTGGGAGAAATTCGCAATTTCATTGCAGAGCGGTTTGGACAAAATAGCTTACCGGTTAAATCGAGGACCTTTAAAACCCGGGCCAAGAATGCTCAAGAAGCCCATGAAGCTGTCCGGCCTACGTCGGTATACCGGGTTCCCGAGGCACTCAAACCCTACCTAAAACCCGAACAGTTCAAGCTTTATCAGCTTATTTGGCGCCGCACGATTGCTTGCCAGATGAATCATGCCACCATTGATGCTGTGGCGGTAGATTTGGACACTCAAAAGGCAGCGCCAGAAAGGGGAGAGGATGCCCGCGGCAATATTTTCCGGGCTACCGGTTCGACGGTGGTTGATCCCGGCTTTATGGCCGTATATCAGGAAGGTCGGGATGATGCCAAGGGGGAAGAGGAACAGCGGAAGTTGCCTCCCATGAAGGAAGGAGATAGAGTAGCGCTGTTACAGATACGCCCGGAGCAGCATTTCACCGAGCCGCCACCCCGCTATACCGAGGCTAGTCTGGTGCGTGCCTTGGAAGAATTTGGTATTGGGCGCCCATCTACATATGCCACTATCATTTCAACCCTCCAGCAACGGGATTACACTGTCTTGGAAAGCAAGCGTTTCCAGCCAACGGATGTGGGACGGGTCGTTAACCGCTTTCTGACGGAGCATTTTAATCCTTATGTAGACTATGATTTCACCGCTCGCTTAGAAGATGAACTAGATGCCATTTCTCGTGGGGAGAAAGTGTGGATTCCAGTGTTGGAGGAATTTTGGGGGCCATTTTCTGCACGGATACAAGAAAAAGAACAAAACGTTAGTCGGGAAGAAGCCGTCCAGGCTCGGGAATTAGGAGTTGATCCCCAAAGTAGCCGTCCGGTATCGGTGCGCATGGGACGTTATGGACCTTATATCCAGATTGGTTCCAAGGAGGATGAAGAAAAGCCCCGCTTTGCCGGTTTGCAGCCAGGCCAAAAAATGGATGCTATCACCTTAGAAGAAGCGTTGGCATTGTTTAAATTACCGCGAGAGCTGGGATTTACACCGGGAGGCGAACGAGTTAGCGTTAATATTGGGCGCTTTGGGCCTTATGTAAAATACGATAATAAATATGTTTCTCTGCGGGGAGAAGATCCCCATACTATTCCTTTGGAACGGGCGCTAGTGCTTATCGAGGAGAAGAGACAGGCTGATGCTAATCGGGTGATTAAGGTGTTTCCCGATAGTGGAATTCAAGTGCTTAATGGGCGTTACGGCCCTTATGTAACTGATGGCGAGCGCAACGTCCGCGTTCCCAAGGAGCAAGCGCCTGAGGAGCTTAGTCTGGAACAAGCGCAAACCCTTATCCATGAAGCACCGGTGAAACGAGCGCGCCGTAAAGCTGGAAGCCGGAAGAAAGCTAAAGGCTGAATTTCCTGCCAAGATAGAGTTAAGTTTTTATTTTGTAAGAGGATTATAGATGAACAACCCTTTTGTTGCTGTGCTGATGGGATCGGAATCGGATTTACCTATTATGCAGGCTACCTTGGACGTATTAAAAACATTAGAAGTGCCCTTTGAAGTGCGGATTAGTTCTGCCCACCGAACTCCAGAAGCTACCGCTCATTATGTTAAAGAAGCGGATGCCCGTGGTTGTGGTGTGTTTATTGCTGCGGCCGGGTTAGCAGCCCATCTTGCCGGCGCCGTAGCCGCCAATACCTTAAAGCCGGTAATTGGGGTACCTATGGAGGGGGGGCCATTAAAGGGAATGGATGCTTTATTGTCCACGGTACAGATGCCTGGGGGCGTTCCTGTGGCTTGCGTGGCTATTGGTAAGCCAGGAGCAAAAAACGCCGCTTATTTGGCAGCCCAAATTTTAGGAATCACAGATACTGCTCTAGCTCAGCGTCTTCTTTCGGATCGCCAAGCCATGGCTGAAGCTATCCTCGCTAAAGCCAATATTCTGGAGCACCATTCCTGAAATAGCCTAGGGTCTTAATTTAGTGGAGCGATGACTACCCATATGGTTGAGTTAAAAAATGATCGTTTTCTCCGGGCGTTGTTACGGCAGCCGGTGGACCGAACTCCGGTTTGGATCATGCGCCAGGCAGGGCGTTATCTCCCCGAATATCGGGAAGTGCGTGCTAAAGCTGGGGATTTTTTGACCTTATGTACAACGCCAGAGCTGGCTTGCGAAGTGACTTTGCAACCGCTGCACCGTTTTGACCTGGATGCTGCTATTATTTTTTCTGATATTCTCACCATTCCGCATGCCATGGGGTTGGGACTGTATTTTTCCAAAGGTGAAGGGCCTCGCTTTGAACGGCCGGTAAGAACTAACAACCAAGTCTCTGCCCTTGGGGTTCCAGATCCAGAATCGGATTTAGGTTATGTCATGGAAGCTCTCCGATTAACCCGAAGAGAGCTAGATGGGCGCGTGCCTCTCATCGGTTTTTCTGGCAGTCCCTGGACCTTAGCGTGCTATATGGTGGAGGGAGGATCAAGTAAGGATTTTGCCCTAATCAAGGGACTGATGTTTGAGCAACCTCAGGTAATGCACCACCTACTAGAAGTTCTTGCCCAGGCTGTTACAGTCTATCTTAACGCCCAGATAGCAGCGGGTGCACAGGCCGTAATGCTCTTCGATAGCTGGGGTGGAGCGTTAAGCCACCGAGACTATCAGGACTTCTCTCTTTCTTATATGGCCCGGATCGTGGAGGGCTTAATGCGAGAAAACGAGGGTCGGCAAGTACCAGTGATTTTATTTACCAAAGGGGGAGGGCTTTGGCTGGAGGCAATGGTCGAGGCAGGCTGTGATGCTCTAGGGGTTGATTGGACCGTGGACCTCGCTAAAGCGCGAATGCGGGTAGGAAAGCAAGTAGCCCTGCAAGGGAACATGGACCCTTGCGTGCTTTATGCCTCCAGCGCACGGGTACGCCGGGAGGTAAGCGAAATCATTAAAGCTTATGGTGCTGGTAGCGGCCATATTTTTAATCTTGGGCATGGAATTCATCCTACGGTAAAGCCTGAGAAAGTAACGGCCCTTGTGGATGCGGTCCATGAACTGAGTGTGCCATACCATACCTATAAGTGAATGAGTTTGTTCCAGCAAAGGAGTGTTTAATAAAAGGATGCCTAATGCTCCATAATAAAGAGGAGTTGCTCGATCGCTAAACTAACCTTGATGGCTATTAGTTTACTCTGCAGTTATACCTTTATAACCTTCCTACTTTGGAAAGATGTATACTGGTGGATTATTGCCCTAAAGACAACGATAGGATCCTATATGCAAGCGTATCTCCCATACGATCCCATCCATGTAGGAAGTATTAAGCGTGCAGAATTTAAGCGCAATCCGTTTTTCTAATCGATTATCCCTGGTTTTTCAAGCACTGCTGGGAATGAATAAATGAAGCCTTCCCCTACACCCTTAAAAGCACCTACCCCGAGTCCTGCTGCCCCGCCTAGAATATGGCCTAATACGGGAATCTTATCTCCTGCAGTACGCCCCCAATCCATCGCTCCAAATCCGCCTTCTTCAAGGATATTGATGGGCCAGCGAGCCCCCATGTTGCCGACGAACTCAACTGGCTCGCAGAGTATTCTCAAAAATATATTTTTTTCGGAACATTCTAAATAATTTCTTGAATCAACGTCCCATTGAACCATACCCCGATCTTCAAGCATATCGCCTAATGAAGTCGTAGAGAATAGCATCGGTGCCAGAATTAACCACCTTAATTTCATGATTTACCTTAATATTTTAATAATAATAGACTCCGATCACCCGGCCAGGGAATTTCCATAATTAGAGCAAAGCTTTATTTAAGTATCCTGATAAAAATTTAAGGAATTAACATTGTAAGTTTTTAATCCAATCACTGCTGCTACACTCCTCATTCAGGCTTGCTGGTTTGCAGAAACGGTTGAATAATGCAAAATTAACCGTATATTCCTCTCTTAAATTTTACCGAGATACTTATATACTATTTGTCAGGTTAATGTGACCAGGAGATCGGAGCACTGTATACGATAAAAATGTTGGTTATAAATTAATCTTTGTCCTTCCCTTCCTACTTTTCTTCTGTTTCTTTTTTAGCCTTCATTTCTGCTTTTTTCCCTTTTGTGCTTCTATAACGGTAAAAAGCATAACCGAGCGCAGCAAGTATCAAGATGCCAAAAATGATAGGCAGTAAACGCCGCGCCAAAGAAGCCTCTTCTTTTATCCCTACCCGGATAGGGATACTGATCTCTTCCCCCCCTATCGTTAGGACAGCGGCATATACGCCTCGTTTGTTAAAATCCACCTGTGTTTCCAGCAAGCCAGCACGGTAGTTTTTCTCAGGGAGCTCTACTAACGTGCGTGTTTCTGTTACCGTACCTTGCTCTTCGCCTGACGCTGTTTCTACAATCCGGAGTGCTACCGGGCGACTCCTGGTATAGTGATCTACGAGATCAATGGTAATCAGCGTAGTACCAGTGATAGGTAAATTATGGCAAAAACGTTCAAACTCTAGCTTTTTTTTCCCCTCCTCCTCTTTTCCCCCCTTTTCTGCTCGTTGATAAGCGGTAAAATGTACTACATACCCTTTAGCTTTTGTCACGCATGGTATGCCAAGCATAGGTTCCTGCACCGGATTTTCCTCCTGCGCCCACGCATACGGTATGCAGAAAAAGATAGTCGCCATAAGAAAAGGGGTACTCTGTAATAATTGCTTCATTACTGTCTTCATTTTTACTCCTGCCTTTCTGGTCTGCCCGCCCCCTCCGGAGCAGGAGAGCAGGTTGATCATTTTTGGGTCAGATCATAGCTATCTCATCATTACGATACGGCTGCAAGTTAATATGCTCTTCCGGTCCAAATCAGCATATGCTTATCACTTACATTCCATTTGCCCTTGATAACTGACCCTCGTTGTAGCGTTGCCTCCTTGATGCGCTATTTCACCCTCTATGGTGTCCTCCCTTAATAAACCCCGTATCTGGTAAAGCTCTAGGGTTTTTAGGTATTCCTCAGTAAGAATGTAGAAATCTCACTTAAGGAAATAATCCGTAATAATAAGTCAGATCTTTTTTGGGTACCACATTACCTCTTTAGAAGATGCAGGAGTAGGAGAAATATTACTGCTTTTTCGCAAGTTATCCCTCTCTTTAATCATATGTTAAGTTTACCGCAGTTTATTCAACCAATAATCAATAGCTTGACCCCAGTTTGGCAGTTAATAGAAGATTATACGGGGTTTGGCCCCTAGGAGAAGAACTGAAGAGGAGGCGAGGAGAATGCTATAGTTATACTAAATAACTTTGTGACATCATGAGTTTTTCGATATTTTCTCCTGAGAACTGCCTTTGTTTTTTGAGTAGAGCAAAGGATGGTTCAATGGGGTTGACATCGGGTGAGTAGGTTGGGAGTGGAAGTGAGGTATGCCCGGCTTTCTCAAAAATGGCTTTGATATCAGATTTTTTGTGAAAGCGGGCATTATCCATCACAATAACGCTTGGTTTTGTTAATTCTTTAAGCAAAAAATCCTTTAGCCACATATTAACCCAAGCTGTGTTGCAAGAGCCTTTGAATATAACCGGTGCCAGCCCTTGTTCTCTGCGCTGGGCGATGATGAAGTTCACCTCCTTGCGGTTGTTTCCCGCTACATCTCCCTAAATTTTTTGGCCCCCTGGTGCCCTCCATGCGGGCGATAGCTGTGTTTTTCAAAGCCGCTTTCATCACAATAAACACTGTTCTCCTGACCGTGACTTTTGAAGCGCCATCGGGCAAGATAATTCGCCCTTTGCATAGGGCAGTTTTCGGCATATCTACGCGCTTTTTTTCTGGCGCAGACTGGACCCAATTGCACGGGTATGAACGCCAAAGTGAGCGCCGCGCTCTGAAAGTTTAGCATCAGGATAATCCTGAACATGGCCCTTTAATGCCGCCTTATCCAGCTTTCGATAACGAGGCCCATGCCGCTTAGGGCATAAACCTTCACTCGTCCACCAGCGATATAGTGTGTTACGGGATATTTTGAATAGGCGCCCGGCTTCTCTCCGGCTTCCGCCCTCTTCGATAAAGCTCACCACATTTTTACGAAAGTCTAAGAAATACCTCATGGGTTCACGATAGCATGATCGATTCTTATCTCAAATCACTATAGAGACAAGCTGAAGGTGGATGAAACGAAGGGTAGCTTTCTGCTCAAACACAGTCACTGGAGTAAGGGTCTTAGCCTATATCAGCAGAGTTCATAGATAGGCATTGCTACTTATAGATAGATTTGAGATACCGTTCTATGCATTGTGCTCCATGCCTTTGTGCCGAGGCGGTAAGGAACGGTATCGTGAGATCAAAGGGGCGTTACCGCTGCAAGTCCTGCGCTTGTAATTACATACAATCTCCAATGCCACGCACACCACGTGATGTTCAAAAGCGTTGTATAGGGCTTTCTTTCCTTCAGGGCGGCCTAAACGTGAGTACCAGACTTTAGTACGGTACAAAGCGCGGATATAGTTAACACTTTCAGTGAGTTATACAGTAAGAGAGCGATAAGGTTATGATGAACGGTTTACCGCCAAGTAAAGGTTCATCTCCTCATGATGGCTGCTCACTTACTGAAGCTTGAACGTAAGCGTTGTCTGCCCTGTCATCAAGCCCGTATTGACTGTTTAGCCCAATTGATAGTGGCGATGGTTCAAGTACGGGTGGTGAATTTAACCCAACTGGTGTTGGGTTTGGATGCGGTAGTGCAGCGGGAATGGGTTTATCAGCGGGTGAAGCGTTTTTTTCGTCACCATGTTTTTGAAACTGAGCTGGTGGCGGTGCTGGTGAGGAGTTGGCTAGATGTGGGCGAGCGGTGGGTGCTGTGCCTGGATCGGACCCTCTGGCAGTTGGGAGGCAGGCTGATTAACGTACTGGTCCTCTCGGTAGCCTATGAGGGGGGGTATCTGTGCTGCTGATGTGGACCGGTGCTGGGGAGAAGAGGTAACGCCTCCACCGAGGAGCGTATCGCCCTGCTAGAGCGGTTTCTACGCCGCTTTCCGCCGGAGCGCATTGAGTGTCTGGCGGCCGAGCGGGAGTTCCGTGGTCATCGGTGGTTAGCCTATCTCATCCAACGCGGGATTTGGTTTCGCTTGCGCCTTCCAAATAATACCCAGACCCCTAACTGCCCTTGTAACGCCCATCTACCGCTCACCCGGCTTTTTGCCCGTGCAGAGCGGTGAGGTGATGGTGCTCAATTGGCCACGGCGCCTATGGGGGCATACTTTGTACCTTGTCGGTACGCGCGCACCCCGTGGGGAACAGGTCATCGTCATCACGGCCCACGCCCCGGAACAGGCGCTCGAAGACTACCGGCAACGGTGGCAAACAGAGTGCCTGTTTGCGGTAATGAAGCGCCGGGGGTTTTAACCTCGAAGACACCACATCACCGATCCAGAGCGGGTCGCTCGCTTGAGCGCCGCGCTTGGAGTGTGATCCGGTTGGGGTTGGATACGCTGCGCCGAGCTTTGCCCAATGGCGCCTCACAAACACGGCAGATATGACTTTGGGTTGACCTCCTTTTTGATAAAAAGATCGCTATAACAAAAAATTAGAGAAAGTCTTTGTTTTTGTACCGTACTAAGGTACCAGACTCTCAAGTTTAACTACCGGAGCCTTGCATGGATTTACATCGACTGGAAAAGCTCTTTGTTTACGGCTTTCTTGGCTGCCTCCTGCTTAGTGACGATATTGCGACGGAGTAAGCCTGACAGGCACTGATCCAGAGTCTGCATACCTGCCCCTTGGCCCGTTTGGATGGCAGAATACATTTGAGGGATCTTATCTTCACGGATGAGATTACGAATAGCCGGATTGCCAATCATGATCTCGTGGGCAGCAACCCGGCCACCGCCAAATTTTTTAAGGAGAGTCTGAGAAATTACGGCCCGCAGGGATTCGGAGAGCATAGAGCGCACCATATCTTTCTCCGCAGCGGGGAATACATCAATAATACGATCAATAGTCTTGGCTGCGGAACTGGTATGCAAGGTGCCAAAGACTAAATGACCCGTCTCTGCCGCCGTCAATGCGAGGCGAATAGTTTCAAGATCTCGCAATTCACCTACCAGAATAATATCAGGGTCTTCCCGCAATGCCGAACGCAGCGCTTCGCTAAAGCCGTGGGTATCTCGATGGACCTCCCGTTGATTAATTAGGCTTTTTTTACTCTCGTGGACAAATTCGATGGGATCTTCGATGGTTAAAATGTGAGCAAAATCATTCTCGTTTTTATAATTTACCATGGCCGCTAAGGTGGTCGATTTGCCAGAACCGGTAGGTCCAGTTACTAGCACCACCCCCCGGGGATTATCGGCAATATCCTTAAATACGGCGGGAGTATCAAGTTCTTCAAGGGTGAGCACCTGGGAGGGAATGGTGCGGAATACCGCCGCCGCCCCACGATTCTGATTGAACGCATTCACGCGGAAACGGGCTAATCCAGGGATTTCGAAGGAAAAGTCGGTCTCAAGAAATTCTTCATAATCCTTACGCTGCTTGTCATTCATGATATCGTAGATCATGGCATGGACATCCTTGTGTTCCATAGGCGGTAAGTTAATTCGGCGCACGTCGCCATCTACCCGGATCATTGGTGGGAGTCCCGCCGAGATATGTAAATCGGAGGCAGAATTCTTGACACTAAAGGCAAGCAGTTCAGCGATATCCATAGATTTCCTTAATATTGATGAGTTGCCAATTTCATTAGAAATATCGGCTGGGCTCAGTCAAACTTAAAATGGTTAAACCTTAGCGAGGAGGCGGCAAGTACAAAATATGGCCCAAATTGCACTGCAATTAGCAGAAATTTACACTCGTATCGCCCAGGCTGAACGGCGCTTTGGTCGTTCTGAAGGAAGTGTATCCCTGGTAGCAGCTAGTAAAACCTGTCCGGTTTCCGCAATCCGCGCTGCAGTAGTCGGTGGACAGCGGGCTTTTGGAGAAAACTATCTCCAAGAGGCTTTACCAAAAATTAAAGAATTGGAAACGGAAGGTTTAGAATGGCATTTCATTGGCCCAATTCAATCCAATAAAACCCGGGATATTGCCACCCACTTTGATTGGGTTCATAGCGTTGCCCGTCTAAAAATTGCTCAGCGCCTGAGTCAGCAGCGGCCGCCGGAATTAGCGCCCCTAAATGTCTGCTTGCAGGTGAATATTAGTGGTGAAAGTTCTAAATCTGGCACTACTACTCAGGAACTTGCTGAATTAGCCGCAGCGGTTACTGAAATGCCCCAGCTTTCCTTGCGGGGCTTGATGACTTTACCTGCCCTCAATTCTGACTTCGAGGCCCAACGTCGACCTTTTCGGGCCTTGCACCAGTTATGGGAGGAGCTTCGACAGAAGGGATTCGCACTAGACAGTTTATCCATGGGCATGACGGATGATCTAGAAGCTGCAATTGCGGAAGGTGCCACGCTGGTGCGGGTCGGTACGGCAATATTCGGTTCCCGACCAAGAAAAGACCGTTAAGCTAGCGCATTTTAGCAAAACTCTGTTGTAATATTCGCCTTACATTCATATTATAGGATAAACTCACTATTCGAAATGGAGCCAAAAAGTGAGGCCATGAGCGAACAAACTCTTGCCTTTATTGGTGGTGGCAATATGGCGGCGAGTCTCATAGGCGGCTTAGTTGCCGATGGCCGTGATGCCCAAGCCATCTGGGTCGCCGATCCAGATCGGCGTAAGCTAGACGCCCTTCATGAGCGTTTCGGCGTTAATACCGCGCCCGATAATATCCAGGTGGCGCAAGATGCAGCTATAATCGTGTTGGCGGTTAAGCCGCAACAGTTAAGAAGCGTAGTCACCCAGCTTAAAAATGTGGCTACCCTTTCCCAGCCCCTTTGGCTCACTATTGCTGCGGGAATCGGAACTCCGGATGTAGAAGCTTGGCTTGGGGGTCCAGCGCCTATCGTACGAGCGATGCCTAACACTCCGGCATTGGTTCAGGCGGGAGCCACGGCCTTATTTGCCAATCCCCATACCAGCCCGAATCAACGGCAAACGGCAGAGTCCGTGCTGCGAGCGGTGGGGCTAACCTTGTGGTTAAACGACGAAAATCTCATGGAGGTGGTGACGGCCCTATCGGGCGGTGGACCTGCCTATTTCTTTCTAGTGATGGAAGCAATGGAAAAAGCTGCTATCGATTTGGGTTTAGAGTCCAATACTGCGCGCTTATTAACGCTTGAAACCGCTTTTGGAGCCGCTAAAATGGCCCTGAAAAGCGAAGAAGGCTGCGCCAGCTTGCGGCAGCGAGTTACCTCACCGGGAGGCACCACTGAGCGGGCTATTGCCGCTTTGGAGGAGGCCAACATCCGGAAAGCCTTCGCTCGCGCCTTGCAAGCTGCCCGCGATCGCGCCCGAGAGCTAGCCCAAGAACTTGGAAGCAAGCATGCCTAACGATTATTTAACTATCCCCTTGATTTTTCTGATTAATACTCTTTTTAGCCTCTATATTTTGGCGGTGATGCTACGCCTATTACTGCAATCGGTACGGGCCAACTCCCGTAATCCGGTGGCACAGTTTTTGATTACTATTACCCAACCTCTCCTTCGTCCTCTGCGCCGTTTTTTGCCCCCTATGGGCAATATTGATACGGCTTCCTTGTTCCTGCTTCTCGTGCTTACGATGGTTAAATTAACCATCATCTCAAGCTTGGCTCTAAGTGTACCTCCACTACCGGTTTTGTTACTGGCAAGCATCGGCGATCTAGTCGGTCTGATCTTTGATGTTTTCAAAATCGCCATTTTTATCCAAGTTATCCTGAGCTGGGTAGCACCCACTACTTATAATCCGGTTACTATACTCTTATACGATCTCACCGAGCCCCTATTACGGCCCGCCCGGAATTTAGTGCCGTCCATCGGAGGTTTGGATTTGTCGCCATTAGTAGTTTTGATTGCTCTACAGGTGGCCTCCATGCTCATTGAGCCTTGGTTTCCCCGCATTATCTAATTGCTGATGACGGCTCAATGGTATTGCTGGCAGCAGGAGGCGTTAATTGTCCAGATACGCCTCCAGCCCAGGGCTAGAGGCGATGAAGTTATTGGCCCCCATGGGAATCGGCTAAAAATTCGAATTACCGCACCCCCGGTAGAAGGCAAGGCTAACACTCAACTGCTCCGCTTCTTGGTTAAAACCTTCCAGGTCAGCAGAAACCAAGTCTATCTACTTTCAGGAACCGCTAGCCGGGACAAACGGGTGCGCATTGAGAAACCAGCTAAATTGCTGCCAGGTATCACCCCTCCTATTCGCAAAATAGTAAGTTAGAAGTTGGCCTACTACCAAGACCGAAAGCGGCGTAATAAAAGTAGCCCTGGAATTGCCATCAAAGCACAGCAGGAAAAAAATACCACCCATCCAAAATTGGTGGCAAGAAAACCGGTTGGTGCCGCCACAATAACGCGGGGAATCCCCATTAGGCTAGAAAGCAAGGCATACTGGGTGGCAGTAAATTTCTTGTTTGTCAGACTCGACATAAACGCCACATAAGCAGCCGTTCCCATACCACCGCTCACATTTTCAAAGGTGATAACGGCAGTAAGACCTGACAGGCTATAGCCATAAGCGCCAAGCGCGACAAAACCGGCGGTAGAAATGCTTTGCAGCAGGCCAAACGCCCATAGCGCCCGGTAGATACCTAATCGTAGCATTACAACCCCCCCCGTCAGACCGCCCAAAACTGTAGCCCAAAACCCAAATCCTTTAACAATGGCGCCGATCTCAGTCTTGGAATAGCCTTGGTCTAAATAGAAGGGCATGCTCATGTGGCTCGCCATGATATCGCCGATTTTATAAAGCAGAATAAAGAGTAGAATCAAAAAGGCATTAGGACGGCGAAAATATTCTAGAAAAGGCGCTATAACGGCTTCATGGAATGTTTTAGGAGTCTCAGCAGCAATGGTCGGCTCTGGCGCTAGCAGGGTAGTGAGTACGCCAATTAACATGGTTAGCGCTAGTAACTGGTAAACTTGGTGAAAAGGCATATAATCAGCAAGGATTAATCCTCCGCCAGAGGCCAATAGCAACCCTACTCGATAACCATTAACGTAAAGGGAGGATCCTAAACCTAGTTCATGATCGGCTAAACTTTCCCGGCGATGGGCGTCAATCACGATATCCTGGGTGGCGGAGAAGAAGGCCACTAGCAAGGCGGCAGCGGCAACGTCTATGGGGTTGGCGGCAGGTTCTGTTAAACTCAGCCCCATCAGGGCGAGGATGAGCCCGATTTGCACTCGTAACAACCAGCCCCGGCGGCGTCCCATACCACCGAGTGAGTAGCGATCCAAAAAAGGAGCCCATAGGAACTTAAGCGTATAGGGTAACCCCACCAGAGCAAACAAACCGATAGTTCCTAAATCCACACCTTCTTGTTGCATCCATGCCTGCAATACTGAACCGGTGAGCAAAAGGGGCAGGCCACTGGAAAACCCCATCAAGGAAACCACCAACATGCGTCCTGAGAAAATAACGCACAAGTACTTTCGCCCTGCTTTAATCAAATTGAGGCGCTCATTAATAGCCAGAATGGATAAGTATCATTAACCCATTGTATCCTCAAAGAGAAAATTACGGCTTAAGTTTTCTAAGGATATGGGGTCCGTTAAAATAGTACTTTTTCTTATGAAATACGAATGAAGAGCTACCAAAACGAATTTATTAAGTTTGCGATCGAAAAGGGAGTGCTGCGCTTTGGGGAGTTCACCCTGAAGTCCGGTCGGATGAGCCCCTACTTTTTTAATAGCGGATTATTCAATAGCGGTGCAAGCCTGGCCCGGCTAGGTCGTTTCTACGCCCAAGCCATTGCTGACTCGGGACTTGCTTTCGAGGTGCTTTTTGGACCGGCTTATAAAGGCATCCCCTTAGTGACAGCTACAGCTATTGCATTGATGGAACAACATGGATGGGATATAGAGTACGCGTTTAATCGCAAAGAGATCAAGGATCATGGGGAAGGAGGAAAGGTGGTGGGGAGTCCACTTAAAGGCGCTCGGGTTCTAATCGTCGACGATGTTATTTCCGCCGGCACCTCAGTACGAGAATCGGCTGCTCTTATCCATGCCGCAGGGGCTGCACTCACGGGTGTAGCGATTTCCTTGGACCGCCAGGAGCGGGGTCAAGGGAAACAATCTGCTGTCCAAGAGGTAGAAGCCCAGCATGGTATTCCCGTAGTGAGCATTACCTGTCTAGACCATCTGATTCGCCATTTAGAAGGGAAGCCGGGAATGAAAGAACATTTAAATAAAATGCAAGCCTATAAAAAACAATATGGAGTAGAGCGGATTTTTAACCCGCAATCAATTTGAGCCCAATGAGTAAGGTCACTATTTCAAAGCCTCGCTTAATCCAGCGGTTACCTTTGACAATAGAAAGATGAGCACCTAAATACCCTCCCAGCAAAGAACCTATGAGCAAAGCTGGTAGCCAAGTCCATTGGATATTGCCGAGCCATCCTAGCGTTAAGGCTCCTGCGCCATTCCAAAACAAGCCGACTAACGCCAATGTATAAGCCACCGCCCGCTTATAGTCTAAACCAAACCATCTCACTAACCAAAGAGTGACAAAGAGTCCGGTGCCTGAAGTTAAAGAGCCGTTTAAAATGCCGATGAAGAATAAAGTGCCGCCACCTACTAAATAGCCTCGCCAGTGGCGGTTTAAAAGATGAGGGGCTTGTCCCAGATTCGGTTTGAGGAAAGAATAGACTCCCAAACTTAGCGTTAAACAACCCAGTGCAAACTCTGCTGTGCGGGTGGGAATTTTGAGAATTACATTCGCTCCGAGGATAACTCCCGGTAAACCCCAGGCCAGAATAAAGAGGGCAAATCGACGCTCTAAGGTCTCTTCTCTCAAGTGCCGGAGAGTAGCGCCGATACCTAGGGCGACGGACGCTACCTTGTGGGTTGCTAGCGCGATACCAAAGGGCAGGCCCAGGAAAATTAATGCCGGCAACTGCACTAGCCCTGCTCCACCTCCGCTGAAGGCCGAAAATAAATTAGCTAGCAGGGAAATGAGAAATAAAGCGCCTTGATCAAACCAATGCATTGCGGCTAAGGGTCTAGTTAATAGGTTTTTCTGAATTGTCCTATGCCTAAAATAAGCAACGTTATCCAAATTCTGTTTATAGCAGGTATTTCTATCTTAGCCGCTCTCTGTAGTTTTAGCTCTTTAGTGCAAGCAGGGCAGCTTTATCGTTATATTGGCGAAAATGGGACGCAGATGCTCAGTGGTAACCTTCCCCCAGAGGCGGTTCAGGGAGGATATGAAATTATTAATAGTCAGACAATGGTAGTGGTTAAACGAGTCCCCCCTGCAAAAACTCAGAAACAACTTGTTGAGGAAGCACGCCTTGCTCAAATCGAAGCAGAAAAGCGGCAGCGAGCGCAAGAGCAGGAAGATTATAATCACATGCTCTTAGCGACTTTTGGCTCTGAAGCCGATTTATTGCGAATCCGGGATAGTCAGATCGGAGCTATTGAAGGAGCTATCAGACTTGTTCAGAGCAAAATAAAGACACTGCAACAGGCGTTGAGAGAACGCCAAAATCAAGCAGCTCATTTAGAGCGTAATGGCCAAACGATTCCTGAGCAATTACTTACTGGTATCCAAAACGTCAAGGCCCATTTAGTCCGTAACCAGCGTTATATTGCTAAGAAACGCCAGGAGCAAGTAGCTATTAAGGAAAAATTTACTGAGGATCTCAAACGTTTTCAGGAGCTTACTCAGTCTAGGGGTCATCTTCCAAGCTTCTAAGATCTGCGTGAGGTGTTTATAGATAATAAATGGTTAGATTCAGCACCCCTTGTGGATAAGGCTGCCTATCCCTTCGTCGGTAAAGAGTTCCAGAATGACTGCATGTTCAACCCGACCATCAAGGATATGGGCTGACCTTACACCAGCATGTACTGCTTCAAGGGCGCACTGTATCTTAGGCAGCATCCCGCCTGATATGGTCCCATCCGCGATTAAGCTCTGGACTTGATGAGCATTCAGGCCGGTTAATAATTTACCCTCTTTGTTGAGTAAACCCGACGTATTAGTAAGCAAAATTAATTTCTCTGCTCCCAGGGCTTCTGCTAATTTCCCTGCAACCAGGTCGGCATTGATATTATAGGATTGGCCGTTTTCCCCTACGCCAATAGGAGCGATGACTGGAATAAAATCGCTTTGAACCAGCAGCTCCACAATACGAGTATTAATTTGCTTCACCTTCCCTACGTGACCCATATCCACAAATTCGGGGATATGGGTGGCCGGATCGCCCCTATCCTGGGTTAAATGCAGCTTTTCTGCCTGGATTAAGGTGCCATCCTTGCCAGTAAGGCCCACGGCATGACCGCCATGCTGATTGATCAGATTCACAATCTCCTTATTGACCTGCCCGCTAAGAACCATTTCCACTATATCCATGGTTTCCTTATCCGTTACCCGCATTCCCTGGATGAACTCACTTTGCTTACCAACGCGCTCTAGCAAACGGCCAATTTGTGGCCCCCCGCCATGGATCACAACGGGATTGATCCCCACCAGCTTCATCAGAACCACGTCACGGGAAAAGCCGTTTTTGAGATCATCATCCACCATCGCGTTACCGCCATATTTGATAACCACGGTTTTTCCTGCAAAACGCTGGATGTAGGGAAGGGATTCGGTCAGCACTTGGGCAATCTTCATGGCATAATCGATGGTTAAAGTCATCGCGGCACTGCTTCCAAAATTTATCGTTGACCTATTCACTTAAAACGGTAATATCAGACTGGGATCTACTTCCAATAGTAAACGCCTAAAGTTATCTTCAATACGCTCCAAGGCTTCAGCATCATTGGCCTCAAACCGTAAAACTAAGCAAGGCGTGGTATTCGAAGGGCGGACCAGCCCCCATCCCTCCTCAAAATCCACCCGTAGCCCGTCGATGGTGGTTACAGCAGCTTCCGGGAACTCGGCTTGGTGCAGTAATTTTTCCATAAACTGAAAATGCTCTCCCTCGGCCATCTCTATTCGCAACTCCGGCGTGCTTACCCCATTTGGCAAGGCAGCAAATATTTCCCCCGAGGACCGGGTATCGGCAGCCAAAATCTCCAGCAGGCGAGCCCCTGCATAGAGAGCATCATCAAATCCAAACCAGCGTTCCTTGAAAAAGAGATGACCGCTCATTTCGCCTGCTAAAAGGGCACCGGTCTCTCTCATCTTGGCTTTAATAAGGGAGTGCCCCGTTTTCCACATCAACGGGCTGCCTCCATATTCAGTAATAACCTGATCTAAATGACGGGAGCATTTGATATCATAAAGGATGGTAGCCCCTGGATGCCGGGAAAGGACATCCATGGCATAAAGCATCAGCTGGCGATCAGGCCAAATAATATGGCCCTGAGAATCAATTACCCCCAACCGATCACCATCACCATCAAAAGCCAGCCCTAAATCTGCACCCGTTGCTTTTACCTTGGCGATCAAATCTTCTAAATTTTCTGCTTGACTCGGATCAGGATGGTGGTGAGGAAATTGACCGTCAATCTCGCAATATAATTCGCTAACTTCACTGCCAAGCGCTCGGAATAGGCGAGGGGCGACTTCGCCAGCGGCCCCATTGCCGCAGTCCACTACAATTTTTAAGGGACGGGTAAGTTTCACATCGCTAGTTACCCGCTCGATGTAATCAGGGACCACATCCACTGTCTGTAAATCACCCGCGCCACGGGTATAATCCTCTGCTTCGATTCGACGCCGCAAAGCCTGAATGGCCTCTAGTGCAAGTGTCTCGCCGCGCAGCATAATTTTCATACCGTTATAGTCAGGGGGATTATGGCTTCCCGTTAGCATCACCCCTGAGCCGGTACTTAGATATTGCGCGGCAAAATACAGCAGCGGAGTCGGCACCACGCCAATGTCGACTACATCACAGCCCGTTGCTCGAAGTCCCTCGATAAGTTTATGGGCTAATTCGGGACCAGAAAGGCGACCATCTCGACCCACGATAATATTTTGCTGGCTTTGCGCACGGGCCTCGCTACCAATGGCGCGCCCAATTTCATATACACTCTCCGGTGTGAGTGTTTTTCCTACCACACCGCGAATATCATAGGCTTTAAAAATAGAGGGGGCGATGCGGCCGCTCTGTTTAAGGGGCTGTTCTTTCACTTTCATGCTCTCTGCTGTTTGAAAATCCTCATCACTGAAGGCATCTTCCCTGAAAGCCATCCCGGGGGCGATGGTTTCTCCTGTGACCTGTTTGTCCGAGGCCATACGCTGGATGACGGCTGCTGCTCCCTTAAAAGCGGGTAAATGGATTTTATAGCGGCCCTGTAGCTGGCTTCTTTGTAAGTCACGGACCAAATTCACTAAGGTCATCAAATCTTCCCGCAAAAAACGTGCAAATAGCCGATCTCGAGCATAAAAAATCAGGCCTAGTGCCAGCAATCCAAAAATCAATCCTCCCCAAAAGATAAGATGAGTGTTTTCTCCTCTCTCTTGGATAGGTGCCCAATAGGCCAATTGCCAACGACTACCTTCAATAGGGATAAGCCCTTGGGGAGGAGTGCTTGCTAATTGCCTATTTCCATAGCTAGCAAATGCCTGCTGCTGCTTCGCACCCTGGCGTAATTCCAGGTAACCGCCTGCTAAACCCGGCTGGCTTAGAGCTTTTGTAAATACACTAGGCTCAAGGGTTAGGAACAAAACGCCTGCAACCTCTCCATCTGGTGAGAGGAGGCGGTGGGCCATAGCCACATATTGTCCCGAGTGGCCTAACAAGTGTATTTCCGCAAGCGTTGCCCCACTGCTCTCTTCTGCCGCCCGCAACAGGGCTAGGCTTGAATAACTTAGGGGTGGCGTTGCCTGTTTATCAATGTCATTTATCCCTGGTGGTAAAATCCGAACGCCTATCGCTCCAGGAAAAGCGTATTTCAGTTCTTGCTCCTTGAGTCGCAATAATCGTTTATCTTGATTCTCGACTAATCGTAAAAGTACGGGATTACGTGCCATGGAGGTGAGAGTTTCAGCATAGGAGCGGATTTTTGCGTGTACGGCCACTGCCTGGCGCTGAGTCTCTAATTGAATCAATTTCCTAAATTGTTGCCCAGAAGAAAGTAACCAATGTTGGTAGAAAAGCAGCGCCAAACCCACAAAAATAAATCCCGTGGTTAAAAAAGCCACGAAGGTATAGTTTCCTAATGCCTTCTTTTCTTTAGGCTGTAATGAGTGTTTGCTTTGCTTCCTAAAGAAGGAAAATTTACCAGCCAAAGATTTTATCCTTTGATTTTATGACCATTAAGCTTAAGTTCAGTCGCCATCTCAAAACCTGTGCTCCGGCCTAATAACTTCGAAATGGGTATGGGTAACTAAAAATGAAGTGGGATTAAAACAACTTTCGAGTTAGTGCCGGCCCGTATGGCCAAAGCCCCCTTCTCCCCGCGGAGTAGCAGTAAAAGCTTCTACCTGCTCGAATTCCATCTGCACTACTGGCACAAAAACCATCTGGGCAATTCGCTCCCCCACAGCAAGGGTAAAAGACTCTGTTCCCCGATTCCAGCAAGAAATCAGAAGCTCCCCCTGATAATCACTATCAATAAGGCCCACCAGATTACCCAGCACAATACCTTGTTTATGCCCCAACCCGGAGCGGGGAAGTAGCACTGCGGCAAACTTCGGATCAGCGATATGAATGGCTAGCCCCGTAGGAATTAATTGGGTAGCGCCAGGTAAAATGGCTAGGGGCCTTTCTATACAAGCCCGTAGATCCAACCCCGCTGATCCTGCAGTGGCATAATCCGGCAGAGGGAACTCCGTTCCAAGGCGGGAATCTAGAATTTTAAGCTGGACCTTTGGCATGATAATGTTCCGCAATCAATTTTATAAACGTTCGGGCTAGTTGAGTTTTAGATGTCCTGGGCAGATCTACTTTACCGCCATGCCATAAGACCGTTAAGGCATTGTCATCCACCTCAAAACCTTGCCCTTCTCGCACCCAATTGGCGGCAATCATATCAAGCCCTTTGTGTTTAAGTTTACGGCTTGCATTGGTTTCGAGGTGCTCGGTTTCTGCGGCAAATCCAACGATAAAGGGTTTATCGGCTAAATTAGACAACTGCTCAACTATGTCCGGCGTTCGTTCTAGCTCTAGGGTTAGGCCCTGGTGAGTTTTCTTAATTTTTTGAGTTGCTTGTTTAACGGGCCGATAATCGGCCACGGCGGCACAGGCAATAAGGATATCCATGGCCGCCACTTGGACAAGCATAGCATCGCACATCTGCTGGGCGCTCTCCACCTGAATTCGGTGTACCCCCAGAGGCGTCTCAAGAGCTACTGGCCCGCTAATCAGCGTTACCTGGGCTCCGGCTTCAGCCGCTGCAGCGGCTAGCGCATACCCCATCTTGCCAGAACTGCGGTTACTAAGGAAACGTATCGGGTCCCAAGATTCACGGGTGGGTCCGGCGGTTACTAGCACAGACCGGCCAGCGAGAAAGGGCTTGGTCAATAGCTTCGTTGCTGCCCCTATTAATTCATGGGGCTCCGCCATCCGGCCCGGACCTTGCTCGCCGCAGGCCTGCTCTCCTTTGGCAGGCCCCCATACCTGCACTCCTCGCCTACATAAAACCGCTATATTTTCTTGTGTTGCCAGAGCTTGCCACATTTGCTGATTCATGCTGGGAGCTACTGCCAAAGGAGCGGTTGTCGCCAAGCATATCGCGGTAAGCAAATCGTTGGCCCGGCCCTGGGCTAGCCGTGCTAGGCAGTCTGCCGAGGCTGGCGCTACCAACAATAAATCTGCCCAGCGGGCTAAGGCAATATGTCCCATGGCTGCCTCTTGAGCTGGATCCATAAGAGCAGTATGAACGGGTTTTCCACTCAATGCTTGAAAGGTGAGAGGAGTGATAAACCCCTGGGCGGTAGTTGTCATGACAACCTGCACTTTAGCCCCCAACTCTCGCAGTCGGCGAACCAAATCGGCACCTTTATAAGCTGCGATACTACCGCTAACCCCTAGCAGTATACGTTTTTCTTTTAAAGGATGAGCAAACATTATTTTGTTGAAGAAAAATAATCCCTTAATCGCGTTTTTCTCTCCATCTTATTCCCTCGCGCATGGCGAAACCCCTTTTTTGGGTGGAGTAACGATGGAAGCTTCACTCACCGCTGCTTCCAGTTCGGCAATCGGATAATGAGCGGAACCAGGCTGCTCCTCTAGCTAAAAGCATTATACAATAGGAAGCAATGGACGATTTCTGCCCCATCAGGCAAACGTTGACGATACGAGGGAGCATATTAAGATTAAGCATGCTGTATGGTTAAAGTGTATCGTATACTATTCAAAATAAGGGTTTCCAGAAAGCAGCTGATGAAAACCGGGAGGTTACCTGAAAAGCGAATATTCAAGCTCTTTGCTAACGAAGGCCCATACCCAATTTCCGAATGGGAAGCCTTGACTAAGGTAGAGAGTGGAGAGTAGTTACAAAAACCCAGGTATTTTTTAGTGACAGTAGATAATTTCATAGGGGGATGGATGATGAGGTTGCTTTGGACGGCTACCCTAAGCTTGTTCTTATTGATAATGGGGCTAGAAGTTAGCTCTGCCCGCGCATTGATCACCAACATCCAAGGGGAAATATTAGAAGTTGATGAGAAAGGCGGTTTTGCCGGAACCTGCGTGGCTATCGAGGGTGATTATTCCGGGCTCCGAGTGGTGGGGAGTGAAGCTGGCAAAGCACCTAGGGTTTGCATTGTTAAAACGCGGAAAAATGTGAATGCAATCGAATTTAGAAATGTAGCATTCGTGGCGACAGAGGCATCCGAGGAGATAAGGACAGTAAGCTTTGAACATGACTTCGCTGGTGGACCGCAAGGACTAGTCTATAGCCGTGTCAAGTTGAAGGGGTTTTTTGCTACTGCAACCGGGGTAGGCGTTCCAACCGGTAATCAGATTTGGTTTATAGGTATGTTCGGGCAAGCAGGACATGATGAGATTATTGGCGAGGAGCTGGTGCAGGAAGTGGGCGAATCGCTGGATTCCGCATTGCTAAGCAGTGAAACCCAGAGTCAATTTGTGCTCTCCGGTCCCCGAAGCTTGAGAGGGAGGCTAAATTTCACGCTCCTAAAAGAAGGCGATAAGCTCGTTTTGGAGTCTGGAACCGCTGTTGTTATCGATAATATTGAGCGGCAAAGATAAAATTATAGAGCAATTAATTTAACCCTTCATTGCTCGAAGTAAGTTTGCAGAAAGGCTTCTATCCCTTCCAAGTAGATCCGTTTGCTGGTTAAAAAGGCATGGTTGTGGTCTCCGTTTAGCATTAGCAGTTGTTTAGGGAGAAGGGCTGCTTTGAAGAGAGCTTGCCCATGAGCGAAAGGGATAATCTCATCATCACGGCTGTGAATGATAAGTACGGGGAAGTAGCTTGTTGCAGAAAATCCTTGGTAGGGTATTGAAAGCGTACTAGCCATCGGATCGGCAGAAAAGGATAGATTTCTGCCGCTAAATCTGGAATGGAGGTAAAAGCCGATTCCACGATTAAGGCTCCAGGCCGGGTATGAGCAGCTAGCTGTGAAGCAATGGCTCCACCTAAAGAGCGGCCAAAGATGATAATTTTTTTCCCGAGAATCTGGCGTTGCTGAGTCAGATAATGCCAAGCGGCTTGAGCGTCTTGATAGGTGCCTGCTTCGGTAGGATGGCCTTGACTGTGACCGTAGCCTCGGTAATCAATAATAAAACTGGAGAGCCGAAGACTGTGGAATAATCTTAAGGAGTCTAGGCGGTGGGCAATATTGCCAGCATTGCCATGAAAAAACAGTATGGTTCCCCGCTCTTTAGCGGCGGGTAAGTACTAGCCCTTAATGACAATGCCATCTTCGGTGGTCAGGGTGACCGTTTCAAAGGTAAGCCCTATCTGCGCTGGAGTCCCCATCACAGTTCTACTAGGGGTATTGGGCAAATATAACAGATACGGTTGGAAGAGATACGCCGGGAGCATCACTATGCCATAGGCAAGGATAAGCAAGCATGCGCCTTTTAGCAGAATGGCAAGATTCATGCTTTCTTGAGGGCGGTGGCTATTAGATTAGAAGCCCCGGTTTTTACGGATTTGTTCATAGGCGGCGCCAATGGTTTTAGCCTTTTCGGTAGCAAGCGTCATCATGTCTTCGGGTAGTCCTTTGACAGCCAGTTTATCCGGGTGGTGCTGACTCATTAGCCGTCGATAAGCACGCTTCACTTCAGCATTGCTAGCGCTTTCATTGATTTCTAGGACGGTATAGGCTTGTTTGAGGTGGTGCTGCTGTGTTTTGCCTCTGCCCGTCGTTTCTTGCTCCCGTTTTCCCTGGAGTAATGAAAGTAGAGCCTTAAACTCTCGCTGGGAGATCCCCAAGCGGTTAAAGATATGCCACAATAAATGTTGTTTCGTCCTGTTGATGGGGCCATCAGCCATGGCTGCTTGCAGTTGAATTTGCAGGAACACACGTACCAAGACACGCCGATAGCGGCAATTGCGGTAAAATTGATCCAGCATCTCGTTGAGAGGAAAATTAGGCTGCTTACCCTGATTGAATAGTCTAATAGCGGCCCGGCGTCGCTCCGGGGAAAGCTGCATACGAGACATAATAGTTTCGGCTATTCGAATTTCGTTGGGTGAAACCCAACCATCCGCCTTAGCCAAGTGTCCCATAACTGAAAAGGTAGCGGTGAAAAATGCGCTTTGGATCTGTTTTCGCTCTTCCGAGGGAAGCCCCAAAGAAGCAATTTTTTTCAATCCATTATCAATTTGATGGCCCAGGGCCGTACCTAGCAGACCCCCTAAGGGACCTCCCAATAGAAAGCCAAAGGTGCCGCCTAACGTTTTACCCCACCAACTCATTGATACGATCGCTGAATGCTGAACATTATCTTATTTTAACGTTATTGGTTTGAGATAAGCTAAATGTTAATGGATAAGAGTAGGGTGGAGTAGAAACGAAGATTAAGTATCCTAGCGAGAACTTTGAAGTATTCCTGGAACAAGTTGGTGGTATTCCGCAAGCTCGTTTTTTCTCCCTGAAAAAGTCTGATACGCACGCCACTAACTTGTTCCTAAAACGTCCATATTTTATTCAAGGATTTTTTGTTTTGCTAGCTAAAGCTTCTTAGCAGGAGGTTACGCTTGCTTTAAGGATTCCAATATAATTATTAGCAGAAATTTTTAATAAACGTGGTCGAGCAGGTAGCCAAGATGCAGCATGGGTTATTTCGGTTAATAACTTCAGCGCATTATCCTCTTCTTGCTATCCTTTACGAAGTGTGCGCTATGTCCTAGTTTTCGGAGGAAGAAGGAAATTGCGCTAGTAGTAAATTTTGGCCAGCATAAATTCGATGTTTATCGGTAATATTATTGCTTTTTAAAAGTGCTTGCTGGGTGATCCCAAAACGATGGGCAATTCTAGAAAGTGTATCGCCGCGTTGCACCGTGTAGTGACCAGTTTTGGAGCGAGCGTGGTTTCCGTCCGCAGTGGCAGGGAAAGGTAATTGTAGGATTTGTCCTATCCGAATGTGATGGCGGTTAGCAAGCTTGTTCAATTTTATTAGCTTATGGACTTTAATATGGTAGCGTCGGGCAATATGGGATAAGGTTTGCCCCTGTTGAACCTTATGAACACGATTCGGTATTTGTTCCTCAAATCGTTCCCAGGGAGCCAAATAAGTTAGTGCTTTAGCTCCGCTACAGGTGGGGGTACAGGGTATGCGTAGCCTATAGCCCCGAGGCAAGTATTTATGGCCTTTCCAGACAGGCGAGAGCAGAGCAGGGTTGCTTTGTTTGAGCGTGGCTTGATCAAGCTCCAAAACTCGCTGTAGCGCGTGAACAGGGATGAAGTCCGGAAGCTCTATGTTCTCGCTTTTTATTGGTTTATCTGCCTGAAAAGGGCCAAAATAGAGTTTTGCGTTGGCATCTACCTCTAAAGCGGCAAGGAAGGCCACATAAAAGTTACGCGAGGCAAAGCCAAAAGTAGGGCTTTTATAATGCTGCCGAATAGCCACAATATCCGAGGTTTCCATTTGCTTTTTCGCCCGCTGCATTCCTGATACGCCGTGATTGTAGGCTGTGATGGCTAAGGGCCAGGTACCAGTCTTTTCATAATTATCCTGGAGCAAGCGGGCGGCAGCGATCGTGGCCTTGAAGGGGTCCAAGCGTTCATCCGCAATATGATCAATACGAAGAAAACGGCGCCCGGTGGGGCGGGTGAACTGCCATAGCCCCGCAGCGCCAGCATGGGAATAGGCGGCTGGATTGAATGAGGACTCCACATGAGGCAATACGGCGAGTTCCCGCGGCAGACCCAGGGAATCCAAAGTTTTGAGAATAAAAGGCTTATAGACGCCAGCGCGGACTAATCCTTCGCGAAAACGATTTGCTTGTCCTCGTTGGAAGCGAAGTCTTACAGAGGCGGCCTGGAGCGTTTTATTGCTCACATTCCGTGACCAAAGTGCGAGTACTCGTTGCTCCTCTTCTGTAAGGTTATCCCGTTTGCCCTCGGCAAGACGGAGCAAGATCCCTTGATAGTGTTGCTGTCGTTCTTGAAGCTGTTTCTTGGCAGCCTGTGGATTTAGATCGGCGGGTAAAGGGGTTACTTCATAGATAATGTTAAGGTGCCGGTTGTCATGAATAAAGCCATGATTATTATCGATTTCGGTATAAACCCGGGTCCAGAAACGAATATCTTGCGCTAGCGCTGGTGATCGGGGAAACAAGTCCCATGATTTAGCAAAGCTTGGATTAGCTGAAAATAGTAAGGCACCCATAAAAATCGCGGCAAAGAGAGAAGGCATCTTTTTTTGCTCCAGAATTATTCCACTATTCGTTCTTATTCGGCCAGGAGCGCAACAGGTTAAGGCAATAATACTTGAAGAGTAAGAAAAAATAGTTGTAAAGTCGACTATTTTGTAGCAAGCATCGGTGTAGATACGTTACTATCCGATTCGATACCGGTCGCCTAATGACTACCATTTACACAGCGAGGTAGGAGCCTGAGCATGATTAGCGCCCAATCAAGCATTGTGATAGCCCGGCCTATCGATGATGTGTTCCAGTTTATATCGGTGGATTTCTTCAGCAATTATCCTAAATGGTCTCCCGAGGTTATAGAATTAGAGCAGCTTTCTGATGGACCGGTAGGCGAGGGCACGTTAGGGCGGCAGGTAAGAAAAGATCAGGGACGACGCACCGAGTCTACTTTCCGTGTTACCAGATTTGAACCCAACCGGTGTTTTTGTTGCGAGGGGACTGCTCAGACACCCTTTCGAGTGATTTATGATTTTGCATCTCTCGAGCAGACGACACGAATTAGCTTTACCTTCGAGTTATTAAAGATTGATTTTTTTATGCGGCCCTTTGAAAAACTTATTGAGGCGGCTATTCGGGGAGGCACCAACAGTACGGTGCATAATTTAAAAGGGTTGCTCGAAGAAAAAACAACGTAATCTATCAATTCTGCCAACATTCATGAGTAGTTTCAAAAAATACGCTCTTATATAGATTATTCTATGGAGAAAGCAAAGCCTGTTGCTGAAGGGTCGTTTTCAAGTGGTGAAATACCCCCCCTCGTTCTGGAAGGAGGAAAAAACATGCCAATTATGCCTTTTATTGTTGAAAAAGATGAGGGGCTTATCCCTCGAGTTTTATCGCAAATTCTGGACTCCTGCGTAAATGGAGTATCGCTAACCGATCCTGATCAGGAGGATAACCCACTTGTTTATGTTAATGAAGCCTTTGAAAAAATAACTGGCTATAAAAAAGATGAAATACTGGGTAAAAATTGTCGTATTTTACAAGGCAACGACAAGGATCAGGAGGGGGCTCGGCGGGTTAGGGAAGCGATTCAAAAGCAAGTTCCTATTGAGGTTGATTTAAAAAACTATAAAAAAGATGGTGAGCTTTTTTACAATCATCTTGCAATCAATCCGATATTCGATCAAGAGGGACATCTGATTTATTTTTTAGGCATACAATACGATGTAACCAAGCAGATACTGGCGGCGAAGGAAATAGAAAAGCTCCGTAAAGAACTGGGCAGGTAAAGCGGTAGGCGATGGCTGATTGCTGTTTAGCAGCAGGAATAATTAAGTGCTGATATGTAAGAGTTTTTCTTGACAAACTGCCTCATGTTACGCTAAAGATTATTTCAGGTCTGTAAAAAAGAGAGAGGTTCTATGGGCAATAGTCGTCAGCACCCAGGTTTAGTTACCCGATCTGCATTGCGGCCCTTTTTTTTTGATTCCCTGCAAGAAGCAGTCGCCAATCAACAGGTGAAAGCAGATGAGGCAACGGTTTTTTATCTCGTTAATCTCTTGACCGACTTTTCGCGCTCGGAAAAAGTTTTTGACTATACCCAGGAAGGGCTTACCCTGCGACCCTTGGCGGAGTTATATGGCTTTGCCGTTGAGGCTGCTTCCCAAAGTGAGCGTAAACTTATATTGCAGCGCCTCGGGGATGTAGCTTTATTCATCTCGGGGCTTTTTTCAGGCTATTTTCGTCGCCGCTTGGTGGATGTGGACTACTATATCGCTATGGGGGGCAGCGCCTATGCTTATCTCTATGATACGAAAGGTCAAAATGCAAGAGAGCGGGCGCTAGCGACGATTTTTCGACAGTTATCCCAGCAATTCGTGCAATTCGTCGATGTCCTGGCGGAGGTGGGCGAAAACGCTTTCGGTCCAAGTAAGCATGATATTTTAAGTCTCTATGCGTTATGGGCAAAAACAGGTAGCCCCCGGCTTGAGTACAAGTTGAGACGTTTGGGGATTAACCCACACCATTCTGGCCCCATCCATTAGAGTCGATCGTGAATTTAAATGCCCTTCAAGCCCAACTTGAGTATATTTACGATATTCGTACCTATCACCGGGTAGAGGATTTTCTAGTGACAGACCCCGCTTTGGTCCGCAAGCTCACGGAGGAAGCTGCGGGGAAGGAGCAAGCAATGGAAATGCTTTTGATTCGGCAAGGCGGGGATAACCTTGATCTCGCTTTATACCTGAATCAAGAATTGCTTGATCAGCTGGTGTGTGATAATCCAACCGAATTGCTCCATGATGGTAATCTAGCGGAGTTTTGGTTTGTCCTTGAAGGAGTGAGTCATTTCCTTTATCTTGCTTGGAACGTGGGTTATGAGCGCACGGTTACCCAGCTAGAACTTGAGCTTCAGGCTGAAATTGATAAGTTCGTGCTGACTGCGGCGTTGGTATATCGTCAGCGGGGAATAGCGGATATGCGCTTACTTCGGCGCATGTTGTTTGAAGAAACGCGCCTTCGTGATGGGCTCGATACTATCCAACAGCAGCGATATCAGGCAGCCAATCGTCTTGCGGCGCGCTACTGCGGTTCCCTTGAGGAAAAATATTCTCTTATTCCTAGAAACTCCTATTTGGTTAATGAATTACGGCGCTTTTACCGAATGCCTCAAAGCCATAAGATTCGCCATATTAGAGTGGTTTGAATTTTGCATTTCTTCTGTTGGTAGGTTAAAAACACCGTCTTTTGACATTTTTAAGAAGCCACAGCGGGGGAAATAGGAATGTTGGAGCAAGGCAACGAGCCGCAAATAAAGTACCGTCTTTGCTGGCGCGATCGGGAGAGTTGTGAATATGGATATAGTGCCTGGATGAACGATTCGGTATGGGCATGGGAGTTGCTCTTTCACTCTCCAGCGACCTGGGAGCGGATCTATTGGCTAGAAGCGCGCCGAGCCTCACCTTAAATAGGGAGTGCGCGTTTTTCTATAGCCGGTGGTGATATGGGGGTGGCCTATTGGGAAAAATACCGCTGATGTGAGCGAATTAACAGTAGAAAACCCATGACGAATCATAGCATGATAGAGCGAGGCATCGTCCATTTTAGATCCTTCTCCAGCCCAGCTTCAAAAGCTGCTTGATGAAGTGGGTCAGCGGCTAGCTGCCTTTGTGGCAACGATAGACCGGCAGCCTGCCCAAGCTGCTGACTACTTTGATCCCCACGCTTCTTGGCTGCGGGAACCCATACCCGAAACCCCAGGTGCGCCTGGAGAACTGCTGGATTTTATCTTTGAGCAAGTCATTCCTGCTGCCTTTAATTCGGCGAGTCCCGGCTATCTTGCCTATGTCCCAGGGGGCGGGCTATTTTCCTCGGCCCTTGGTGAGCTGATTGCCGCCACCGTTAATCGCTATACGGGTATCTGGGCTGCCGCGCCCGCCGCGGTTGAATTGGAAACCCAGTTTCTCCGTTGGCTGGCGGAATTAATGGGTTTTCCTCGGGGATCGCTAGGACTTTTGACTTCAGGGGCCTCCATGTCAACGCTGATCGCCCTAGTTGCTGCTAGAGAAAAATACCTGGGTGAGCAACTTCTTAAAGGCACTGTCTACTATTCCAGCGAGGCGCATCATATGGTGGCCAAAGCGGCCAGGGTGGCAGGTATTCCGGGGAGAAATCTGCGCCCAATTCAAGCCGATGAAAGACTTCGCCTGCGGGCCGATCTGTTTGAGGAAACTGTGTGTCAAGATCGCGAGCGGGGATTATTGCCATTTTTTGTTTGCGGCACTGCCGGCACGGTAAACACAGGTGCGGTGGATCCTCTAGCTGAGATTGCGGCAGTAGCGGCAAAATATGAGCTTTGGTTTCATGTGGATGGGGCTTATGGGGCTGCTTTTCGTATGGTACCGGAGCTGCAACCCCTATTTAAAGGGATGGAGCGGGCGGATTCCTTGGCGATGGATCCTCATAAAGGGCTCTTTTTAGCCTATGGGACTGGCGCTCTGCTCATGCCTGATATGGCAAATCTGCGCCGGGCATTTAGCGCCTCAGCGGCTTATATGCCAGCCTCTCAGGAAAGCGGCGAGCATTTGGATTTTTGTGAATTGTCACCAGAACTCTCTCGTGAGTGGCGGGGCCTGCGCCTGTGGCTACCTTTTAAGCTCCATGGCGTGGCTGCTTTTCGCCAGGCGCTGGGCGAAAAGCGCCGCTTGGCTGTCCAAGCCTGGCAGCGGCTCTCCCGAGAGCCTGATGTGGAGATGGCCGCCCCTCCCGAACTTTCTCTCTTTGCTTTTCGGCAGCGTTTTCAGGGAGTCAGCAGGGAAGAAGAAAATCGCCGAAACCAGGCGTTGCTGGAGCGCATTAATGCGCCTCGCCGCATCATGTTGACGGGGACCGAGGTTGGTGGCCGCTATTTTCTGAGAATCTGTATCCTGCAGCTGCGCACCCATGAAGCTATCTTAAACGAAGGGCTTGAACTTATTCTGGAAGCGCTTGCTGAAGGGAGAAATGATTTTTAAACTAGGGGTTATGGCGGTGGAGAGCCGTGGAAACATGAAAGAATCGCTGGCCGGCCGTCCATAGGCTGAGCACAGCGAGGAGGTAGGCGGCTTCCATGAGCAGGTCAAAGCTTAAACCAGTTCCTATTATAATAACCCGCTCGGGGCGGCTTACCCAACCAATAGTACAGGTGATGCCTAAAACTTCCGCGCGCGCTCGGATGTAACTGGTCAGCATCCCGCCAAGCTGGGCTAGTACCACAACTGCTACTGCGGCTGCTTGCCCTTCCAGGGCTAAGTGATAGGCAATGGCCATGAGTATCGCGCCTTCGCTGATTCGATCCAATGTGGAATCAAGTAATGCACCAAAGGGTGTGTTTTTTTTCTCTAGCCGGGCCAGCGCCCCATCCAGAATATCAAAGCTACTTCCCAGCAGGAATATGACACCGGCAGCAAAGGGATAACCTGCAAGCAAGACCACCATCGCCACTAGGGCAAGGATAAAACCGGCGATACTTACCTGATTGGGGGATAGCCGGGAGCGGGCCAAGAGATGCACTACCGGCGCCAAAATTTGATGTAAATATTGCTGTGCAGTAGCACGGATTTTTTCCATCATTTCATCTCCTCCCTAGTAGAAACACTTAAACTGTCCATGTGGCGGGAGAAAAAACAGCCAATATCTTTTATCCCATCTCACGGGGAGGGCTAATTGTTTTATCTTTATTTACTGAGGTGGACAAAGCTTTTATCTTAAATATGTGAATAAGCCTCTCCTATCTTCGAGAAGCTACAGGTGATTTTCCTTCTTCTTGGTAAATGTTAGGAAGCGCGGGGGAGTCTACCAGTTTATTTTCGATAAATGCCTCGGTCATGCGGTAGGCCTCATCATCAGAATATTGCCGTGGAGGGTGTTTGCAGAGATAAGCCGAAGGCGCGTGCAATACGCCGCCTTGGCCACGTTCTAAGGCAAGTTTCACGAACCGGATGGCATCTACGGCAACACCCGCTGAGTTGGGGGAGTCTTCCACTGATAGGCGTAATTCTAGATTCATGGGAACATCCCCAAATAGCTTGCCTTCCATGCGAATAAAGCAGAGTTTGTTGTCTTTTTGCCAGGGAACGTAGTCGCTGGGGCCTACATGGATATTGTTCGGGTCCAGGCGCTCGGCGGCAACGGCCTGTATGGCTTCTGTTTTAGACTCCTTCTTAGAAGCTAACCGGTGACGGTTCAGCATATTTAGAAAATCCGTATTGCCGCCGGTATTGAGCTGATAGGTCCGTTCTAGTTTGACCCCACGCTTTCTAAAAAGATCAGTCAAGGCGCGGTGAGTAATGGTGGCCCCTACTTGGGCCTTAATATCGTCCCCGATAAGAGGAAGGTTTTTCTCTTTGAAACGCCTGGCCCAGGCGGGATTACTAGCAATAAAGACAGGAATATTATTGATAAACGCAATCCCCGCTTCCAGGGCGCATTCCGCATAGAATTGGGTTGCCTGCTCCGAACCTACCGGTAAGTAGTTCAGTAGAACCTCCGCCCCTGAGCTCCGTAAGGCTTGCACGACTTCTTCTTGAGTCGGTTCAGGATCATCGGCAAGTATAAAGGTATGTTTGGGATCATAATCCTTCATGTGGCCTGAGACGCCGTCTAGGATTTTTCCCATCTGGACGTTAGTGCCGGTTTTTAGGATATCTGGGCAAAACATAGCCGTGCAATTGGGCTCGGCGAAAATGGCCTCGGCTATGTCTTTGCCTACCTTGCGTTTGTCAATATCAAAGGCCACCGCTACTTCAATATCTGATGGTTTATAACCTCCGATCGACCAATGCATTAAGCCGATGGCGTCCTCCGATTTTTTATCAGCGTAATAGTAAAACCCTTGCAGCAATGAACTAGCACAATTACCCATGCCTATAATAGCAATCTTAATTTTTCTCATTGGCTATCAACCTCTATAAAATACTAATAATACAGACCTTTATCCCAAGCTATTTATTAAGCCTATGCTATACCCGCGCCCAAAGCAGAAACAGCAAGCCGAAAAAGCTCCCTTAGGCTTGGAGGCTGGGAAGGGGGCGATTTAACTGCAGTGGCTATAAGGTGGCTCATGGGCTGTAACTGGGAGTTTTCTTGATTATTTCTAAGTGTGGCTGAAAAACCGTTGCAGTCAAGTAGGAATATGTTCCTCATTATGAGGACAAACACATGAAAAAGTTCGATTTTTCCTATATATTTGTTGGGTTTATAAAATATAGGAGAAAGTATGTGATGTTCAGTTGGACTAGGGATTTGATAGATAGCTCACACGATAAATGCTGCCTGTGAAATCATCGGTGATATAGATGGCTCCATCGGGGCCTTCCGCCACATCCACTGGGCGCCCAATGACATTTCCATCTATTTCGAAGCCAGTAGCAAACTTGCGGTCGCTGATCTCTCCTGCCTTATTAAAGTGTAAAGAGACAATTTCGTAGCCCTGTTTCTCGGTTCGATTCCAGGAGCCATGAAGTGCCACTAAAGCCGCTTCCTGATAGGCGGGTGGAAGCTGCTTACCGCGCAAGAAGGTGATGCCAAGGGGAGCTGTATGAGCGGCGAAGTGATAGACGGGCGCAATGCTATTTTGAATAGCTTCTTGATGGCCTGGACCCAAGCTAGGATCGGGAATTTTATCTCCATAGGCATAGGGCCAGCCATAAAATCCACCTTGTTCAATAAGATTTAGCTCATCGGGGGGAAGGTCATCCCCCAGGAAGTCGCGGCCATTATCCGTACCATAGAGCTGATGCGTACTAGGATGCCAATCAAAACCAACCGTATTTCTCAGGCCAGACGCAAAAATTTCACCCTTGCTGCCGGTTGGGGAAAAACGAAGCAGCGTTGCCCGCTGAATATCTGCTTCTTCGCAAGCATTGCAACTCGAACCCACTGAAACATAGAGCCAGCCATCGGGGCTAAAACCCAAGGTGCGGGTCCAGTGCCCACTGCCGCTGGGGAGCCGAGCAATGTGTTGGTATTTTCCACGAACAACACGAGCTGTCGCATCAAAGCGAATGCGGCCTACGGCATCCGTTTCTGCAACATAGAGCCAGCCTTGATGAAGGCCGATCCCGTGAGGCTGGTTAAGTTGGGTTAGTAAGGTATGGCGGTCCTCGGGCTGGCCGTCGCCATTAGCATCGCGTTCCAGTAGAACGATGTCCCCGGCCTTTGCTAAGCTGACTAAAAGGTCGCCTTCCTGCGTAAATCGCATCATACGAATGTCTGGAAGATCGCTGGCATAAAGTCTGATAATAAACCCGTCAGGTAATTGTAGGCGCTCCTGAAGAATCGTGGTTGAGGGGGAACTTGCTTCAAATAGCCGGATAGGAATATTTATGGCAAAGCGTTCGGGTAGGAAAAACCATAGAACAATACCGGCAAACAGCAGGCAAGAGAGTAGGCGATAGAAAATTTTCTTTCTTGGGTGCTTGTCCACCGCGGTTATTTCAACAGCATAACTTACTTAATGATTAAATAGAATCATTGCCAGAGTTAGCGTTAGTAGTCAAGTACTCCGCCGTGGAGTTTGCTTTTTTACTCTTAAATATCAAAGGGACTCGATTATCCCCTATTCCAGTACTACTAACTCGTTAGTAAAGTTCATGGCATTTCAATGAAGGTTAATGTAAGGTCTTTTAGCGCCGAACTTAAGAGTAATCAATGCCTATTTGAAATTTATGTGAAAAGTATTTTCCATTGGTAGAAGGCGAGGCAGCTTGTTTTAGCTTGAAAAATAAATGTTTATTGTTAGGAGAGTTAATTGATGTTAATCGGCGAAGACACTGAGACGTCAGTAAACAAAAGGAGGGAGGAACAGAATTGCGATCTACTTTGGGCTTTGGTCAATAATGTCGCCGATGGAATCATTGTTTTTGGTGAAAAAGAGCGCATTATTCTGACGAATACTGCCGCTGAACATTTTTTTGGCTATCGGCAGCAAGAAATGATAGGCCAGAATATGCGTAGGCTCATACCTGAATACTCAGATGAGCATAATAAATGCCTTACAGGTTGTGGGAAAGTTGTTAGTTCTGAACGCGAGGTCACGGGACGACGTAAGGATGGCAGCACTTTCCCCGCACATCTGTCGGTTTCCGAGATTCAACGCGGAGGACAGCGGCTTTTTGCTGGCGTTATTCGCGACTTTACTACGCACAAGCAACAGGAAATAGTAGCCCAAAGGCTTGCTGCTATTGTCGAGTCGTCCGAAGATGCGATGCTTAGCAAGACTCTTGATGGCATTATTGTAAGCTGGAATGCTGCTGCTGAACGAATATACGGCTATATGGCCAAGGAAGTTTGCGGCCAATCTATCTCTATTCTCGCGCCCTCTGATCGAGCCGATGAAATACCGCAAATTCTTCAGCATATTCGGCGCGGTGAGTGCATTAAACAATTTGAGACAGTACGCAAGAGGAAGAATGGCAGAAAAATACATGTTTCTCTTACCATTTCTCCTATCCGGGATAGCCAAAGTCATATTATTGGCGCAGCAATAATTACCCGCGATATTACCCGGCGCAAGCAAAGAGAGAAAGATCTGTTATGGCTATCTAGGGCTTTGGAGCAGAGCCCAGTTGCGGTAACTATTACCGATACCGAGGGCAAAATTCAATATGTGAATGCTAAATTCACCGAATTAACTGGTTACCGCAGAGAAGAGATTATTGGGAGAAATCCACGCATCCTGCAATCAGGAAAGACTTCGCCGGAAGCATATCAACAGCTATGGAGTACTATTACTTCTGGAGGAGAATGGCGAAGGGAGATACAAGACAAAAAAAAGAATGGAGAAATCTATTGGATATTAGAACACATTTCACCTATTAAGAGTCCTCAAGGTGAGATTACCCATTTTCTCGCTATTGGGGAAGATATTTCTGAGCGTAAACAAATCGAAAAGGCTCTTCAAGAAAGTGAAGAAAGGTTTCGCCAGGTTGCTAAGATGACCGGCGAGTGGATATGGGAACAAGATTCCTCCAGGCGTTTTACCTATTGCAGCGGGGCAGTTAAGGAAATACTGGGATATGAACCTAAGGAAATGTTCGGCAAGCATTACTGCGAGTTCTTTACCCTAGAATCTCAGGAGAGCATAGCTTGTAAGAGCTCGCGCGATGGGAAGCGGTTCTTTCGCATTGTTTGTCGCTATCGCCACAAAGATGGCCGTGAAGTTTTTACGGAGTCTAGCGGTGAACCCATTCTGGATGAACGAGGCCAAATCGTCAAATGGCGAGGTCTTGATCGAGATATTACCAAACAGCTTGAAGCCCAGGAATTGATCCGGCGGACGCAAATAAGCCTTGCGGTAGCACACAACGAGTTGAGGATTGCACAGCAAATCCAAGAATCCTTACTGCCTACAGAATCCTTGGTGTTACCTGAAGTCCAGGTTGTTGGTCATTGCCTCCCTGCGTCTCAGGTGGGGGGAGACTATTTTGATTATTATTATCGCCAACCTGATAATACCGTGGATGTAACCATTGCCGATGTCTCTGGTCATTCTGTGGGTCCAGCCCTTTTTATGGTTGAAACTCGTAGCGCCTTGAAAACACACATGCGATCAAAATTCACCGCCGCTAATACTCTTGCTGCTTTAAATGATTCACTTTATGAAGACTTAAATGGAGCTGATCATTTCATTACCATGTTCTATATGCAGTACCATATTGCGACGGGAGGAATTAATTATGCAAGCGCGGGCCATAATCCCCCTTTGCTATTACGTCGTAATGAAGCAATATGCAATAAGTTAGAAGCAGATGGGTTAATTTTTGGGGTTAAGAAAGACGTTTCCTTTGAAGAGAAGAGAACCTTTCTTGAAAAGGGAGATCTCGTATTTCTTTATACCGACGGTATTATAGAAGCGGAGAGTAAGCGGGGTGAATTTTTTGGTATCCAGCGTTTAAGTAAAGTAATTGTGGCGCATCGGCATCTGGCACCACAGGAACTTATCAAGGTCATTGTAAAAAATTTACAAACTTTCTGCGAAAGCGAAAATTTTAGGGATGATGTCACTATGGTGGTTTTAAAAGTGATGTAAATTTTTTAAAGATCCTTTTAAAAATACTTATGGGATATCAAGATCCGAAAGCAGGTTTGGAAAGAATGGGGCATGGGTGACATGATGGCCTCGCGAAATAGGCACCAAACACCGTGTTAGTTCTAAGGAAGAACTTTCAAGGATGTTTTTCATAAATATGTAATAGCAATTACCATGTGGTTTAATCCTGAACTAAGGCTTCTAACTTTCCGCTCAGCACCGTAAAAGGAAGCAACTCAGTAGGTGGAGTTTCCCTTAATTCTTCCCACAATCTTTGGTATTGCAATAATCTCTGTTGACGCTTTGCCGTGGAGAAAAAAGTGGCAATGTCGTGCTCTGGAGTAGCTAGTATGGCTAACGTTAAGCTTGATAGATAGGTTCCGAACTGCTCTTTAAGTGTGATTATCGCTCTATATTCCCAACGATTACGCACGGGTACTTGAGGTAAAATTTCTTTTATCTTAGGATAGCCAAGATAATTGGAAACCGCCTCATAAATACTCACTACGAGAGCAAATTCTTTTCCTGAAGTATTGCCGAGATCTACTAATAAAGGAAAGTCTGTGAGATGATCCAAGAGAGCGATACGGCGGGAAATTTTTGCTGAAAAACCTTCTTCTATAAGCTCCCTTACCCTTTCTGTAAGAGGCTGGTTTTCGGACTCAGTTAAAATTTCTTCTTGATATCGTTCATATTGTTCTAAATAATAGCGGAACGAAGTTAGCGTTTTTTCGTCGGGAATAATCCGCTTATTATTGGCGAGGGTCCAGCGGCAGAAACTTGCTAGTGTATCTTCAAATTTTAATAATAAGCCACACTGACGGGAAGCGGGAATGATAGTATCTAAAGCATAAATTTGGGTACGAAGCGTATTTCCTTCTAGGATTTTATCGAAGCTTAAATAAGCTACCATTGGGTGATGGGCAATAGGAATATCTTTTAATTCTTCTACCCAGGTAAGAAAAGTGCATCCTGTGTGATCAATAAGGGTGTTACATAAAATAGTCGCTGTAATTTCTTTCCCTAAGGGGTGATCGTATACATGGTTACCAAACTGCTCGTTTATGGCCCGGGGAAAATAGCTAACAGCGAACTCTTGCAGAAATGGTTCAGACAAGATATCTGGCTGCTCTAAAAGAATTTGGTAAAGCTGCATCTTGCTATAGGACATTAAAACAGCCAATTCGGGACGGGTCAAACCCTCCCCATGGCGCGCCAGGACTTCCTTGCGATGGGGAAATGTATCGGAAATATGATCGAGCAAGCCAGCGTTTTCTAAGCGATCCGCTAGCTCCATAAAAGGCTCAGTGTCCCGCAGGCAGCGCTCCCGATCAAGGGATAAGCACAGACTTTGGCTATAATTGTTGGTTAATACCTGCTGGCATACTTCTTCCTTGACTTTCTCAAGCCAGTGGTTTTGTTCTTCCTCAGAAGAGATGACTTTTCTTTCTCTCAAGTGATTAAAAAAGATCTTGAGATTAACCTCATGGTCAGAAAGATCTACGCCACCGGAATTATCAATGGCATCCGTATTGATAAGGCCGCCTCCTAGGGCATATTCGATGCGTCCTCTTTGGGTAACACCCAGGTTAGCACCTTCGCCTACTACCCGTGCTTGTAGTTGTGAAGCATCGACCCGAACCGCATCATTGGCGCGGTCGCCCACATCAATATGTTTTTCTATACTTGCTTTAACATAGGTGCCAATACCCCCAAACCAGAGCAGATCAGTCGGGGCCGTCAGGAGTAAACGAATGAGATCCTCACCATCCATGAATGGATGCCGCGTCTTGAGCCAGTGGCGCACCTGGGGAGAAAGAGGGATATCCTTGGCCCGGCGAAGATAAATGCCTCCTCCCTTGGAAATCAAGGTGTTATCGTAATCATTCCAGGAGGAACCGGGTAGCTCAAATAATCGTTTCCTTTCTTTATAGGAAAGCTCCGGGTCTGGATCAGGATCAATAAAAATGTGCTCGGCCCCGAACGCGGCTAGCAAGCGTATTTGGCGGGAAAGCAGCATACCATTGCCAAATACATCCCCATCCATGCTGCCAACGCCTATAACGGTAAAAGGTTGGGTTTGGGTATCAAGACCCAGCTCACGGAAATGCCGCTTTACGCACTCCCAGGCACCACGAGCCGTGATGCCCAATTTCTTATGGTGGTAGCCAAAAGCGCCTCCACTAGCGAAGGCGTCACCCAGCCAGAAATGATACTCCTGAGCGACTTCATTGGCAGTATCAGGTAGATGAGCCGTGCCCTTATCGGCGGCAACGACCAAGTAAGGATCCTCTTCGTCATAGGCAACAACTTTGGGCGGACGGACGATCCGGGTTCCTTCCCGGTTATCAGTAAGATCGAGAAGGCCCCGGATAAAGGTAATATAGGCCTGTTTAGCTAGCTTTGCCCCTTCCTCGCGGGAACTAAAGGAGCGCTTTACAACGAAGCCTCCCTTGGCACCCACTGGAACAATGAGGGAGTTTTTCATCATTTGCGTGTGCATCAATCCGAGGATCTCGGTCCGGAAGTCATCGGGGCGATCCGACCAGCGAAGTCCTCCCCGCGCTACCCGTCCACCGCGCAAGTGAATCCCTTCCATGGTGGCAGAATGAATGTAGATTTCATACAGAGGTCTAGGGGCGGGCATATCAATAATGCCTAAGCTACTAATCTTGAAAGCAAGAAAGTAATCTCCTTGTTTTTGCCGATGATAAAAATTGGTGCGCACAGTAGCATCAATAAGATTAAATAGGGTCCGTAGAATGCGGTCTTCATTGACATCTGTGACTGACTTGAGAGCGGTAGCCAGTTCTAAGCGAATAGGAAGCAATCCTTCCTCTTCCCGCCGCATCGGATCGTCCCACTGGGGGTTGGGGCGAAATCGGGCCTCAAAATAGCGGCATAAAAGTAAAGCCACCTGGGGATTATGGTTAAGAGACTGGTGAAAACGGGCGTGTGTAAAAGGCGTGCCAAGTTGGAAGTAATAATTTCGATAGCTGCGGAATATATCGACTTCCTTCCAGGAAAGCCCCGTCAATACCAACAGCTCATTTAAGGAATCGTCGTCAACTTCACCACGAAATAGAGTTCCTAAAGCATCCAGAAGAGGAACGCGCAGAGAAGAAAGCGGCTTGGCTATATCTCTGGCGACGCTTATAGAAAAGCTCTTAATAAAAAGCCCACGGTTTTCTATTTCAAGGGTAAACCGAACTTGATCAATGACTCTTAAGCCTAAATTTTCTAATACCGGCATGAACTCATCAAGAAAGCTTTCCTGTAGGCTATAAAACTGAAGACGATAGCGTCCTTTGGGTAGTTCGTAAGGAGACTCCCGTAAATCAATAAATTGTTGTCCCGTTTCTAGGACGCGCTCTAACCCCTTGATATCTTGGAGGGCTGCTTGGGGTGGAGTTAGCGCCTGATATTCCGGTAGAAATCCTTTGCGGTATTTATTCCATAAAATCTCCCCTTGCTTTTTCCCCATTGTCTGCTCTAGCAATACCTGAAGTTTGTAATTCCAGGGTTTAGCAATCTGGGTGAGAGATTTTTCCAACTGATTAATGGGAATGAATACTTCTTCTTTTTGGGGAATCAACGTCAAGCACAAGCCAATATAATGGTTGTGAGTTCCCCTAATAATTTGAGAGTTATCAAGAGTGGCCTTGAGTTCGTGGCAAAGGTATGTTTCTATGTCCTTTAAATGGGATTCGTTAAAAAGTTCTTGGGGAATAAGAACGAGAGCCGCGATTCGGGTAGGGCTAGGGCTTGCAAGTATGAGTAATTTAACCGTGTCTGAGCGGTAAAGAAAAGGCAGTAAGGAGCGAGCAATAATTTGTAATTGCATTTCGCCTATAAAAAAGAACTCTACTTTAGGGAAGAAATGGAATAGCTCGATAAGTTTATCGTATTCGTGACCTAGGGTAGGCTGGTGTAATTGTTTTAAAGTTTGCTCTACTTTATCTCGCAACGCAGGGATGTTCATTGCGTTGCCTACGAATGTCTCTTCAGAAAACAAGCCTATAAAAGCGTGTTCTCTGCTTTTTCCTTCTTCCAAGGGTTCTCTGATGCCCAGATAGGTTAAGTATTCGGGGCGGTAAAGGGGACTTTTTATGCTGGTTTTCTGAACGAGAACCGGTAATTCCCGTTGGATTTCTTTAGGTCTCAGTATGGTGGATAAAGGAGAAATGTTTTCTTCCTTTGTTGATCCTAATAAGGATTCAAAAGGTAATCCCAAATGCTTATCATTTTGTTCTTGAGCAGCAAATTTTTTACCGGATTGAGAATTGACGATAAAGCAATGGTAGGCAAATGGAATAAAAGCACCTTGTCGGCACCAACTTAAAAAGCTTTTCCATGCTTGGAGAGAAGACGCCTGTTCTAATTGCTTAATCTGGGCGGTAATATTTACCTTATCACTTTGGACTTTTAAAGCTTCTGAGAATATTTTTTGAATGGCCGCAGTAAAATCTTGGAATTTTTTTCCACTAACCTCTTCAAGTTTTAGAAGGATCAATAACTCTTTGGGGCCAGGTTTATCAGCTGTTCCCAAGTCAATGATTTGCCCGCCACGGCGCTTTATCATTAAGACATGGTAAGCCATGAGATGAAAGTCGATATCTTGCGATTCTCTTGAAGCTTCCAGGGAGTCCGCCAGATAGGAAGTATAGGGTGAGCTTATTAGCAACAATGTACCGGTGTTCTCCGGAAAAGGAAAACAATGGGTTGCAACCTCTGTCTTGCGTGTCTCAATGAGGGCAAGAAAATCGGCCAATAAGGAGGCTGCCTGATAAGCGGGGATGTAAAGAAAAAAAGAATTAGGGCTAATAAGCACTGTGGCAAGCGCTTTAAGAAAGCGCTTTTCGTGGACTTTACTTTGCTGCTCTAAAAGTGAATGAAGCTCGCTTTTTTTTTGTTCGTAATCGCTATAGGTTGTTCGGGATTCACAGACTTCCACAAAGATTTTCATAGGAATATAGAGGGAAAGGTTAGTATTATAGACGCTGGTGTATTTCTTCCTTATTTAAAGAGCAATAAAGTGCCTGCCAATAGGACAGTGGCAGCCTGTCATGGTAGCCGGAGATTAAAAATAAGGAATTCAATCAAGCATTTTCCTCATTTCTAACACATTGCCGCCCTTAATTTTCCGATAATTTACTGAGTCCATGATGGACTTGATTAAAAAAATGCCCCGTCCCCGTTCCCCCGGGTATTCTAGGTCAGGCGTTCCCACTTGATCCAGATCAAATCCCTGCCCATGATCGTAGACTTCAATGCATAATTGATCAGGCAAAACTCGAATGGATACCCGGACGGTTTGATCCGGATCGTCCGTATTTCCATGCTCAATTGCATTGACCAAGGCTTCGGTAAGAGCCAAATTTAAATGATAGGCAAGGGCTGCGCGGTCGCCTGTATAGCGTGCTAGCTCGTTAGCGATTTTTTCGCCGATATCTCCGATAAAACCAAGATAACAGGTTTTATTTGGAACCCTGATCTCTAACTGAATATCCCCGTTACACATGGCAACCTCGCTGTTAGTTGTTGCCGAGAGCTTCCTGAACGGAAGGATAGATATCAAAGACCCGATGCAAGCGGGTAAGCTCGAACATCGATTGCACCTGGGATTGAAGGCCGCACAATTTGAAGCTTCCATTCCCAAGGGTAGTGTTTTTATGCCCCGATAGCAATGCGCCGAGGCCAGAACTGTCAATAAACCGGACTTCTTCTAAGTCCACGACCAGGTGGGTTTTTCCATTTTCTCCTAGCTCTAGCATCCGGTCCTTTAATTCCCCTGAGTTATGGGCATCGAGACGTTTTTCCTTGATATAAAGGATAATCGACCCGTTAATTTTTTCCATGTGTAGATTCATAGCTATCTCCGTATTGGAAGAATGGCCTCCTCTCTATAAATTAAAACTACATGGAAGGAGAAGCGGCTGATTAATATAACTATAGCGCCAAATTATAGAAAATTATACTTGGGTATACTATCTTTCTGATTCCATTAATTTTGTCGTTCAGGATGAGCTTTGGCACTGGGAGGTTGAATAGGGAACCTTAGAAGAGCATTTAGGTCTTATTTGATTCTCAATAATCAAGTGTAATTTATTGAATTTAAAAATGTTTAACGCTGATTTACAATCCCTTCTGGCAGTCTTACCGCCAGTTTTGCGTGCTGCCTTACAGGGGTTGCCCACGCATCAGCTTTTGGAAGTTATCATGGATGTAGGTCGTCCTCCTCAGGCCCGATTTTCTGGGCGAGCAGTTAATTTAACTACGGACCCCGTGAGTCCAGCAGATTTAGAGCGAGTCGTTGCTTTGGTTGGGGAATTTAGCGCAGATAACCGGGCTGGTATTGAGGGGACTTTGCACCGCATCGCCTGTTTACGCAACCGGCGTGGAGAAATTATTGGCTTAACCCTTCGGGTAGGGCGGGCCATTGCGGGAACAATTGATTTTATCCAAGATCTCATTGAACGGGAGGTCAATCTATTGCTTCTGGGACGGCCGGGAGTGGGCAAAACCACACGCTTACGGGAGATCGCCCGGGTGTTAGCCGACGAATTTGGCAAGCGGGTGGTCATTGTCGATACTTCCAATGAAATTGGGGGCGATGGAGATATTCCCCACCCGGCTATTGGTAGCGCCCGGCGGATGCAAGTGGCTCATCCTGAGCAGCAGCATGGAGTCATGATTGAAGCGGTGGAAAACCATATGCCGGAGGTCATTGTCGTGGATGAAATTGGGACCACGAGCGAAGCCATGGCAGCCCGAACTATCGCCGAGCGGGGCGTACAATTAATTGGTACTGCCCATGGCAATACGCTAGAAAATCTGGTGATGAATCCTACTTTGGCCGATTTAATCGGGGGAGTCCAGGTCGTTACCTTAGGCGACGATGAAGCTCGACTGCGGAGAACTCAGAAAACCATTCGGGAGCGTAAAGCCCTTCCTACCTTTAATGCTGTGGTAGAGATCGTTAATCGTGAGATAATGATGGTCCATCCTGATACGGCCAGTGCCGTAGATAAATTGCTCCGGGGTCTTGACCCTGGCGGCATACGGCGCTCACCCCAGGGGGAAGAGATTCTTAGCCCCGAAAAGTCCCCTCTCCCAGAATCGGCCAAGCCAGTCTCGGTAGAAAACCAGGCAGGGCTAATTCGCATTCATCCCTACGCCTTGAGCCGCGATACGGTAGAGCGGGTAATCCGTGATTTGCGGCTGGAAGCCCGGGCGGTCAAAAATCCCGAGCAAGCTGATTTTATTATAGCGCTCCGCTCCCGGGCGGAAGATGCCCGTTTACGGCGGCTACTGCAAGTGACTCGGGTGCCCCTTTACGTCGTAAAAAAGAATACTACTGCTCAAATTCGACGTTTGTTGCAGAATGTGCTTAATATCCTTCATGGAGTTCCGAAGGACGAGGTGGATATCGCCGTGAGTGAAGCTGAAGCGGCTATTAAGCGAGTGATGAAGGAGGGTGTGACGGCTACTTTGCAGCCCCGCACTGCAGCAATACGGGAATTGCAGCACCGCCTTGCGGTCCGCCATCATCTCTTAGCGGAGAGCGTAGGTAGCGAGCCTCAACGCCATTTAATTATTTATCCGGTTTGATGGCGCTACCCTGGAACCAGAATAGCGCCTAGTTTCGGCTGCTAGCGATTATTGAGACTAAACCGGCCAGGGCCCGTTAGAATTAAGGCCAGGGCGGTCAATAAAAACATGCCTTGCAGTTCCAAAGCCCAGCCGCCGTTAGGAGTCAGATTAAAAAACTCTGGGCGATGGGCCAAGAAAAGAGCAAAGAGCATGTTAATGGCAATTATTGCAGCGCCAAGGCGAGCATACCAACCCAGCAACAAAAGAATGGGGCCCAGTATTTCGCCGATATAAACCCCGTAGGCGATGGAAGCTGGCAGGCCTATTCCTTGCAGCATGCCTTCGATCCCGCTAATACCATGGGTGATTTTGCTGATCCCATGGAGCAGTACCAGAATACCCAGAGTGAGTCGCAAAATCAATTTACCGAAATCATCGGCCATCCCCCAATGTATACTCATAATAAGCGTTATCCTTTTTCCATTCTGTTTACGGTTTATACGGTTTTTCTCAAGTTTTTATTAATCTACCCTATTATCTTATTAAATAAAATAATAATTCTGAACATGCCGCAAAACTTGGGCTAACGGTTGGTTGGAAGTGTGGTATTTAAGGAGAGCCACCAGGCCAGGGCCGATCCAGACTACTTGCCGTTGAGGAGCCTGTATTCTGTTTGCGGAGTCTCTACCTTCGTTCCCTGGTTTTCCTGAGTACCCCCTGGGTACGAGGCAAAGCCCGTAAAAGCGGCCATTATCCGGAGTTTTATGTTTTTCCAATTTCCGGCAACACTCCAAGGCCCAATTTCTAATACTAGAAGTAGGGATGAGACGTGGCTAGAGGGTGCGCCAATTCCTGGCATTTTTCCTTTTTGGCTGAGCATTTTAGTTCAGTTCTGATCCTTAGTGAAAAGCTAGCGGTTATACCCATCCATAGTATTGGACGGGAGTCGGATGAAGGTGCCCTCAAGCCAAGGACCGGCTTAGCCTCGTATCTTTAAGGATGGTCTTCTCTGATGCCCATTTGAGTAGTCGGTGTTTGGGGTTTTCTGGAGAGAGGAGTTTCTCCTGCGGCTGGCAGAGCGCTTTTCCAGCGCATTAAGATTAGGGCAATTTTTACAAATTTAGTTGCTAACCCAATACGCCATATTCCTTAACTATTCTAGCATTTTAGTTAACAAGTTAAAGTGTTAATTAATAATAATTTGCATTTTAATCTTATCTTATGTTAACTATGCCACCTTTTTTTCGGCTACCACTGTAATGTTTTCAAGAGAGGATAAAATTAAGTGAGGAAGAAGAAAAGCTTAGTGAGGGTTGGGTTAGCCGCGCTCACATTGGCTGCAAACTTGCCCCTGAAGGCGGCGGAGGAAATGCCACAAACCATGGAAGAAATGTGGCGGATCATTCAGCAGCAGCAAAAGGAAATTGAAGCACTCAAAGCGAAATCCCAACCCGTAGAAGAGGAAGCTCAGCCAGAGGTTTCTAAAGAAGCATCGGAGAGCACTAAAGAATCTCCAAAAACAGCAACCTCTGCTTCTGAGGAGAATACGGAGACAAAAGCTCAGGTTAAGGAGTTGGAACACAAAACGGGTGTTCTCGCTGAAGCGGTAGAAAGCCTGCGGACCGCGATGCACATTCCCGAAGAGTTCAAGTATAAAAGCATGTACGGTTTTGGGCCGGCAGCTTCTAAAGTTTACCAAGCTGGTAAAGGGCTTTCCATTGGTGGTTATGGCAACGCTCTCTACCAAAACTTTGTGAATGGGGATGGAAAGGATAATGCTGATTTAGAGCGTGTGGTGCTCTATGTCGGTTATAAATTCACCGATAGGATATTGTTTAATAGCGAAATCGAATTTGAACATGGCACTACCGGGGAAGGGGATGAGGAGAAGGGCGAAGTTTCTGTCGAGTTTGCTTCTCTCGATTTTTTCATTGATCCCCGGTTCAATGTCCGGGCTGGCATGCTGTTGCTTCCTATGGGGTTTATCAACCTTATTCATGAACCGCCCTTCTTTTTCGGCAATAAGCGTCCCGAAGTCGAACAGCGAATTATTCCCAGCACCTGGCACGAGAATGGGGTGGGTCTTTTTGGTCAGCTCTGGCCGGGATTAACCTATACTATGTATGGAGTGAATGGCTTGAATGCCGAAGAATTCAGCTCCAGAGGTATCCGCGACGGTCGCCAGGCCGGCAGTAAAGCTTTAGCGGAAGATTTGGCCTTTGTGGGCCGTTTGGAGTACTCGCCTCCGGCGATGCTTGGGCTTTCCTTTGGCGGCTCCGCCTATGTGGGCAATTCGGGCCAGGATCAAAGCTATGCAGGGCAAGATCTGGATGTCTTCACTCAGCTCTATGAGGGCCACCTCCAGTGGCAGTATCGAGGCTGGTGGCTCCGGGCTCTAGGGGCCTGGGGACATATCGGTGATGCCGAAGCGCTTAGTGCCGCCAAGGGGGAAACCATTGGTAAGAGCAATTTTGGCTGGTATACGGAGCTGGCTTATAATTTGTTACCGTTGGTGTGGCCGGAAACTATCCAGTACTTGGCTCCCTTCTTCCGCTTTGAGCAACTGAATACTATTGCCAGCGCTCCAGCAGGATTTTCGGATAAAGGCGGTATCAATCAGGATATCTACCAGGTGGGAATCAACTACAAACCTATTCCCAATGTGGTCATTAAGGCGGATTATCGTAACTTCGTAGGTAGAGATAGCAACCCTTCCGCTGCTGATGAGTTTAATCTGGGGCTTGGGTTTATTTTTTAGTGTTAAAGGTATTATTTTTGTCTATCGTATTGTGCAGGGCCCATTTTCATGGGTCCTGTCATGCCTATATCAAGATTTATGAAAGCATTTAAAAAGGGGAGGCATTTTTTTCTCATAGCAGGGGCAATAATAGTAGTCCTTGTAACGAGAAACGCTATTGGTACCATTTATTACGGTAAAAAAGAGGCGTTGGAGCTGGCTTTTGGCAAAGAAGCCCAAGTCGAGATATTGTCTCTATTTTTGACTGAATCCCAAGTAGAAGAAATCGAGCGGCTTGCCCGGGTTAAGCTGGAATCTAAACTGTTTACCTTTTATGTGGGACGAAATGAAGGCGAGCTCCTTGGCTATGCGGCGATTGAGTCCCACACGGTACGTACTAAACCGGAAACCTTGTTGGTTATTCTTACCCCTAGCGGCGAACTGGATAAAATTTACACGCTTGCTTTCCATGAGCCTCCGGAATATCAGCCGCCGCAACGTTGGTTTGCACAGCTTTACCAACGCCAGCTCACTGAGCTTAATCTTAATTATGGAATCCAAGGTATCACCGGCGCTACCCTGAGCTCGCGGGCGGCAGTGAGTAGCGCCCGTAAAGTGTTGGCCATTTATCAGGTTGCCATTAAAGAAAAAGCCCATTGAAGAACAAACCTCCGTTGGCGTCAACAACTTCTTTTAGGCGCTTTCGTCCGTAATAGAGTATGAGATGGCGGCTCCATACCAGCGGTGGGCCAGGCGCTTTTGATAATCCCTGTTTGCTACTGTTACCGTTCCCTGGTTTATCTTGAGATAGACACGGTAGCGGCTTTCTCTCATACTTACGGTGGGCAGGCTAAGGCTGGCAAATAGGTTAACGTTGCAAGCCAATTAGATCCAGCTAACGATAGTAAACTTTAAAATAACCATTAATTCCAGCCATAAAGCCCCGGGAAAGCATATTGAATTTATTCCCTCGCCTTAGTTGACAAAGAACTATATCAAATATATGTTTTCAGATTCTGACCGATTCTATGAGGAAGGATAAGCACAATGCAATCAATCGCTTCGTATATAACACTCCTCGGCACAGTGTTGCTTCTTGGAGTGTTCTATTTTGTTATTAGTAATTCTAAGCTCCGGGAGGAGTATTCGACTTTTAGCGGTAAGTGGTATAGCTTTCGCGGTAAGTGGTTTATTTTTCTAATTATTTTAGGGACTGCTTTTACCTTGGGAACGCTGATTCCCTTTCCCATTCCCCCTCAAGCTAAAACTTATTCCAGTGACGATTATCAGCAAGTCGATGTCAGCGGACATCAGTGGTATTGGACGATGAGTACTGATACCGTTGTTGCGGGTAAGCCTGTGGAATTTCGGGTCGTGGGAGCTGATGTCAATCACGGTTTTGGGGTTTATAATGAAAACTTGGAACTCGTTGCCCAAGTTCAGGCCATGCCTGGCTATACTAACAAGTTAATCCATACATTTGATGAACCCGGTAAGTACCGTATTTTTTGCCTGGAATATTGTGGCTTGGCACATCACGTCATGATGAGTGAATTGAAGGTGGAAGCTGCCAGCTAGGCTTTTGAAACATAGAGGAGAGAATAGCGGAGACGGTCATGAGCACAACAACATTAGATAAAAAAATTAGTTATAGCGAAGCGGAGAATCAGGCCGCACTGGTGGCGGTAAAAGCCCATCTGATTGCCGGGTTTCTGGTTTTCTTGTTAATGATGCTGGCAGGCGCGACGCTGCGTGCTGCCCAAGGTAATATGGCGCCGATAGGAGCGGACGTTTTTTACCAATTTATGACGGTCCATGGCGCTGGCATGGTCGGCACGGCAGCAATTGGTGGGATGGCGGTGTTATGGTATTTTTTGCGCCAATATGTGCCGTTAAGCACCAAAATATTCTGGCTTAATTTTGGTATCTTTCTTACCGGTGTGGTCATTATTTTGGGCTCCATATTTCTCGGCAAGTATGGTGGCGCCTGGACGTTTTTATACCCTTTGCCGGGTATTTCCATGGGGGCTTGGTCCACCGGAGCGGCTGCGGCATTTTTGCTAGGCTTGCTCATCATTGGCACCGGGTTTCTGATTCTTCTTTTGGATTTTGGCCGAGCCATTCTTTCTAGCTACGGCAGTTTAGGGCGGGCACTGGGATTGCCCCAACTGTTTGGTAAAGAGCCGCTGGACCCCTACCATCCGGCAACCGTGGTCGCGGGAACCATGGTGCTTATCGTCGATTTTATCGGTATTGCGGCGGGAGCCGTGGTATTGGTGATGATGCTGGTCAACCTTTATAATCCAGAATTTAAGCCTGACGCCCTATTGGTCAAGAACTTAATCTATTTCTTCGGTCACGTGATCATTAATGTGGCCATTTATTCTGCGGTAGCAGCCATCTATGAACTGTTGCCCCGTTTTACCGGCCGTCCTTATAAGACCTCGAAGGTGTTTTATGCTGCTTGGTTTGCCATCGTTTTCATGGTGATGAGCGTCTATCCCCATCATCTGTACATGGATTTTCCCATGCCCGGGTGGGCTATGGTTGGTGCTCAGGTGCTTTCCTATAGTAGTGGTTTGCCGGTGATGGTGGTGACGGGCTATGGCGCTCTGATGTTGGTGTATCGCTCGGGAATTCAGTGGAACACTTCTGCCAAGCTGCTGATGCTTTCCATATTTGGCTGGGCTGCGGGAGGTATTCCGGCAGTTGTTGATTCCATGGTGGATTTTAACCGGGTCTTACACAATACCATGTGGGTGCCAGGCCACTTCCACTTTTATTTACTGCTAGGCGTGTTGCCGATGATTTTTGGCTTTACTTTTTACCTTCTTAATGGAGCCAATGGTTCTCAAGGAGAAAAACCACCTTTGATCGAGCAGTTGGGATTTTACAGCTTTGTGGGAGGCGCCTTGTTGTTCGTAGGAGGCTTTCTAACGAGTGGTGCTAACGGGGTTCCCCGTCGTTGGGCAGTTCATTTAGAAGAATGGGTTCCCTATGCACAGTGGAGTACTTGGGGCGCGATATTAGTAATACTGGGTGTTTTGCTATTTACCTTGCGTGTGCTTACCGTGCTTCCGAAAGCTCCTGATCCCGCGCTCGCACCCGCCCACTAAAAGGTAGCAGGCGAATCTAGATTTAGATAGAGATAAGCATCTGATAATCATAAAATTAGTGTGAATAGCGGCTGCGTTTCTTTATTAATTAAGGAAGCGCGCCGCTTTTATCTATCAGGTTTTTATACTAGCTTTAGAGAGTGTAAGGAATAAATCTCATTTAACGGGAGTCTAATTATTCTACGTAGACTCCAGAAGGAGGATTGAGAAATGAGAACTCTGTTTCTAAGTACGCTCTTGGCAATAGCAGGCCTGACAGCGCTATGGGTAGGCACAGACGGTGGCCGAGCCTTTACCGCGGAAACAGCGCGCCGCCTCGAGGTGCGCGAACACCCAAAACCAGTCCCCAACTGGCATTTGGAGGATCAGAATGCTAAGACACTAGCACTGAGTGATTGGCACGGGCGATATGTGGTTGTGGATTTTATTTACACGAGTTGTACGAGCGCGTGCTTAACTCTCAGCAGTGGCATGGGGAATCTTCAGAGAGAGTTTGAAAAAGCGCTGGATAAGGACAGGCTGCGCTTATTGAGTATTAGTTTTGATCCAGAAAAGGATACTCCGGAGCGGCTCCGCCATCACTTTTCCCATTTTTCTGGCGAAGGAAAGTATTGGGTTGCGACGCGCCCCACTCATGTTGTTGAGAAAAAGGCGATTCTGGACTTCTTTAAGGTGACGGTTATTCCCGATGGAATGGGCGGTTATACTCATACTGCGGGTTACCATGTTATTAATCCTCAGGGGCGCTTGGTAGCCATTTTTGGCGTTGAGGAATACTCCAAGCTGCAGGATTATTTGACTATAGCTCTTGCTGAGGGAAAATCTAATGAAGGTTAGCAGGCGGAGTTGGTATTTGCCTTGCCTGATTTGGGGATTGCTAGCGTTGCCACCCTTACGGCACGTTCTAGAACTGAGCATGATTACCCATATGCTGGTGCAGTTGCCACTTCTAGCCTTCTTGGGATGGTGGTTGGGTCAAGCCTTTCCGGAAAAGCTAAAGCGTAGAATTGCCCCCTGGAATCGGTGGGGTATCTCCGGTATGGTCCTGGTGGTTGCGACCGTGCTTTACTGGATGCTGCCCCGTGCTTTGGATGCGGCCATCTCAGAACCTATTTTTGAGATTGCCAAATTTATTGGTATCCCATTATTTATTGGTACCGCGCTTAGCCTGAGTTGGTTTCAGCTTAACTACATTGCCCGAGGAGTATTGATGCTAGAGTTCTGGGCGATGTTTATGCGCTTAGGTTGGTTATATGTAGTGCTTCCGGATCGCCTATGCGCCAATTATTTACTTGGGGAGCAGCGCATACTTGGCCGTGCTTTATTGATTATTGGAAGTATTTGGGCTGTGATCTGGACACTACGTATTTTATTCGGGGTGAGGTGGAAAAAGCCTAAAATTTTGGCATCTAATCCATCATTATCGGAAAAAAATTAAGTTACCCTAAGCGATATTACAGCGGGAACCATTGCCACACATAAGCGAGTAATTTTGTAATGCTCTTGCAGATTAGAACTTAGAGATTTCGGCAATATGAACTCTGGGTTTAATGACTTGCTGCTTTAGGAGGAAACCATTCAATCTGGAGTGAGGAACGTAACTGGCTTTTATTTTTAACAATATCGGCCAATGTATAGCGATCTAGCACTGCGATAAATGCGCACCGCGCTTCCCAAAAGACATTTTTTAATTGACAACAAGAGGAAATAGAGCAAGTATTGTGTGCGGCATTAAAGCATTCAGCCAGATCAAATCGTCCCTCCGTCTGTCGCACCACTTGTCCTATATTAATATTCTCGGGTGCTTGCGACAGCCGCATCCCGCCTCCTTTTCCCCGGGTGGTATCAATATAACCTAAGTTTGCAAGGTTATGGACTACCTTCCCAAGGTGGTTACGGGAGATATTATAGCTTTTGGCTATTTCACTAATAGTGGCAAGCTCCTTATTGTAAAGATCGAGATAAATTAAAACCCGTAATGAATAATCCGTATATTGTGTCAGTTGCATTGCCTTTCCTTTACTAAGAACTAGGCTCTTTTTAATTATAGATTAAAAATACAGTTTATGCCTCGGGCATTTTTAAGTCAATCAATGTAACCACTGAGCGACACATTCTATGTTGAATGACCGAGACCTCCCTATGACTTGAAGAGATAGCTGCCAGGAATCGTTTATGGTATTCCCCAAGAGGCTAGCAATATGGATACTGAGATATCAGGATGAATAAAACTGAATTAGTTAATTTTGTTGTTTTAGAAGCGAATCTTTCCCAAGCGGTTGCCCAGCGTGCTGTCAATGCGCTATTCCAGACGATCACTGGAGTCCTCAGCGAAAAGGGGAAGGTTAACTTAGCAGGTTTTGGTTCTTTTTCCGTGCAAAAAAGAGCTGCCCGCTCTGGCCGGCATCCCCAGAGCGGAGAGGTGATAGCCATACAGGCAAAAAGCGTCCCCACTTTCAAGCCTAGTAACGCGCTCAAGGAAATAGTGCAACAGCGGAAACGGTAATTTTGTTATTTTTGATCCGCAGGCGGAAGGCCCAAGGTATGCTCATTTCCGCAGGGAAAATATCCATATTCAGATAGCTAATCAGCCGCAAATTTTTTACTTTTTCATGCTTTCGCAATGTTTTTCATGAGGAACTAGCCTATTAAAAAAGTGGTCTTATGGATTATGAATAAATCTCTCTATTTAATAATTACAATAATTTTATTTCTTCTATTTTTAGAAAGGCCAGCTTTTGCTGGAAGTGTGCATAAATGGATCGATGATAATGGAGTTACCCATTATTCAGATGAAGCACCCAGTTCTTCTGCAACCCAGGTAACCTTGATTCAAGTGCCTTCATCGTATCCTGCCGTTGAAGATAATTATTACTCGATTGCCAACCAATGGCAGCGTCTATATAAAAAGCATATTCAGCGAGAAAAAATAAAGCTGAAAAAAGCTAAACAAAAAGCGGCGCAACAACCCCCTTCACCGCAGGTTGTCTATGTGAGTACACCGGATCAGCCTCAATATGGCACTGTCTATCCCTCTATTTTTCATCGCAGCCTAAAGCATCATAAATTCCAACATAGGCTAGGACGGCACCATAAAGGTAATCATGGAACGCATCATCGAAAAAAGCACGCCTATCGATTGATCCCTGGAGACGGGCATGACTCTCCCTCCCATCGAAAAGCAGGCGGCTTGATACTCAAAGCCGACTAGCTACAAGTATTAATAATGATGCGGACCCAAAACGTGGTGCGAGTTCCTGCGCTTCGTCTTTTGAGCAGCGGTTAAGACCGATATCCGGGATTGATCAGCGGAAAAACCTTATGCGCCCTTCACAAATTACCACCCTTCTCAAGCGGGAATTTACCGCAGCCCGAAACGGTCAGCATACGCCCGTCATGCTATGGGGACCGCCGGGTGTGGGTAAATCCCAGCTTCTTTCTCAGGTAGCGGATAGTTTTGGGGTTCCACTCATCGATCTGCGCTTATCGCAGCTTGAACCGACAGATTTGCGTGGAATCCCTTTTCGGACAGATCACTGGGTAGAATGGGCCATCCCCGCCATGTTGCCCAACTCAAAACGCCATGGTTCCGAGGGGATTCTATTCCTAGATGAGTTAACGTCAGCACTCCCTACGGTCTCGGCTGCTGCCTACCAGCTTATCCTGGATCGTCAGTTAGGAGAGTATGCTGTCCCAGAAGGTTGGGCGATCGTGGCGGCGGGTAATCGTCAGGGTGATCGAGGGATTACCTATACTTTGCCTGCTCCCCTTGCTAATCGCTTTACTCATTATGAAATTGAGCCTCATGTGGGTGATTGGGTTACCTGGGCGGCCCATCGGGGTATCGATCAGCGCTTAATTGGATTTTTACTGTACCGGCCTGAACTGCTGTTCGATTTTGACCCTAATCAAAACCCCCTTGCTTTCCCTACCCCCCGCTCCTGGGAATATGCCCATCGGGCCCTGCAAAAATTCGAGGATGTTCCAGAGCTTCTACTAGAGGCCCTGCAAGCCTGTGTGGGTCCTGGGGCCGGTTTAGAACTCAAGGCTTTTATTGATAATATGGCGCGCATGCCCGATGTGGAAGCAATATTGCGGGGAGAGGACGCTTCCGTTCCAGAAGCGCTAGATCTCCAATATGGGGTTGCCGCTACCTTAGTGCGCCGCGCGGTGGATGCCAGGAATAGCCATGAAGCGCACCAGATCTACGGCTATATTCTGGGTTATGCTACCCGGCTCCCAGAACGGGAGATGGGCGTGATGCTGGTGACTGAAATGTTCCGGGCCATTGGCCGTCCTTTGCTGAAGCATCCTGAATTTTCCAAATGGGCGCGGCAGGTTTCCGATCTCATGCTCTATGAACGGTAAAAGAGCGTCCGCATCCAAAGAGACTGCGCTTCACACTAAACTCAGTGCTGCCCGGACGCGCCTTATCGTGGAACGGCCTTTCCTGGGGGCTTTGGTGCTGCATCTTCCCTTACGGGAAGCCAGCCCCGAATGGTGCGGTAGCACCGCCACGGATGCCCGTGCTATTTACTATAATCCTGCCTATGTGGAATGGCTTTCCTTTGAGCAGCTTCAATTTATTCTGGCCCATGAGGCTCTCCACTGTGCTTTATGCCACTTTGCTCGCCGCGGACGCCGGAATCTAGGCCGCTGGAATGCAGCTTGTGATTACGCTGTCAATCAATTATTGGTTCGAGAGGGCCTACAGCCCCCGCCTGGGGTATTGCTCAAGCAAGATTACCGAGGACTTAGCGCTGAGGAAATCTACCCCTTGCTCCCGGCGGAAGCAAAACTACAAACGGTTGATCGACACGTCTATGATCATGGTGCCTCGCCACTCAGTTCTTCGCCCATAGCTGATTTGACTAGTAAAGATGGGAGTAGTAACGATAGCCCAAAACAGCAAAGCAAGCCTGTCTCTGATGAATTTTTCCTTCCTTCAACCCAGTCTGCAACTTCTGATTTGCCCGCTCCGCTAGCCGAAGCGGAGCGGGAACAGCTCAACCGCCTGTGGCAACAGCGGACTGCAAGTCTCGCCCAGCAAGCCTTGCAAAACGGTAAGCTAAGCGGTCCACTGCGACGCCTTATCGGGAGTCTGGGACAACCCCAGCTTCCGTGGCGGCAGTTGCTCGCCCAATACCTGAATGCAGCCGCCCAGAATGATTACAGTTTTGCTCGTCCGCCTCGCCGCCGCGAAGGTCTGGCGATACTGCCTCGCCTCGCCTCTCAACAAATAGATCTGGCGATCGTGCTGGATACTAGCGGTTCCATCCATGATGAGCAATTGCAGAGTTTTCTTACCGAAGTCAGTGCCCTAAAGGGCCAACTTCGTGCCCGCGTAACTCTTCATGCCTGCGATGCTGATTTGTGTGAACTAGGCCCATGGATCTATGAATCTTGGGAAGGGTTGACACTGCCAAAAAATTTACCTGGTGGTGGCGATACCAATTTTCGTCCCCCCTTTAGATGGGTGGAGCAAGCAGGCAGCTACCCGGATGTCCTGCTTTATTTCACTGATGCCCGGGGTCCATTCCCACCAACAGAGCCTCCTTATCCGGTCATCTGGCTGGTCAAGGGTAAAGCCCAAGTGCCATGGGGGCGAAGAATACAGCTTAATTAAAAATGACACTTAACGGAGTAACGATAGACGTATCATTGCGGGTTCGAGGGTGTTGCGCACTCCCAGTAGCCGGTTAGCTTCGGCACGCCTCCCCCCTTTAATCGTATATCGCTACTCCGCTCACCTGCCGCTGAACGCAAGCGGCAAAGTCCTAGCGAACGGATAGTGAGCGGTTTGATCTTCTTGTTAGCCCACCTTGGCTAGCATTTCTTCCAAGACGCTCTGCCTTTTTAGTCGATCATTCGTGATATTCCCCAGGGAGCTGATTATCTTTACGGCATCAGTAAATACCGCCGTCCCCTCAGGCCCATGGTGTTCAAATCTATCAATCACCTTTTGAGCATACGTGTCAATTTTTTTAGAGCCCAGTTGTGGCAAGTTTTTTCCTACAACAATTGCGGCAGCCAGAGGAAGAATATGCCATTTAAATCTCCGCATGTTCTGAGGAATCGTGCTATTCGAGGTTAGGAGGTAAAAGCGATACAGCGTCAATGCACTTGCGCAGAAGATGATCTCGCGATTGGTATCGCTAAAAATCTTCTGCCCAAAATCTTGGTACATCCGCTTCGGATATCTAAATGATAAATCTGGCCTATGAAGAAACATCGCACAAACACACTTGGCAGCTTTGTGCAACGAGACAACTCGAATTGCTGAGATTCCTTTTCCCACATACTGTCTATCCCTACGCTCAAAATATAGGCGGCTATCTTAACCTTCGTATGTGTTGAAATATTCCTCAACTTTCTTTGCTATAGGGCTTAGTGAAAGGAACTGTGATTCTTCTATTTTGGACTGGCTATTTGTGGCGCGAACTAGCTCGCTGAAGACATCCTCATCCGTAGTTTCGACTACTTTGAGAGTAACCATCAGATCATCGGTTAATGCATTGCGGTTTTCATAGAGTACATGAGAAGTCTGACAGCCATTCACAATCTGAAAGTTTGATATATGTAGCGTAGTCCCTTGCACTCGAACATCAGGACTCACGAGAGTGACCCCGTTATTTAAGACTGGAAACCTTGTTCTCCCATCGCTATCAGTAATTGTTTCCGCGATTTGGGCGTTAACTGGATTTTCTGACCCCAAAAAATGTCGGACATTTTCCTCAAATAGCTGACCTCTTATGCTTCCATCTTCGCTTACCAGGAGATTCTCGACGTACTCCCTAGCCTTAACGACTACTAAGTATGCTTCGTCTATACCCGCGATCTCAGATAGTGACGCACTGCTATTCATAACCAAACTTGCTTCGATACCACTGTAGCTAGCCACCCAAGCCTTGATCAGCTCATCACGCCCCATAAAACGAACATCTGTATTTTGAAACAAACCCGATGTTTCAAGTTGTTTGATCATTTCTTTGCGAGCGGTCTCTAGTGCTTCAGGCGCAGCGTATGTTCCTGTAGTTACGAATATCGCACCGACACTAGGTTTGCCGTGCCGAATTTTGGGAACATTGCTAATTGCAACATCAAAAGCTGACCGTGCGTCTTGTTGTATTTCGTTTTTTGCAGTGTAAGGTTCCTGCGTGAAGAATCTCAAAACTGATTCCTTAAACTTTAAGAAATCGCCGAGATCAAACCCATCACTAGTTTTTGCTTGTACAAACACAGCTTCAACATCGTTGTTGCGGCGTTCTTGAGTAAATATGGACTCCGCATCTTCAGCGGATACAATGTGCTCCTCGTTAATAATGACCGCAATCCCGGCGGTCCCATCATCGTCCTCGCCCGTAGTTACATCATCCAGCTCTATGCTTGAAGCAAGCTTGCTTGAAAGAACGGCGTAATTAGCGAACTTCTCAAATTGAAGCGTAGGATTATCCGCTTCAAGAGCATATTCGCCAACGAAGCTATTCAAGTGGCTTGCAACAATACGGTGCATTATTTTTCCTTCATGATGTTTTTCCAGCCAACGCTTGAGTTAAGCGCCGGCCAGTACGGAGCTGTGACTGTGCAACTTCTGATTGGCACGACCGTTCGACTCGTTGTAGTGTACCGTAAGGTCTGAATTTTGTGGCAGCTAACTTTTTAGAGCAGGTATAAAATTCGGTTTTTCACAAAAATTTATTCTACCCTGACTAGCACAGCACTCTTTGTAAGGCTTCTCGAATTATCTCTATCCCCGCGCCAGGCCGGTGAGCATTTTCACTTAAATAACGGCGCCAGGCCCGGGCCCCTGGTTGGCCCTGGAACAACCCTAGAATATGACGGGTCATGCGACTCAAATATACGCCGCGGGCCAATTGCTCCGCTGCATAGGGCAGGAAAGCTTCAATAATCTCATGCCGGGTGGGTAAAGCGCGGAAATCTCCATAGAAGCGCTGGTCTACTGGTGCAAGCAGATAGGGGTTATGGTAGGCTGCCCGGCCAATCATGACGCCATCCAATAATTCTAAGTGCTCAGAGACCTCTTTCAGAGTGGTAATACCCCCATTGATCATTACTTCTAGTTGAGGAAAATCCCGCTTAATGGCCCGCACCACATCATAGCGTAAGGGAGGTTTCTCCCGATTTTCCTTGGGACTCAAACCTTGCAGCCAAGCTTTGCGGGCGTGGATGATAAAAGTCCGGCAACCTGCTTGCGCCACCGTGCTGATAAAACTGCTTAGCGCCTCATAGGAGTCCTGTTCATCAATTCCAATCCGGGTCTTGACCGTTACCGGGATTTGGGTAGCTTGAGCCATGGCGGCAACGCATTCGGCAACCAACTGAGGTTCCGCCATCAGGCAGGCTCCAAAGCGCCCAGATTGTACCCGGTTGCTGGGACAGCCCACATTAAGATTAACCTCATCAAATCCATAGTCTTCGGCTATCTGGGCACAAAGAGCTAATTCTTCGGGATGACTGCCTCCCAGTTGCAAAGCTAAGGGATGTTCAGAACTATGATGGGCCAGGAAACGGATTCGATCTCCATGAACGAGCGCCCCCGTGGTGACCATTTCGGTATAGAGCAAGGCGTGATGGGAAATCAGGCGGAGAAAATAGCGGCAGTGCCGATCGGTCCAGTCCATCATGGGCGCAATCGACACTTTATAAGGTATTGAGGAGCTTAGCATTTATGTTGTCTTTGGTTTATCATTGCATTTCGAGTTGGAGGAAGCTGTGAATGCTGGCCGGTTTTTAAGGTAAGGAGAGTTCGTTCCAGGTTCTCTTTTAATGCAGCCCACCTCACCAAACCACGGACAGTCAACAATTCGAGCAGAAAAAAAGGATTAGTTCAATCAGGATGGGTACCGCAAAAATATTTTTTCGCCTTATCAGCGGAGCATTACTGGGCGTTTTGATTTTTTCTGCATCGGTGGTAGCTGTCGCGGAAGAATTGGCATTCCAGTCGTATAAAGAGGTCGAGACTTTGTTCCAGCAGCAGGGCTATACGGTCGATGCCTGGCAGAAGGGCATCCGTAAAGTGCCTCGAATCTATCTTTCGAACATCCCTTCGCGATGGAAGAATAAGTATTCGAAAGAAATAAGCACGGCGAACAAGAAACGTCTGTTTTTCCGCTTACTGGGACCGGCCGTATTGCGCAGCAACGAGTTGATCCTGGCGGATCGCTCGCGCCTGGAAGCAATGGTAGCGAAGGATTCCCGGAATAGTGCCGATACCGCCTGGTTGCTGGGGTTAGCCAAGCAATACAAGATTGTCAACGGCGCTAGCGTTGACAATCTTGGCATCGAGCAGCTAGCTGAACTGCGTACCCGGGTTGATATTATTCCGCCGTCATTGGTGCTAGCCCAAGCTGCCAACGAAAGTGGCTGGGGCACTTCCCGGTTCGCTGATCTCGGTAATGCGCTATTCGGGCAATGGACTTACGGCGGGGACGGGATTCCGCCGAGGGAAAAGCGTACCGGCAAGGGAGACTATGGTATCGCGTCCTTCGAAAGTCCGATCGATTCGGTCCGTGCCTATATGTTGAATCTCAATACCCATCCGACCTATGCGGAACTACGCGAGAGGCGCGCGGTCTTGCGCAATCAAGGCAATGAACCAACAGGGCTTGCGCTGGTGGATACTTTGGTCGATTATTCGGAACGCGGACAGGCCTACGTCGACGAAATCAGGGAGATGATCCACTACAACCATCTCGAAGCAACTGACCAGGCATTTCTCGCTGATGAGGCACCCATTATCCTGGTGCCCGCTGGAGCGGGCGCGAATTAGCGAAGATAGAGAGGAAGTAAGTGTTTTTTATCCAGGCTTTCCCTTAATACTCAGGATCTGCCCATTGCCATGCCTCCCCGATGGTTATTTGCCTAGCTCCGCAAGCTTAGGTTGAATATCTTCACACCTTGTAGGGGAAAATATGGCAGTGATAAGATGAAAAATCAGAATCTTATGAAATTTTGTGTCTTTAAATTACTGACCGGTCGATTGGTAAATAACTATCCATGAAAGGTGTATCCAGCCATAGGAAGGCCCTATGATTAAGCGCCCGGCAGGCCGTGATCATGACACCCAAACGCCTGGCCAGGGGCGGGAAGCTATTCTTTCGGTCGCCAAAATCCAGTTTGCGGAGCAAGGCTATCATGGCACTACCCTTAGTACGATCGCGGCCCGTGCCAAGGTGTGTAAAGCTAATATTTTTCATCATTTTGGATCTAAAGAGGGGCTTTATCTGGCCGTTCTTAAGGATTACTGCGAGCAGTTAAGTCCTCTTCGAGGGGGCAGGCCGATTTCGGCGCCGACTTGTCGGGAGCAGCTGCGGCAGTTTGCCCAAATCCACCTTGAGAATATGTTCAATGAGCCTGGCGCCGTACAGCTTTTCCTGCGTGAACTACTGGCTCAGGACTCTCACCGTAAGGAAATGCTTGCCAAGGGTGTGCTGGAGGGCAATTTTGCCCGGCTAGTCCAGATGGTTCGCGAAGGGCAGGCTGCAGGGGAAATCCGCTCTACTATTGATCCAGCAGTTTTAGCGGTAGTGTTGTTGGGGGCAGATGTTTTTTTCTTCATGGCGCGGGATGTATTCCGGCATTTCCGGGATGTTAGTTTTGCTGAGGGAGTGGAGGACTACAGCAAGGCTTTGAGCGAAATTTTGCTAACGGGATGCTTGGTTGAGTGGGATTAAAGATCAGACATAAGCAAATAATAGGGTTCGGATAAGCTTATTTTTGCAAAAATCCGGAAGCTAAGGGATAACAATGTTAAAGCATCTTATAGTGGTAGTGCTAGCCTTGGGTTTATTCTTCGGCGGTATCTTCGGTTGGAAGTATTATCAGCAGCAACAGCAGGCCGCTCAGGCCGCCATGCCCCCCCCGCCAGCTACCGTGGCCGCCGCCAAGGTCCGGTCAGAGTCCTGGCGAACTTCTTTACAGGCGGTGGGTAGTCTAGTTGCCGTTCAAGGTGTCCATGTAACTAATGAGGTTGCCGGGCTCATCGATGCGATTAACTTTGAATCCGGAGAGCAGATTAAAAAAAACGCGTTGTTGTTACAGCTCGAAGATAGTGTTGATCAGGCGGATCTCAAGGGATTGTTAGCGGAGCAGAAGCTGGCGGAACTACAATTCCAGCGCAATACCCGTTTGCTCAAAAAGCAAATGGTATCCCGTTCTGTTTATGATGAAAGCCAGGCCCAGTTAGAAAATGCCCAAGCCATGGTAGCGGCCAAACGAGCCCTGATACGAAAAAAGCAGATTCGTGCCCCTTTTTCCGGCTTATTGGGAATCCGCCAGGTCGATCTGGGAGAATATTTAGCACCCGGCTCTTCCATTGTGCTTTTACAGGCGCTTGATCCTATCTATGTGGATTATTCCCTGCCCGAGCGCTATTTTTCCTTGCTTGCCCAAGGCCAAACCGTGCTGATTACCGTTCAAGCTTATCCCACACAGCACTTTAAAGGCCGCATTACCGCGATTAATCCAGGCGTTAATCCCAGCAGCCGCAATGTCCAAGTGCGCGCCACTTTTGAGAATCCAAACTTTAAGCTACGACCTGGGATGTTTGCCGAGGTACGGGCCATATTGCCTGAGCAGAAACAAGTCTTGACGGTGCCCCAAACGGCCATTACCTACAATCCCTATGGGGATATGGTGTTTGTTATCCAAAAGAAAAATGGCGGTCTAGTGGTCCAGCAGCAGCCGGTGCGGGCGGGCAAGGTGCGGGAAGGCCAAGTTGAAATTACCAAGGGATTGCAGGCAGGCGATTGGGTCGTCAGCGCGGGTCAGCTGAAATTACATAGTGGTCAGCAGGTTCAGATTAGCGATCAAAAAGCCCTGGACGGACGGGTGGGTGGCGCATGAAGTTTACCGATCTTTTTGTTCACCGTCCGGTGCTGGCCAGCGTGGTGAGCTTGTTAATTCTGCTGATTGGGTTACGTTCCCTGGCATTACTGGAGGTACGGCAGTACCCTGAGACCGAAAATACGGTGGTGACAGTGACTACCGCTTATCCGGGGGCCAGCAGCGAATTGATTAACGGCTTTATTACCACCCCCTTGCAACAGGCAATCGCCGAGGCGAAGGGGATCGATTATCTGGTGGCGACCAGCACTCAGGGCCACTCAGTTATCGAGGCCCACATGGTGCTGAACTACGATTCCAACGCCGCGGTTGCCGAAATTCAAGCTAAAGTCGCCAGCCAGCGCAATGTCCTTCCCGAGGCATCGGAAGATCCGGTGATCGACTCCACCACGGGCGATCCTACCGCGTTGATGTACATGGCTTTCTACAGTGAAGAGATGTTACCGTCCCAAATTACGGACTATTTATTGCGGGTGGTGCGGCCTAAGATCCAGGCGGTACCGGGCGTATCCAAGGCGCAGCTTATTGGTAATAAAACCTTTGCTATGCGCATCTGGCTCAATCCCCGCCGAATGGCTGCCCTGGGGGTGACCGCTGGTGATATAAGAGAAGTCCTGCTCAAAAATAATTATCTCGCCAGCGTAGGCCATACCAAGGGAGCCTACGTCGCTATTGATCTCAGCGCCACCACGGATATTAGCCGGGAAGAGGACTTCCTTAATCTAGTGGTGCGGGAGGCCGATGGCGCCCTAGTGCGCCTGCGGGATGTCGCCGACCCCAAGCTCGGCGCCGAAGACTATGACTCCACCAATTGGTATAACGGCAAGCCGGCCATTTTTATTGGCATTGAGCAGGCGCCAGGTGCCAATCCGCTGGATATTGCCGAACACCTCCACGGCCTAATGCCAGAGATACGCCGTCAACTTCCTGCTGGACTGAACGGTTACATTGTTTATGACGCCAGCGCCTATATTGAGGATGCCATTAAGGAAGTGTTCCGTACCCTTGCGGAAGCGGTGATCATCGTGATAATAGTGATCTTTTTATTTCTGGGCTCCTTGCGGGCGGCTCTGGTGCCGGCTGTTGCTGTCCCTCTATCCTTGATTGGCGCGGCATTTTTAATGCTAGCGCTGGGCTTTTCCCTGAATTTGCTGACTTTGCTAGCCATGGTGCTGGCCATTGGCTTGGTGGTTGATGATGCCATTATCGTGGTGGAAAATATCCACCGGCACTTGGAGTATGGAGGGTCCCGTTTTCAGGCCGCCATCCAGGGCGCCAGGGAATTGGGATTGCCTATTATCGCTATGACCACGACCCTGGTCGCCGTTTATGCGCCTATCGGTTTTATGGGCGGCCTGGTGGGAACCTTATTTACCGAATTTGCTTTTACGCTGGCGGGCGCAGTACTGGTTTCAGGGGTCGTGGCGCTCACCCTCTCCCCCATGCTTTCTTCCAAGGTGTTAAGGCCAGCCAGTGAAGCAGGCCGCTTTGAGCAGTGGGTGGAGCGCTTTTTTACCCGTCTTGCGGAGTATTACTCGCGCTTCTTGCGGTACACGCTGGACAGCCTGCCGGTCGTTATGGTTTTTGCGGGAGTCATGTTTTGCAGCATTTATTTTATGTACGTGACTAGCCACAATGAACTGGCGCCCACTGAAGACCAAAGTATCTTGTTTTTTCAGGCGACCGCGCCCCAAACCGCGACTATTGATTATGATGAAGCCTACTCCCGTCAGATCATCGAGATATTTGCAACTTTTCCCCAATACCAGGAAAGTTTTCTTCTGCTCGGCCAAGGCAGCGATCCTAGCACTGTTTTTGGCGGTTTCAAGATGCCCGTACCTTCCCAGCGGGAGCGCTCCCAGATGGAGATTCAGCCTGAGTTACAGCAAAAGCTGCAAGCAGTCGCGGGGTTTCAAATTGCGATTTTCCCCCGTCCTAGCTTGCCTGGTGCCGGCCGTGGGCTGCCGCTTCAATTCGTGATCACCTCGGCTGCGGATTTCTCCCGCCTGGACCAGGTTGCCGGCGACCTGATTGGGCGAGCAATGGGGAGCGGCAAGTTTGCCTTTCTGCAAAAATCCGTCAAATTCACCCGCCCCAAGACCACCCTTAACATCAACCGGGATCTGGCGGGAGATCTCGGCATTCGCATGGAAGATATTGGGCGAAATTTAGGAGTCATGCTGGGAGGCGGTTATATTAATTGGTTCAATCTGGAGGGACGCAGCTATAAGGTAATTCCGCAAGTAGCCCGCCGTTATCGTCTCGATCAGGAAATGCTGGAAAATTATTATATTCGCACTGGCGCGGGGGAACTCATCCCCCTGGCAACGCTGGTTTCCTTTGAAGAAGCGGTAGAGCCGAGCAAGCGAGTCCAGTTTCAACAGCTTAATTCGATAACCGTGCAGGGCGTTATGGCTCCGGGCGTGGCGGTAGGCGAGGCGCTGGCTTACCTGGAGGAACAAGCCCGGGAGACTTTTCCTTCCGATTTTAGCTGGGATTATGCGGGGGAGTCGCGGCAATATACTCAGCAGGGCAGTGCCTTGATGGTGACTTTCTTTTTCTCTTTGTTGGTGATTTATCTCGTTTTGGCGGCGCAGTTTGAGAGCTGGCGCGACCCTATTATTATTTTGATGTCTGTTCCCATGTCGATTGCCGGAGCGCTGGTGTTTCTTACTTTGGGGTTTGCGACCGTCAATATTTATACTCAGGTAGGACTGATCACGCTGATTGGCCTTATTGCCAAAAATGGCATTCTCATCGTGGAGTTTGCCAATCAATTGCAAGTGCAGGAGGGCCTTGGTAAGCGGGAAGCAGTAGAGAAAGCGGCTAGTATCCGGTTACGTCCTATCTTAATGACGACGGTTTCCATGATAGTAGCCATGATTCCCCTGTTGATGGCGAGCGGTCCTGGCGCGGTGAGCCGCTTCGATATTGGACTAGTGGTTGCCAGTGGTTTGGGGATTGGGACCTTATTCACCCTGTTTGTGGTGCCGGCGGTGTATTTACTGATTGCTCGCGCCCATAGAGAAGAGAAGGAAATACCTCAAGAGCCCATGGAGCAGGAAGATTCGTCGGGTCTCAAAGCATAAGTAATAGAAAGGACAATCCTTGCTAGACTTTGGCTAAAGGGCATAGAAGTTTCCCGTATCGTGAATAAGGTATTGGTAATTCGTTCGATTGATTAGGACTTGAAGATAATAAAATTTAGGCATGTTTTGAGAAGTCACATTTCTTTCTTAAAAATCAATTTTGCTGCGCTATATTATTAGCCCTCCAAAAGCACCGTCCGGACCAGGGATGAAACCATAAATTATTTTTGAGACAACAACAATAAAATATTAGGGTAACTAAATTAGATCTAAACACTTAGTGATGAGTGAGTTTAGTGATAATCTTTATGTGTTTCGGAAACATGTCAACAAGTTCTTCTCTGGATTTAAGTTCAAAATCAAAACCTGGGGACACCGTACATCCGATCAAAGAAAAATTATCCTCCTGAATGACTTCTGCGGCAAACCAATATCCGCCTGGCACGACAAACTGAGGCGTCTCATTGTTCTAGAAATCACGGCCTATAATATGCTGTGTATGAACACCATCATCAGAAATCATGTGAAGCCGGATAGGAGAGCCATCATAAAAATGCCAGATCTCATCTTATTTTATTCTGTGAAAAGCTGAAAAACCATCGGATCCAATTAAAAAGTAAATGCATGTAGAGTAGTTTCTTTTCCCATTATATGCAGGACCAAGACTACCCTCATCGATTTCACAAACCCCCTTTTTTCTCCAACGTACACAAACCGGTATCAATATTTTCTGGCCAGGTATTTCTTAACCACGATTCAAATAAATTAGATTTCATATTTTCACTCCAATACCCAAGGTAAGTTTGTATCTTGATTCTTGCATAACGAAAGTAGATTACATGCTGCTCTGCATGGGGACCAAGCGCTATTAGATATGATGATGGAAGAAGAATTTCCTGGAATTGGTAGCGATATGGACAGACTGATAGACTGGATACCGAATTTATGGTTTCACGAGCAACGAAGTAGGGGCATTTCCAGGGTTAACGCATGAAATTACAGAGTCGTGACCTGAAGCCTAATCGCCGCTGAGGTAAGCTGCCTTTTTACTTTTCTGTGAAGAGGTCTCACCATGATCGAGCAACTGATCGAGCAATTTTCTGATCTTGAGGACCCGCGCTGCGCAGGGAAGATCGAGCACCGACTGATTGATATTCTAGTCCTTGCGATCTGTGCTGTGATCGCCTGCGCCGAGAGTTGGGAGGACATTGCTTTGTATGGTTGCAGCAAATTATCCTGGCTGCGCCAATTTCTCGCCCTTCCTAATGGTATTCCTTCTCACGATACGTTTCGTCGGGTGTTTATGCTGATCGACCCGCAGGCCTTTGAGGCCTGCTTGACGGCCTGGGTCGGTACCGTTGCCACGCCCGGCGAGCGGGAGGTGGTCGCCATCGACGGTAAGACGGTGCGCCGATCCTTCGACCGGGGCTGGGAACAGTCCCCGCTGCACCTGGTAAGTGCCTGGGCCAGCGAGCAGGGGGTAGTGCTTGGTCAGCGTTGTGTAGATGAGAAGTCCAACGAGACCGCTGCCATTCCCGAACTGCTGGAGAGTCTGGCGCTAGAGAATACCCTGGTGACGATGGATGCCATGGGCTGCCAGAAGGACATTGCCCAGCGGATTGTCGATCGCCAGGCGGACTATCTATGGGTACTCAAGGCCAACCATGGCCATGACTATGCGGCCGTGCAGAAGCATTTCGAACAACATTGTTTTGGGCGAGGTGCCACAGCTAAACCCGTTTTCGATGCCTTTGATGAGAGCCATGGCCGATTCGCTACTTTCTGTCTAGCTTCATCGGTGACCCACAGGTGCTGGCTCAGACCATCCGTCGGCATTGGTCGATTGAGAATAACGTGCATTGGGTGTTGGAGGTCACCTTCCGAGAGGACCACAGCCGCGTTCGCGATCCCACAGCGGTGCGCAACTTCGCCCTGCTGCGCAAGATCGCCATTAACCTGGTGGGTCAAGACCGCTCCACCAAAACCAGTCTGCGTGGCAAACGCAAAAAGGCAGCCTGGGACAACGACTACATGCGCCAACTTCTCCAAGCCAATTTCATGCGTTAGCCCTGGGGGCATTTCAGTCTCACTGTGATGTTATATGAGGAGGGACATACCGTTAGGCTTTGTTATTCTGAAGTTACAAGCGAGCCGCCGATTCCTTCACCGACCTGTCCGACGGCTTCCGGCCAGTTAGGTTGCAGATAATCAGCATTGTGTCCATAGCAAGGCCGGCCCTATCGGGCGGCCTTGCTATAAAACGGGTATACAAGCCTAAGCTTATTCAATATCCATGGATGCGATAACCGGCTTGCCATCCTGGATCATCGGTACGTCCATATTCGTCCTATCGACACCGAATTCATAGGTACCTTTCTCGCCAGTGTCCTCGTGCAGCATGACGAAGACCTTATCGCCGGAGGCAACTTCCTCATTCAGGCTAACGCTGACGTTTTCTTGGGTACCGGATTTCACTGCCGAATGGCCAATGGATTGTGGTGCAATAATATTGCCATGCTCGTCGCTGGCGTGAATCACCACGAAACCATCATCCGGGACGGTTACACTATCCACGGTGATTTTGCTACCTGCCGGTTGGGGCGACACTTCGATTGCCGCCTTTTCGGCGGCGATGACAAAGCCGGCCACGCCGGTCATAGCCAGTACTAGTGGTAGAGTACGAAGTTTCATCCCATTGCTCCTTTCTTGCCAAGTCAATGAATCCTGTTTCGCTTTCACCAAGCTAGATGAGTGCGGCAGGGTATAGGAAAAAACTATCTTTCCCATGAGGATTAAATGTAGTAAACGCTTGCTTGGGTGTCAATCACGGTGATCATCGATCAAAAAGTAACTGCCTTCCGGTTCAGTTAACACAAAAAATAAAGGATTCTGCCGCGTTTTGGTGTTTCGGCGAATAACACAGCCAAGGGAAATCATCAGCTCAATATTGAGCATTACCTCATACCCCTTGTGATAGGTACGGCAAGCCAGGAAACGCTTCATTACCAGGTAACGGCTGCTGCATCACCAACACATAAGAGCGTGCGTTGGCTTAGCTCCCTTTCAATATTGAATTTCATGGTTTGTTGATCTGATTAGCTATTGCTTTAGCATAGTCAGATCCGGCGTATCGCGTTATGGCGACTTTCACTGGAGTTTGGTCGATACAAAAATGGACAGGCCCTTTACAAGCGACCCGCCCAAATCTTGCTGCGTGCGCAATCGCTATCCCTTGGGACCGAGCAATAGCCAGACGATCAAGCCAATCAAGGGAAAGATAATCAATACGATAATCCAGATTATCTTTGCCAGCGTACTCGCGCCGCTTTTCGCCACCTTGACGATGGCCCAGATGACGATGATTAACCAGATCAAACTCAGTATACCACCGAATACGTTACCGACACTGCTAAACAAGCTATCCATGTTCTTTCTCCTTTGAGTATTGAATGCACTGAAAGCTGGGATTAAATGTACTGAACGCTGGCTTGGGCGTCAATCACGGTGATCATGGATCAAAAATAACTGCCTTCCGATTGAGTTAACACAAAAAAGTCAAGGATTCTGCCGCGTTTTGGTGCTTCAGGGGAATAACAGCCAAGGGCGAGCCTCAGCTCAATATGGAAGGGAGCCGTAAAAGACGCAGATGGGTTTGGAATCAGACAGGCCCGATGAGTTCAAAGCCACTTGCAGGTGAAGGTGGCGGTGCTCGAGTAGGTAAGCTGAGAAGATCAAAATTTTGGTGATGGCGCCCAATTTCAGGATAGCGGCGATGATTTAAAATTTCTCGCTACACTTCGGGCCGTGTTCAATAATGTTGAATACCCGCTTCAACAGGCACGCTCAACCGATATGCACGGATGCAGAGGAGTGTGGCGCATCGTCATTCGTAAACGAAGGTTTTCATTCTCAATGTATCGACAGCTTAATACACTTCTAGTGCCCATGCGCATAGTAACGGCAAAGACATGCGGAATAACATGTAGGCTGAATGTGACTCACATTTCCGTTATGGCTTGTTTGTAGATATGATGGAAGATGAACTTCTTGAAATTGGTAGCAATGGATGGGCTGATAGACCGGGTACCGAATTTATGGTTTCATGAGCAACCATGTAGGGGCATTTCAGTCCTATTGTGATATTACATGAAGTGGGACATATCTTTAATAGGCTTTGTCATCCTGAAGGTACAAGTAAACTGCCGATTCCTTCACCGACCTGTCCGACCTCTGCCAGTTGGGAGCCATGTAAGACAAGTGCGCCTGGGATACAAATTCTAACCTGAAAGTTTAAGATAAAAGAGGACCATCATGGCTAACGATCAAACCACTCAAGTTAAAGAAAGGGAAACCGAGTCCACGACCGGTAAACTTTACGATCGCCCCGAATTCAAAGATCATTACGATAATTTCATCGGCGGCAAATTTGTAGCGCCTGTCGATGGTGAATATTTTGATGATATTGCGCCGATGGACGGCAAGCCGTTTACCAAGGTAGCACGTTCTAACGCAAAAGATATTGAGCTTGCGCTTGATGCCGCCCACAAGGCAGCAAAAGACTGGAACCAAGCTTCTGCCGCCGAGCGAAGTAAGGTACTGCTCGATATTGCAGATATTATCGAAGAAAATCTCGAATATCTGGCGCGTGTAGAAACCGTCGAAAACGGTAAGCCCATTCGTGAAACCTTAAATGCCGACCTTCCGCTGGCGGTAGATCACTTCCGCTATTTTGCCGGCGTCATCCGCGCCGAAGAAGGCGGCATCTCCGAGCTGGATAAGGACACCGTAAGCATAAATTTGCCTGAGCCCCTGGGCGTGGTGGGACAAATTATACCGTGGAATTTCCCACTGCTGATGGCCGCCTGGAAAATGGCCCCTGCCCTAGCTGCAGGTAACTGTACGGTGATAAAAGCTGCTGAACAGACACCGACCAGCATCATTATTTTGGCCGATCTGATCAAAGAGGTAGTGCCCGACGGCGTATTGAATGTAGTTAACGGATTTGGCTCCGAGGCGGGCAAACCGCTGGCTTCTTCGCCCCGGATTGCTAAAGTTGCGTTTACCGGCGAAACTACAACTGGGCGACTCATTATGCAGTATGCTTCCGAAAATCTGATACCTGTTACGCTTGAGCTGGGCGGCAAAAGTCCGAATGTATTTTTCGAAAGCGTGATGAATGCTGACGACGATTTCTTCGACAAGGCACTGGAGGGGGCCGCTATGTTTGCCCTTAACCAGGGAGAAGTTTGTACCTCTCCTTCCCGTATACTCGTGCAGGAGTCGATTGCCGATGCATTTATTGACCAGGTTGTGGAAAGGGTTAAAAAAATAAAGGTAGGCAATCCGCTAAACTCCGAAACCATGGTTGGTGCACAAGCCTCCAATGATCAATTTGAGAAAATTCTCAACTACCTGGAGATCGGCCGGGAAGAAGGCGCGCAAGTCCTGACCGGAGGTCAAAAAGCAAATGTAGGCTCCAATGGCACTTCCGGCGGCTACTATATTGAACCGACGATCTTTAAGGGACACAATAAAATGCGCGTGTTCCAGGAAGAGATTTTCGGTCCGGTAGCCTCTCTGACAACCTTCAAGGATGAAGCCGATGCTATCGGTATTTCCAACGAAACGCTTTATGGACTGGGAGCGGGCGTATGGACACGCGATGCACACCAGTTGTACCGCATTCCTCGGGCTATTAAAGCAGGCCGTGTGTGGGTAAATTGCTATCATCACTATCCTGCACATGCGGCCTTCGGCGGATATAAAAAATCCGGCTTTGGCCGGGAAAATCACAAGATGATGCTCGATCATTATCGACAGACGAAAAACATGCTCGTCTCTTACGATAAGAAAGCACAGGGCTTCTTCTAAACGCTAAAACATTAACTCAAAAAGCTCCGGCCGGGCATCTCTTGCCGGGCCGGCGCCTTATTAGAAGCTGATACTAAGACGATGGCACAATCAACCCAAGTAAAACGCGTAACGGTTACCGAAGAGGCCAAAGAAGTGATCGACCAACTGCGGGAAAAACATGGCGACCTTATGTTCCATCAAAGCGGTGGCTGCTGTGACGGTTCCTCACCCATGTGTTATGAAGATGGTGATTTTAAGGTAGGCGGTTCCGACATTAAACTGGGCGAAGTCTATGGCTGCCCTTTCTATATGGCGCGCGATCAGTTTGAATACTGGAAACACACCCAGCTTACGCTTGATGTAAAATCTGGGCGAGGCTCCAGCTTTTCCATTGAAATACCGATGGGCATTCGCTTTATTATCAAATCGCGCATGTTTACCGAAGAGGAGCTACAAGCCCTGGAAAAACAAGACCCACTTTCTGTTTGATAATCACCTCGCAACTTCCACATTCATGCAAAATATGGGGGGCTTTAGAGTCAGAGTAATAAGGATGCTTCACCAATACTTCTCTGTCTTGGTCTTCCCGGTTTTCTTGCCGTGACACGCTGATGGGTCAATGCTTCTATGGGTAATGTAAACCGCTTGCTTCCAAGCGCTAGCCCTTTATTAATACTTTCCCTGATTTCTTTTAGGCGTTCTGCTCCTGCATGGGCATTCAACCAATCACGGTAGTTGTTCAGCCGCTCATTTTTCGATGTCCCTCATGCCAGATATTTAGGATGTGGTATTTGTAATTTGCTTTGCACCAAACAAGGCTTAATATGATAGTAGCCATGATTGCCCTGTTGATGGCGAGTGATCCCGGCGCGGTGAGCCGCTTCGATACCGGACTAGTGGTTGCCAGTGGTTTGGGACCTTGTTCACCCTGTTCGTGGCGCCGGCGTTGTATTTACTGATTGCTCGCGACCAGAGGGAAGAGAAGGAAACACCTCAAGAGCCCATGGAGCAAGAAGATTCGTCGGATCTTAAAGCATAAGCAATAGAAAGGGACAATCTTTGCTAGACTTTGGCTAAAGGGAGTAGAAGTTTCCCGTGTTGTGAATACTACGGTACCGAAGAGGTCAACAAAGATGAGTGATTTACCGGAATATGTCGATGGACTGCCCAATATCTGTGGCTCTGAAGATCTCATTGCCAAAACCCATGCCCAAGGATCAGTTTATCTGCCCCAAAGCGGCATTGATTTTGGCAATATCCAGAGCGCCTTTGCCATTGCCTTGCACATGCAACAGCCGCTGATTCCCGCAGGCGGAGAAGATCTCCACACGGCGGCGATTATCAGTAACCTTAAATATATGATGGATAATCAGCATATTGGGGATAATCACAATGCGCCGGTATTTCATTGGTGCTATAAGCGTATCGGTGAACTTGTACCCCAATTGGTGGATGAGGGTAAAAATCCCCGGGTCATGCTGGATTATTCCGGGTGTTTGCTCCATGGCTTGCGGGATATGGGGCTAGATGACGTTTTTGATGCGCTTAAACGGGTCACCATCGATCCTCATTATCGGCGCTGCGTGGAGTGGCTAGGCAATACCTGGAGCCATGCGGTTGCTCCTTCCACGCCGGCCCAGGATTATCGCCTGCATGTTCAGGCTTGGCGTCACCATTTTGCGGCTATTTTTGGCCTGGAGGCCCTAAGCCGGGTGAAGGGGTTTTCGCCAGCGGAGATGGCTTTGCCCAATCATCCCGATGTTTTTTACGAGTTTGTCAAGACTCTTAAAGAGAACAACTATCAGTGGGTGTTGGTGCAGGAGCATTCGGTGGAGCAGCCCGAGGAGGGCGGGCACTCGCGGCAGCCCCACATTCCCCATCGGCTGGTGGCGACAAACTCCAAGGGAGAGAGCGCCAGCATCATTGCCATCATCAAGACTCAGGGCTCGGACACCAAGCTAGTAGCCCAGATGCAGCCTTATTATGAGGCCCAAGGCTTGGGCCGCCAGGAGTTGAAGGGCCAAGCTATTCCGCCTCTGGTCACCCAGATTGGCGATGGCGAGAATGGCGGGGTGATGATGAATGAGTTTCCAGGTAAATTCATGGAAGTTATGCGCGAGGCAACGGGCTCTCCCACGCCGGCGGTGAATGTCAGCGAATACTTGGAATATCTGGAAACCTTGGGCTTCAAGGAAGCCGATTTTCCAGCGCTACAGCCAGTGCAGCAGAAGAAAATCTGGGATAATTTTGAAGCAGGCGCGGGACCAGAAAAGCTGGAAAAGCTTATTGAGGAACTGCAACATAACGACCCTCAATTTAACATGGAGGGGGGCAGTTGGACTAATAATATTTCCTGGGTCCAGGGCTATGAAAACGTACTCGGCCCCATGGAAAGGGTCAGTGCTTTGTTCTCGGAAAGGGTGCTGGGGCGCGCAGGCATTGCTACCTCAGAATATCGCTATCGCAACGCCCTTTATTATCTTTTGATGATTCAGACTAGCTGCTACCGCTATTGGGGCCAGGGAATCTGGACCGATTATGCCCGCGAGCTATGCCAACGCGCCGAAGCGATTCTGGAACATGATTTCAAGGATGTTGCGGCTTGATTCTGAGGGGTCTCATGGGAAAATCAGTTTTATTTTGCTTGCTATTCCTCAGTACGGTAGGCGCCTGGGCAAATGATTGCGCTTCCTCTGGCGTTGAATTTCCTGAACTGGTTATTACTTATCGTTATGAAAATTTTCCTTCTTTTCCCTCCCATGCCGAAGCCAAGGCAAACACTCTTAAAGAGGGTCAGCAGTTGCTGGGGAGCGCCAAGATTATAAAGTTGAACTGGCGCGAGCTTGCCGAGGCAAAGGTCCTTACCTCTTTTATTGTAGAAGAAACGCATTTTGATGAAGAGGGACGGGTTATCTACCGGGCGCACTCAACATTTAGGGGCGAGGATGAAGGTAAAGAAGGAGAAGGCCAGAAAATCAAGGAAGAGGCTCTTGAAGGCAAGAAGCGGTTGGAACTATTTTCGTGCTGGCCCATAGGTTCTTTATCCTAGGTTGCACGCCCTAGTTTTGGCCGGCTGCTAGGCTGGATAGGCAGATCGATGCTGCGTTGAATCCGCCCATCCATCAAACCCTCAATTGCAAGGCATTCTCCCGCAGCCACTCCCGGCACTGGCGATAGTCCGGCATTATCCGCGCTATTGCCTGCCAGAATTCCGGCGAATGGTCATGGCGGATCAGGTGGCACAGTTCATGAACCACTACATAATCCACACAGCGATTCGGCGCCATCATGATTCGCCAATTGAACTCCAGCCGTCCTTTTGCGGTGCAACTGCCCCAACGTGACTTGAAAGTCTTGATGTCCATCCCGGCGGGTTGTACTCCGACTACCGGGGCAAAGCGTTTCACTTTTTCCTTCAGCTTCTGGTCTGCTTGTCGCCTGTACCACCGAACCAGGGCATGGCGGATCATCTGGGGCTGGTCTTTACCTTCGGGGTCGGTAACCAGCAGTCGACCATTTAATAGTTTAACTGACCGGAATGCGCCTTTTTCAACCTTCAGCCGGTAGTTGCGTCCCAGATAGGAGAAGGCTTCACCGGATACGAACTGCTTCTGGCTGACTGGCCGGGCTTGCTGGTGCAGGACGATTTTTTCCTTGATCCATTGTCGCTTCGCCTTCAGCAGCGCATCCACGCGCTCTATCGGCAGAGTGGCTGGGATAAGCACCGACACCGCGCCATCTTCTACCCGTATATCAGCGGTTTTTCGCCGATCGGTGCGTATGACTTCAGCGATAAAGCCATTGCCATCGCGGTATTCGGATTTGGGTACCGCCATTATCCGAACTTTCGCTTAGCCAAGTCCATAAAGCGCTCTTGCACAACGGTCACAAGCGCTTTATCAGCGTAGGAACAATCCAGTATCGCCCGCTTGATTTCCTTTTTCATCCGCTTCACTTCATCGGGCTTGTGGAAGAAATCAACGATCTGGGTTGCCTCATCAAAGGTCTTCACCAGGAACTGGCTGGTTGCTTTGATATCCTCATGAACTTCATCGCCGACTAATCCATCACCACCATGCCGGGTGACCTCAGCCATGAGAATATGATAGAAAGCGAATTCCGTTTTGGTGAGACCAACATCATCCGCCGCCTGCTTATGTTCGGTTTCAATGTTATCGACCATCTGAAGGAGCAATTCCAATTGCTGCTCCCATTTGCCATTGGTTTTCTCGATGATCTCCCGTAGACGCAGACTCAGCGACTTATAGAACTCGGGGTCTTCCTCAAGGTTAACGATAAGATGATGCTTGATGGCGCTTTCAATTTCAGAGGCACGGGATTCCGGCGACTTGATCTGCTCTACCGATTCCCTGAAATTTGCCGCCATCAGATCAACTGGCGGTATCTTGGGGTCTACGCCGGTGCTGATGATGTGCTCTTCCACCAGCTTGCGCACCTTTTCACCGGCGTCGAGAATATTCAAACCAGGGTCGCGGTAGCGGTTACGAGCGGCGTTCTGTACCTTGCCCCAGAACTTCAGGTCCGGCACATAGGGCTTGGCAGCCACATCCGGCAGTATCACGTCCATTTGCTTGGCGAAGCGTTTGAAGCCCCGTTCAAATTGCTGGCGGATGTCTTCATCCTTCAGGCGCAGCACATAATCATCCACATTCGCGCCTTTCACCCTGGCAAAGATGGCGGCCACACGGGTATGAGCAGCTTTCAGCTTGGGTATTTCGTCCTTCAGCGTATGGTAGGTGCCTTGCACATCTTCGCTGCTGAACTGCTTGAGGGCTTCGGTCAGGTCATCAGACAAGCCATGGTAATCCACGATAAACCCCGCCTGCTTCCCCTTGCAGGTACGGTTCACCCGGGCAATGGCTTGCATCAGCGCGTGATCTTTCAGGCCGCGATCCATGTACATGACCTGCGCTATCGGCGCATCGAAGCCGGTGAGCAGCATGTCCTTGACGATGAGAAAGGCGGTGGGGTCTTCCCCCAGGGGCTTAGTAAAGTTTTGAATCGCCTGCTTCTGGTGGACCCGGTCTGTGTACTGGGCAAGGGTTGCCGGGTCATTGTGTTTGCCGGAAATAATCACCTCCGACGGCGGCGCGCCCAGCTCATCCAGGGTTTGCTTGAATACCGTGGCGGCATGGCGACTGCCCACCACAATCATGGCCTTGAAACCGTTGGGCTGGATGTGTTCACGGTAGTGTTTCAGCAGATCAATACAGACCCAGCGAATCCGTGCCGGGGCTTCCCGCACCGCCCGTTCTACCCCATATTTTTGTTTGATTGCCCGTTTTTCTTCATCACTGCACCCTTGGAAGTATGCTTCAAACAGGGCATCCAGTGAATCACCCGCCACATCGCTTTGCACCTGCCGACCTTCGTAGATGATGCGCACTGTGGCGCCGTCTTCCACGGCTTCGTTGATCTTGTACTGGTCAATATAGCCCCCGAAGGCTTGATCCATTTTCTGGGTCTTCAATAGCGGTGTACCGGTAAAACCAATCTTGGGGGCCTTGGGCAAGGCGGCATTGATAGTCATAGCCAAGCCGCCAAACTGGGTCCGGTGGGCCTCGTCCGCCAGCACAATGATCTTGCCGCTGGGGTTCAGGTCGTTGAAGCCACCTGCCGCTTCCGCGTCCTGGAATTTCTGCACCGTGGCGGTGACGATATCGGACGAATCGCGGCTCAACAGGGTTTTCAACTCCGCCACGGAGCCCGCGTTGTAGACCGTTTCGTTCTGGGCACCGCGAAAGGTATTGGACAACTGGGTATCCAGTTGGGTACGGTCGGTAACGAACACCAGCTTGTATTGCTGTAACGCCGGATCACGGCGCATCTTCACCGCCAGCATCACCATGGTCAGGGACTTGCCCGACCCCTGGGTATGCCACACCACCCCAGACTTCTCTTTACGATCCGTGCCGCTTTTAAGGCGTTTGATGACCTTGTTCACGGCGCGGTATTGCTGATAGCGGGCCACCTTCTTGACCAGGCGACCCTCAACGGCTTCGAAGATGGTGAAGTTTTGGAGCAGGTCGAGAAAGTTGCCGGGATCTAACATACCCGCCAGCAGGCGCTGTTGCGGCGTGACGGGGCTGGCCTGTTCAAACTCACCGGCATACCAGAGCGGTGACGCCATTTCCCGTACCTCGTATTTGCCACCGGGGCTGAAGGGATGTGCACGGATGTCCCCATCGGTAAAAGGGTAGGCGTCTTTCCATTCCCCGTAATGCTGGACACTGGAACTGATGGTGCCCACCTTGGCTTGATCCCGGCAGGTGCTGATCATTAGCTGGTTGTACCAGAACAGCTTTTGCGCCCCTTCATCGGTTTCCGGATAGCGCAGGTTGGCATAGCGGCGAAGTTGCTTAATACCTTCGCCAATGGCATCCGCCACGTAAGGGGATTTGCATTCCATCACTGCCAACGGCAAACCATTCACAAAGCAGACGATATCGGGAATGATATTCTGATTGAGCCCCTCAACCTTGAACTGGTTAACGCACAAGAATTCATTGTTGCCGGGATTTTCAAAATCAATAATTTTGACCGTCTGCCCCTTGCGTCCCTTGCCCAAGTCCTGTTCGATAGACAGGTAATTGACCAACATCTGGTAAATGGCATGGTTGTATTCCATCAAACCCACATGGTTGGGGTGGGTGATTTCCCGCGCTACCTTACGCAGGTTTTCCTCACTGAGCCAAGGGTTGATGCGCCGGATAGCCCCTTCCAGACGGCCAACCAACACCACGTCCCGGTAGTAGGCTCGTTCCGCGCCCGCAGCCTCCGGTGACAGTTCAACGCCACGGACATAGCGCCAGCCTAGCCGTTGCAACTGGGCAATGGCGGGGGTTTCTACTTTATCGAGTTCGTCCTGAAACACGCCTAATCTTCTCCCGAAATTTTCCGCCATTGTACGCGTGGATATAAAGCCTGCCGGTAGGACCACCATGCTATCGGTATAGCGCGCCAATTTTCTATTTTTACTATATATTTCAAGTTTAAAAATAGGTTATGGAAAAGGCGCTTCATGATGAAAGTTGACCTCCATAAAAAACTCAATCAGGACTCTAGCTTCACGGGTTGCGTGGCCTTAAAAGGCTTCTTTAAAATCACCGCTGACTGGGGGCTTAATAACCAACAGCTTGGAGTTTGCGGCTAAGTTTCGTTCGCTTGTTCCCGACAAGCTCACTCGCCTTGCTGCAATTCGCGTTTCGTAGGCGTCCTTTGGTGGTCATGCGACCACCTCCAGTGGGTGTACGCCTCCACGCGCATGACTTTCCGGCCTCCCGCCGGTAGTTAACCTTAAAATATTTTTAGCCGCGTTGATGTCGCGGTCATGGGCTGTTTGGCAGTCCGGGCAGGTCCACTGCCGCACTTTGAGCGGCATGGCTTTTTGCACCGCGCCACACTCAGAACACGTTTTACTGGTGGGCGCCCAGCGGTCTACTTGCACCAACTCCCGGCCATACCACTGGGCTTTATAGGCCAGTTGCCGCTTGAGTTCGTGCATCCCCACATCGCCCAAGGCTTTGGCGATGCACCGGTTGGCCATCATGCCCCTGACGTTGAGCGTTTCCAGGGCGATCAAGCCGGCCTGGCGAATCAGCGTCGTGGTGAGCTTGTGCAGCCAATCCTGACGGGTATTGCTCACCCTGGCGTGGGCCTTGGCGACCCGAATACGCTGATGGTGCCAGCGAACACTGCCCTTACGCTTGCGGGATAGCCTGCGCTGGGCTTTTCTGAGTTGCCGGGCATGGGTTTTGAGGTGCCGCGGGTTGCCCGACTTCCAGCCCTCGGAGGTCACCACCACATCGCTTATACCCAAATCAACACCGATACCGTTTGGCTTTCGCGGCAGGGATTGAAGGGTTTCCTCGCACATAAAGGAGACAAAATAGCGACCCGCACCGTCCTGGGTGACCGTCACCATCTTGGGCACGCCCTGGGGCCTGCGGGACCACATGAGCTTGAGCGCCCCGAGCTTGGGGAGTTTAAGAAACTCCCCCGCTCGATACCTTCCCGCTACCTGGCGCTGGTCGAGTTGATAGCGGATGCTTTGGGTATGAGTTCTTTTTTTAAATCGGGGATACTTCGCTCGCCCTGCAAAGAAATTTCTGAAGGCGGTGTCCTGGTCCCTGAGCTTTTGGATCAGGCAGGTGGCGCTAGCCTCCTTGAGCCACGCGTAAGGCCCTAACCCTTTGAGGAACGTGAGCTGACGACTAAAATCAACACCGCCAACGTGCTTGTCATGCAGTCTGTATTGACGGCCACGCCAGGCTAAACAGGTGTTCCACACCCAGCGGGCATGACCCAACTCCATAGCAAGTTGCTGGCGCTGAACGCTCGTGGGGTAGAAGCGGAATTTATAGGACCGCTGAATAGTGGTAGAATCACGCTCGGTCATAGCCTCAATACTCAATCTATTGGGTCTGTGGCAAGTGGCTAGGTAGTGCTTCCAACACTGTCTAGCCGCGCCCTCAATTATACCGCGAATTTTGCCCGCCGCAAACATTACTTTGCATGGCCCTCGCGCCTCGTGCGCCGTTTCACTTCGCAACTCGGGTGGGGGGTCGTCGCACTTCCCCGTGCTCCTTCGATGACTCTGTTCCCTAACAAACAGCGGGCTGATGCCTGGATCGCTAAACCTAACCGCGATTTCGGCAACGCCAGCGCCTTGGACGCCATGCTGGGAGGTTCCATCATTGATCTGGCGCGGGTACGTCGCCATCTGGATGCTTGGCGGGGGTGAGCAAGCCCTGCATCACCCCGACCTAATAGACTAAAACACAGGTTTCAAGCCATCTTCGTTCTGAAACAGGATGTTTTACCCGCTTATTTTGCCTGCCCGGTTTGGGCTTTCCAGATTTTTAGAGGGTTCGCTTTTTTGATAAAACAAGCGGCCGACACGCTGAATATGGTCGCGAAGTTCCGGACTGTCGATTTGCCCGAATACGGACAAATCGATTTCATAGGGCAGCAGCAAATCGTCCAGCGCCATGCTGATCCGATTCAGGGTGGTCAGATCGATATCACCCTCCAGCGTCAGGTCGATATCCGAGCCGGGGCGGTAGCGGCCCAAGGCACGGGAGCCGTACAATCGTGCGCCGCGGACCGCCGGGAACCGCGCCAGCACCTGGCAAATATTTTGCCGCTGTTGCCCGGTGAGGCCGTCGCCGGTCATTGCCCAGCGGCCTTCAACTCGGCGAGGCGCTGATCCAGTAGTACAAACTGGGGCTGATAGCGTCCGATCACCGCTTCCACAATGGCCTGGGCCGTGGCCCGATTGTAGGTGTGAGAGGTCCGGTTGCGGCTGGCGATCATGTCCATCCATACCTCTCCCTGCCCAATGAGGCCCACCGAGAACGCTTTGCGGGTGGCATCCCGGGAACCCATGAGATTCTGCGTTCCCTGATACTGTAGATAATCCTTGAGGCAGTTCCAGGCCAGTTCATGGGTGAACTCGAAGCTTTGGATCAGGCCCTGTTGCTCTAGCTCCGATAGGGGTCGTTCGCGGCTCAAGGCCACGGCGTTGTTCAGGTGGGCCAGCGCCCGGCGGTAGTTAGCGTAGCGCTGTTGCCAGCGAATATCCGCAGTCATGGTGTTTCTCCTGAAAGCGCTATCATAATATTTTTATATTCCACAGGCTTGACCTTACAGGGAGCAGACCCCATACTGTTTGTAAAGTGGACTGGGGGATTCCCGGTCGGCGTCCAAGCCTCGGTGAGTTTCATCGGGGCTTTTCGCTTTTTAAATCAAGCGATTTGCTCACGGAAACTTCTTCAGCCCCCACCCTTCGAAGTGACGACCCACGTTATTTCTCCCGCTCCGGCAATAGAATTTCGGTCTTAGCGCCTCAAAAGCACGATTGTCCTGCTTCGGGCGCAATACACTCATCCCCACCGGGCGTGCCACTAGATCGGCTAACTGCAAACCGGCGGAGTTGGTCTTTTTATCCGCAAAGCAGATATCAAACGGCAGCACCCGCTTAAACCAATTAGCGCCATCGCAGACCCGACGAAATTCCAGCTCCAGTTCGTCATCCTCTTTTTTGCCGCACCGCTCCACAATGATATGGGTCAACCTGTTATCTTGTTCCTTCTCTTGCAGGAATCGATAGATGCGCTCCAGCCCAAGAGCTAAGGCCAAGTGATAAGGATTGTCAGGATTTTGGTATCGGTTTCGTAACCGACGCTTCTCAATTACACAGCTTACCAATACAAAGTTGACGTTGCTGATCAACTCTGTCAGTAGCCACTGTATTTTGACCAAGACAAAGATCGACATCACGATCTAAGTGGCAGCACACTCCATAGCTACCAACACGACTCATAAGTAAGTCGCCTTTTCTCGGCTTGTGATTCTTAGTGAACTGCTTAAATACTTCTTCATTTACCTTAAAAGCTTTTTCTGTATTTACCTTTCCGGACTTAATGTCGCTCACCCGAATCATAGGCAGCCCTTCAGAGGAAAACTTGGGTGTTTGATGTAGGGAATCGATAACTTTTGTCACCGAGTCCATCTGCATAACATCCCACCCAGCCGGAATCCTTCCCACCGGCGAATCCTTGAATTCTCTGTGCCCAATCCCCTTGGTCAACAGTTCCTGCATCATGGCAGTTTTCAGGTCTTTCAGCTTGTCGATCTGGGCGCGTGTTTTTTCAATCACCTCATCGACGGAAGACAGGATGGCGGCGATTTTTTGTTGTTCGGGGAGGGGGGAAAGTAAGCTTATCTGTGAGAAAGCACTTTTATTTATTATTGCCAGCGTTGTAGTTCCAGCACTTTTTGCTAGCTCATGAATATTGAACAATACGTTATAGAAGTGAAAACGACTGTATTGATTCTTTCTTGTAACAACTGCATTTATTTGCTGATTAGTGATCGAAATTTGCTTGGACATGGCTATACCGCCGAGCGATCCGATGCACGTAACCAGTATTGAATCTTTGGGCAATAAACGTCCTTTCGACGCACCCTTTTTAGTCACCGTTCGAACAGTCTTTTCAACATACACACGACCATCAAAATCAGCTGGCGAAATGAACGGTACACTACCATCCCAAAAACTTACGTCCTTGGTGCTTGGAGTTGACCCGCGGTGATCACATCACCGATGTCGCCTATTGTCTTTATTTCCCACCCCTCCGGAACCGCATCATTCATACCCCAACTCCTTCAGATAGCCTTTCATCACGCTTTCCGCTGCCGCTACCTGGGCATCCAGTTCATGCAGGGACACCCGGTACTTGTCCCACCAGCGTTCCAGTTGTTGGATCACTTTGGCGTCAACTTCCCCGACCGTTTCCGGAATGGCTTCCTTGGACTCGATTTCAGGTTTGAATTCAAAGTAGCCCTCATCCCACCTCACCAAGACCTTGGCCGCATCAAAGTCTTCCAGTATTTCTTCCCGGATATACTCGCTTTCCACTTCCCGCACGGGAATACCGCCGTGGAGAATGGCGCGGACATCGAAGATTTCCGGGGGCGGCGAGGTGTCCGCGTAGCGGCGAATATTCAGGTTATCATCGTTCCCGGCAATCTCCGCCAAACTGACCACCTTGGAATACCGCTTGATCTCCCTGTAGTCATCAAAAGTCCGAACGATCTTGTCCATATCCTGCGGACGCAGTTTATTCTGGTTCTTGCCTTCCTGAAATTCCAGCTCGCCGTTGATGAACAACACCTTGCCTGTGCGTTACGCCGGTTTGTTTTTGTTGAGGATCAGCAAACAGGCGCGGGGATGCCGGTGCCGTAGAACAAAGCGGCGGGCAAGCCGATCACCGCTTCCAGTAGATCATCCTTCAGGATGCCCCGGCGGATGGCTTTTTCGCTGGCGCCCCGGAACAGCACCCCGTGGGGCATGACCACCCCCATCATGCCTTCGGCGTTCAGGCTGGCGATCATGTGCTGAACAAAGGCTAAATCCCCGGCGTCCTTGGGCGGGATGCCGTAGGGGAAACGCCCGTAGGCGTCCTGGTCCGCTTCCTGTTTGCCCCACTTTATCAGGGAAAAGGGGGGATTGGCGATGACCCGGTCGCAGGTCATCAGTTCACCGCTCTGGGTATGCTGGGGTTCCCGCAGGGTATCCCCTTTACGGGTATCGGCGCTGTAGACTCCGTGCAAGAACATATTCATCTTGCAGATGGCCCAGGTGTTCAGGTTCATCTCCTGACCGAACAGGGATAGGTTGGCCGGATTTTCCCCGTGGTGGGCCAGATAGTTGCGGGTCTGCACCAGCATCCCGCCGGACCCGGCGGTGGGGTCGTAAATACGCATCCCGGCCTGGGGCTTGAGCAGGGCCACCAGCAGCCGCACCACCTCGGAAGGGGTGTAAAATTCGCCGCCCTTCTTGCCGGCGCTGTCGGCAAACATTTTTATCAGGTATTCGTAGGCGGTGCCCAGCAAATCGGGGCGCTCGAAGTCTTCATTGCGAAGCCGATGGCGGTTGAAGTGACGGAGCAAATCCCGCAATTTCTTGTCCGAGAGCTTGTTTTTGATATTGAAGTCGATGGAGATTAGCACCCCTTCCAATGAGGCGTTGTCTTCTTCAATGGCTTCCGTGGCCTTGTTCAGTTCGGCGCCGATATCGTGTTTCAGGTCTTTCAGGGCACCCCAGCGGGCGATGGGCGGGATTATAGAAGGTCTTGTCGTATTCGTCCTCATCGTTGGCCAGATCCCGAGCCTCGGCGTGTCAATTTTGCCTTTTGCCCAGGTAGTACTGGATAACCCCTTCCTGGGCTTCCTCAAAGGCGTCGGACAGGCGCTTGAGAAACATCATGCCGAAGAGGTAATCCTTGTACTCGGAGGCGTCCATGTTACCGCGCAGAATATCGGCGGCTTCCCACAGGAAGGATTCCATCTGTTGCTGAGTAATATTATGGCTCATTTAGAATGGATTTCCTGTACTGCAATGGCCGCGAAGGCGGGCGGTTAAATAGCCGCTTGCTTCCTCGCGGTAGAAAGATGGCTTCGAGTGTACCGGCAGGAGGGCAGGAGGGCAGGTGGGCAACGTGGCGGGTGGTTTAAATCTGAGCCAAGTACTGTGCATTCCACCTAGAGAGGTAAAAATCCCTCTGGATGTTTAGCGGTGGCGTCTGATTTATTCGGATGGAATGATCTTATCGGCTAAAATTAACTTACGTGTCGTGCAGAGTTTGTTAAGCAAGGTAATGGCGGAAAAGCGCTTCTTTTCTTTGCGTCCCTTTCCTGCTTGATCGTAGACATTATCAATGCTTAAGGTATCTCCCTGCCTGTTCCCGTGGACAGTATAGGCATCATAGCTAAAGTCATGGCTGATATGGAGTAAATCCATCGGCATGAGGTATTCGATTCCATTCGTGATATATCTTGCCTTGAAGCCTGCCGTTAGACTCAATTTCTTTAACTTTACGGGTGGTGAAGATGCTGGGTTAAGTTGAGGCTGGAAGGTCTCTTTATACGCTAAAATTTTGTTCCCCTTTGTTTGATTGATAGGGATCAGCAGGGTATAAGATTGTCCATTCTTGAGTTGTAACAAAAAATAATCCCCGTTTTCCCCGTTAGTGCGTTCTCCCCTTGTTTTGACTTCAAATATCAGTTGATTATCTGCCGAGATCTTGGTTTTAACGCGCAATATATCAAGTTCTGATGGCAGGGCTTTATCTTTGAAAGAGGGTAAAATACGAGGATCATCGTAATTGCTCATGGCAAAGACAGGAGCGATCCCTGCCAGCATAAAAAACACTGTTAACGCTATGTTTTTACTCATGGTTAAATAGTGCTCCTTGCTCGTGGATCATGTTAGCAATATCGACGGCATCTTCCACCGCATCAAACAGAACTCTAATTCTTCCTTCGGGATCGATGAGAAAACCGGTGCTACTGTGATCGACCTGATAGTGAATTCTGTTGCCCGCATTCTTGGTATAGAAAACGCTTTCCACGCCGAAGGTGCTTTTAAGGCGTTCCAGGTCTTCGCCTGTTAGGCGTAGATAGGCAATATCGGCATTAAATTTATCAGTATACTCGGCTAGTACTGCATTGGTGTCCCTATCGGGATCGATGGTTACAAAAGTTCCCGCCAGTTTAATATTTTCTTTTGCTGCGGCTCCCATTAGCATGGAAAGATTGGCAAGCGATATGGGACAGACATCGCTACAGTTGGTAAAGCCAAAAACGACCAGCCTCCATTGCCCGCTATCGCTTTTACTTCCTTGGTTTAAGTGGGCTATCGCTTCTTTTTGCAAAGGCGCAGTATGTTTCAAGACGATGGTTGAAGCTATTAACTTAGTGGGGGTAAGCAGCAGTAGCATCATGCCTGTAGCGAGACTATATAAAGCACGATTTCTCATTTCTACGTTATGATTCCTTTAGTTAATTTTTGTGGCTATACGTTGCTGCTGCATCCAACCGGCCCCTGTATTTTAAAGTCGGGCCGGTTGGCGGCGTATTTAGCAATGGACTATCAATAATCAGCGAATACCACCCGCGGCATACAAACCATGCGGCATAACGAGGCCGTCACCAGGACCGAACACCTTCACGACTGTGTCCGTCAAGGTATCAATTTTAATGATATATCCTGAAACCCAGCTACCTACCAATAAATAGCGGTTGTCTGGCGTTGGATTCAGGGTGTGGGCAACAGCAAATCCCTGGGGAAATTCCACGCCTGGCTTAAATCTTTTTATAAACCGTGGCCGGTAGCGGTTACTGATATCGAAGACGGAAACATAGCCATCATCACCAAAGGTATGGTCAATGGAATCTTCCTCGGCGATATAGAGCTTGTTGCCAACAACGGCAATGTCAGAGGCAGAGCGGAAGATGCCACGTCCATTAACACGTTTGGTATGCTTGATAATTCTAGTGGCGGTTCCCTCCCAGGCGTCAATCAGCCATACGCTCGGTGGGATGATCTTACGTGTGGTTGGCGGTGTTAAAGAGGTTTTTCCAAGTTGCATTGAGGCGGTGAGGGCGTAGCGTTCATCCAGCCAAAAAATATAATGAGAAAAAGCCGCATGCTTTTTCCCATTACCCAGCATGATTTGCTTCACGGCCTCCAATTGCCCGGTTTCCCTATTGGTTTTATATAAATCGATTACGCTATTATCAAAAAAATAGCCTGTTCCCAACCCCAGGGTTCCCGACTTGTTGAACATGACGCCATGAGTCTGTTCCGTATATCCGGGAATGCTGATGGGATCGACATCAGCAAATTCATTGGTTTTATAATTAACGACGCGTACCTTGTCCCCCGTCAATTCAGTAAAGTAGGCAAAACTTGAATAGGGTAATAATGTGGGTCCGTGAATTTGAGTTGACGGAGAAACTATCCAGTTAGGAATCGCTTGGCTATTGTTGATGGATTCTACAAAGGGAAATTCTGACGGAGTGTTGGGAACATCTACTGTCAATACTGAATCCAGTATGACGTCTGCTGTGCCATTATCCCAGTTAATATCGTTTACCTTTAAGGCAACGATATAGGCGGAGTGCTCGTCGGTATTATCGGTAGTGACGTAAAATCTATCTCCCTCCGGTAATATCATGGTATGTTGCAGGGGAACATCGCCTGGCCAACCTTCTATAAAAAATGGATCTACCGTGATTATTTTGTCCTTTTCGTAATTAAGGAGGTATATCATACGCGTGTGATAATCAATGGCGGTTACCACAGGCTGTAGATATTGATTATAAATACCTTGCTGCTCCTCCGCTTTAGCTTGGCTTAAAGGCAGAGTCAGTAAACATATAAATGCCAATAGTAAATAAGAGGCATATTTATTCATTAAAAAGTTCCCTCATTCGTTATTTATTTCTTAATCTTCTGGAAGTATTCCAACCTGGAATTTTTTATGGACTTTCAGTTCAATATCTTATTTTTTTATCGTTTTTTATTGTGAGGAATACTTCTCAGTTTGGCGTGTGGATAATAAATCCACTAGCGCGACAATTCTTGATATATCAACAACCACACAAATGAGATGATCGCTAAAGATATTGGCAAACGACTGGCAGTAATTTCGTTATTTTTTTATTTGGAGATGCCCACGCTGCTCTTGAGAAGGGCAATAAGTTTGCTAGAGGAAAGATCACAGTGTGGCAGTGTGGTGGATTAGCTTATTGATGGGTTTCATAGGTGCAGTAACTACGGGGGAGGTTGTTTTGTATCCAGGACAATCATTGGCAGATTGCCAGCGTACACTGCTTGTCATTTTGCGGAGGCGGTTAGGTAGTGTAAAACTGCCCTAACTCTTATTGGTGTTTGTACGGGGATAACGTTAACCTGGGTTATATCGGCGGGGAGCTAGGGGGACATAATCTGGAGCTATTAAAGACTGGGTTTACCCGTTGCAAGCTATGGATTGTACAGGGTCTAAGGCCAGGTAAGGAAAATTTGGGTAGGGTTAGATTTGAAAGTTCGGCGGAAAAAATTTCTGCTTGCCCATGAGAAGCCTTGGACAGTGAAGGGGATGGATAATGGGAATGTGCCGGTAGAGTATGTTACAGTTGAGCCCAGCTAAATTACCTGTGCGTTTGAGCTGTTAGCACACTGATTTTATTATTATCCCTAACAAGTGGTGCCGAGGAGAGGACTTGAACCTCCACAGGGTTTCCCCCACATGGACCTGAACCATGCGCGTCTACCAATTCCGCCACCTCGGCTTGTATCAATAGGGGTGCTTAGATAGATATAATAGGTGCTTTTAAGCAAACGCAAACTTTACCGACCCAAAAATTACTTGTCAATGAGCGATTGGAAAAAAAAGGACCCCTACTTTGCCCGTGAAACCCAGAAATACGGGCAACCTATCCCGAGCCGGGAATATATCATGCAATGTTTAGAACGGCGGGGTAGGCCCATGACTCGCAAGGAGCTGATAAAAACCCTAAAGCTTGATAGCGACGAGGAGGTGCGGGAGGCTTTCCGCCGCCGCCTGCGGGCCATGGAACGGGATGGCCAGCTCATGCGCAACCGCCGCCGCGCCTATGGCCTGGTCCACAAAATGGATCTAGTGCGGGGGCGGATCATCGGTCACAAGGATGGCTACGGTTTTCTGGTGCCTGATGAGGGGGGAGAGGATCTTTATCTTTCCGCCCGGCAGATGCGTGCTGTCCTGCATGGGGATAGGGCGGTTGCCCAGGTTACCGGGATTGACCGGCGTGGGCGCCGCGAGGGGGCCGTGATTGAAGTGTTAGAGCGGAATAATCACCGGGTTGTGGGCCGCTTTGTCGCCGAGGATACATTGGGTTTTTTAGTGCCCAGCAACCAACGTCTCAGCCAAGATATTCTAATTCCGTTGGAGCATCAGGAGGGTGCCCAGGATAATCAAATTGTCGTTGCCGAGATCACGGAGCAGCCTACCGTCAAGCGCCAGCCCATTGGCAGAATCATGGAGGTGCTCGGCGATCGCATGGCGCCAGGGATGGAGATGGATATTGCGCTTCAAATCCATGAACTACCCCATGTTTGGCCGGAAGAAGTGCTGACCGAGGCCAAGGTTTTCAAAACCACGGTGCCTAAAAAAGCAAAAGCGGGACGGTTAGATTTGCGGGATCTGCCTCTGGTGACCATTGATGGGGAAGATGCCCAGGATTTTGATGATGCGGTTTATGCGGAGCGCCACGGTCAGGGTTGGCGCTTGTGGGTGGCGATTGCGGATGTCTCCTGGTATGTACAGCCTTATTCCGCCCTGGATAGCGAGGCCGAAAAACGGGGCAACTCGGTGTACTTTCCCAGCCGAGTAATTCCCATGCTGCCGGAAGCGCTGTCTAATGGTTTGTGCTCCCTCAATCCAAAGGTGGATCGACTGTGTTTGGTCTGTGAAATGGTGATCGGTCCGCGGGGGGGGTTAAATAGTTTTCGCTTTCATTCCGGGATAATACGGTCAGCGGCCCGATTGACTTACCACCAGGCTGCGGCCTTGCTCGAGGATCGTGATCGCAAGCTGCAAAAGCGTTATGAGGCGGTGCTTCCAGGGCTTGAGGCCATGTACAGTCTTTATCAGGTGTTGCATAAAGCCCGGGTTCGGCGGGGCGCTATTGATTTTGAAATGGGGGAGACCCAAATCATTTTCGATGAAGCCCAAAAGATTAAGGATATTCAGCCCTTGGTGCGTAATGACGCCCATCGTCTGATCGAGGAATTCATGATCTTGGCCAATGTAGCCGCGGCTCGATTCCTAACGCAGCATAAGGTGCCCACCCTTTATCGCGTTCACGAACAACCGGCGGACGATAAGTTGGTCGATCTACACCGATTCCTGGCTGAATTAGGACTGGCGCTGCAGGGGGGCGAGTCTCCCGGAGCCAAGGATTTTGCCCGCTTTTTACGCTCTGTCCAGGAGCGTCCGGATGCCCATCTTATCCAGACGGTGATATTGCGCACCTTTAAGCAGGCGATTTACAGTCCCGATAACCATGGGCATTTTGGGTTGTCCCTGCCTGTCTATACTCACTTTACTTCTCCCATACGGCGCTACCCTGATTTGCTGGTGCATCGCGCTATTCGCCATGTGCTAGAGCAACGTTCCGCAAAAATGTTCCTTTATACTCGGGATGAGATGACGGCCCTGGGGGAGCATTGTTCCATGACCGAGCGCCGCGCCGATGAAGCGACCCGTGATGCCGAGGACTGGCTCAAGTGTGAATATATGAAGGACAAGGTCGGTGAGTCCTTTGATGGCTTAATTACCGGGGTGACATCTTTTGGCCTGTTTGTAGAACTCAGTGATATTTATGTGGAAGGACTGGTCCACGTGACGGCCCTGGGCAACGATTATTTCCATTTCGACCCTGCGGGTCGCCGTCTCCTGGGGGAGCACACGCGCCAAGTTTACCGTTTGGCCGATAAAGTTCGAGTCATGGTCGTCCGGGTCGATCTGGATGAAAAAAAGATCGATCTGGAATTAGCTTAAAGCAAAACGTGGCTTGCTTATTATTAGGCCCGTACCTGGAAGTTGCGCATCATATCCAGGTCTTCGTGCTCCATGTTATGGCAGTGGTATAAAAACAGGCCCTCATAGTCTTCGAAGGGTTTCAACAGGGTCACTTTTTCTCCCGGCATGACCAGGACTGTATCTCGCCACCCGCTGTTGATAAACCCCTTGCTGAGGGTGGTATAACTTTGCTGGAATGCCGGTAATACTTCCCGTCTTAAGATTTGAAAGGGTTGTCCATGAATGTGCATGGGGTGGGCCATCATCATGCCGCGGGCCCGCCGGTCCCGGTTGACGAATTCTATAAGTTGTAAGGAATCAAGTTTGACGCCCTCTTCCTCGGCGACGGCTGTCATGCTAAAGGAGCGGCCATTGAGACGCGGTGAATGGGGCCGCATGGAGAGATGGATAGTTCGGGGGTGGTCGGGGTTTTCCGCTTCCTGCATCTGATAGTTTCGAATGGTGGATAGACGTCTTGGTAACTTTTGGTTTTCATTCTCTTTACGTACTACCTGGACTTTCATGATGGAAAAATCGGCGCCATTGGGTAAGGCGCTGTCACCACCATGGCCATGTCTTCCCCTGCCGTGGCCTCTTCCTCCCATGCCACCACCCATGCGGGGCATGGTTCCGGAGAAGGGAAGACTTTGCAGCTTTATTTCGGAGCCCACCTTGCGTCCGCCAAAATCTACCCAGAGTTCTATTCGTTCGGCGGGAGCGAGGGTCACATAGGGATAGCGTTCCGGTTTCTCCAGTAATCCTCCGTCGCTGGCGATGACGGTCACAGGGGTGCCGTCGCTCCAGGCAAGTTTGTAGATACGGGAATTGGAGCCGTTGAGTATCCGCAGCCGGTAGGCGCGTGCGGCTACCGGGAGTTCGAAATCGGGGAAGCCATTGACCAGGATGCGATTGCCAAGGAATCCGGCCATCCGCTCATGCATCCCGCGAGTATAATGGAGTTCATTCTGCTGGCCGAACTGGCGATCCTGGATAACCAGGGGAATTTCGTAGTCGCCGCTTGGCAGATTAAGTGCCCGTTCCTCCTGGTCGCTAACCAACAGCAAACCGGCGAGACCAAAGTAGACCCGGTGTCCGGTGTATTGATGGGTATGGGAATGGTACCAGTAAGTGCCAGCGCGGTTGAGAACCTGGAAATCATAGCTGTAGGTTTGCCCTTGATCGATGGCATAACGGGGATGGCCATCTGATCTTTCCGGAACGTGAAGGCCATGTTGGTGGATGACACAGGGACCGGGAACCTTATTATGGAAGTGAATACGAACTTTTTGCCCTTGCCGGAGGCGCAGGATTGGCCCTAGATAGCTGCCAGGAATTTCTTCCACCGTTCCCTGGGGGCCTTTGAGCAATGTTGCCGAGAATTTCCAGACTTCCGTCGGTGGACCCGATAAGATGGAGGTTTTCGTGACCTGGGCAGTCATCCTGATTTCTACATCGGGATTTGAGAACAGGTAGGCATTGTTTTTGGGGCCGGCTCCCGCCCATAGCCAATTGGGGGCCAGGGCCATGGTTGCAGTCCCGATTCCTGCATACTGTAAAAATTTACGCCGTTTAATATCGATGAAAGAATTCATGAGTGCCTCCGAGGGACTAAGTGGCTGTTCCTTAAATTAAGGATAAGGCAAAAAATAGCTTTCTTAGGTTATTTCTTTGTAACCTACTGATTTTTAATGCTGGCGGTCCGCTTTTTATAGGGATAATTCTCGTTTTCTTAGGCGCTGGCCCGTTTTTTTTCCATCTCTGCCCGGACGGCGGTGATAAGTTGCCCCAGGGGCTGGCCCATGAGTACCGGCATTTCCGCTTGCAGCTCGGACTGCCAGTGGATCGTGTCGGGAGGAAAAATCAGAATAACGGTAGAGCCCATGTTAAAGCGTCCCATCTCCTGGCCTTTTGTCAGGGAGATCCCTTTATCTCCTTCGTAAAGCTGGTGATAAGGTTGATGCCGGTAGGGCGGGGTGATTTGGCCGGCCCATACAGTTTCGATACTGCCGACAAAAATGGCGCCCACTAACACCATGGCCAGGGGACCCGCTTCAGTGTCAAAAATGTTGACCACCCGTTCATTACGGGCGAAGAGATTATGGATTCCATTGACGGTTTTCGGGCTAACCGAAAATAATCGGCCTGGCAAGTAGGTCATTTCCCGTAAATGCCCTGATAAGGGCATATGGATACGATGGTAGTCCTTTGGGGAAAGGTAAAGCGTCGCAAATTGGCCGCCGCGGAAGGGGGCAGCTCGGCTTTCGGAGCCACCAAGCAGCTCTACTAGGTTGTAGCTCCAGCCTTTGGCTTGGAGCAGGCGGTCATCGGTGAGGGAGCCGAGTTGGCTGATACATCCGTCCGCTGGAGAAACGACGGCATCTGCCGAGTCTGCCATGGGTCGCGCACCTTTACTGAGAGCGCGGGTAAAGAAGGCGTTAAAATGGGGGTAATCTTTGGGGGAGGATGATTCCGCCTCTTTCAGGTTGACCCCAAAGATCCGGGCAAATAAGCGGATTTGGAGGCCCGTTAGCCCGGCAATCCGATGCCTAGTCAGGCGATACATGAGCTGGGACAGAGTATGTTGGGGGAGTAAGTGCTGATAGAGACTGAGAAGCCAGTCCCTGAGCCGGTGCTGAACCGTGTTAGCCATGAATTTGATCCTTAATCCTCGGTAATAAGGGCTATTTTATAGAGATATCGACATTATGGCATCCATTAAAGAAAACCTTGGCCGGTTGGATCGGTCTGAAGGGGGTATAGATTATAGGGCGGCAAATGATAAAATCGAGTGCTTGATTGGGAAATGCAGTATTCTTTTGTGATTTTTCGCCGAAGTATATTTAAAGACATCGTATTTCTTCGCTATTTGGCATCGGCACAAGTAAGGGACGGACTCTATTTTGGTGGCGCAACAACTTGGCAAAACTATTCCTATTACCCCTGCTCCTGAAGAGAAGGCGGTTCCCCCAAGCCTGGAGGAAAAGCTTGGCGAGTATTTGATTGAGCGGGGCAAGCTGCGGGCAGGTGAATTCCGCCATGCCTGGCGTTTGGCGGAGGAGGAAGGGCTGCGGCTTTCCGTGATGCTCATAAGGCTGGGGTTAATTTCGGAGCGGGATATGGCAGAAGCCTTTTCCGCCTTGCTTGATCTGCCGCTGCTAGCAGCGAACGATTATGATAGCAGCGATCTGAACGGTCAAGTTTCATTGCGATTCCTCAAAGAATCCCGGGCCATGCCTGTGCTGGAAGAAGAGGAGGCGGTGGTGCTGGCGATGGCCGATCCTAGTGATGATTATGTCCAGGAGGCTATCGCTCTCGCTTACAGCAAGCCCGTAAGCTTGCGGGTTGGTTTGCCTTCGGATATTGAAGCGGCCCTTGATCGCCAGGCCGGGGGAAAATCGGCCATGGGGCAGCTCGTCGAGCATCTGGGGGCAGATGAAGATGGAGAGACCGATGTCCAGCATCTGAAGGATATGGCCAGCGAGGCCCCGGTCGTCCGCCTGGTGAATCTGCTGATTCAGCGCGCGGTGGAATCCCGTGCTTCAGATATCCATATCGAGCCTTTTGAAAACAGTCTTCGAGTCCGCTACCGGATCGATGGCGTGTTGCGGGATGTGGAGGCTCCTCCAGCGCGTTCCACTGCTGCCGTGATTTCCCGCTTCAAGATTATGGCCAAGCTTAATATCGCTGAGCGGCGATTACCCCAGGATGGGCGAATCCAGCTTCGTATCCAGGGGCGGGAGCTGGACTTGCGGGTCTCGACGGTACCCACGCTTTATGGTGAGAGTGTAGTGCTTCGGCTGCTAGATAAAGGCAATGTGGTGTTGGATTTCGACTCCCTGGGCTTCCAGGGCAGTACCTTGGAGCGGTTTTTGTCAGTATTGGAGCAACCCCATGGGATTATTGTCGTCACGGGTCCCACAGGCAGTGGTAAAAGCACTACCCTTTATACCGCGTTGCATAAACTCAATACGCCGGATCGAAAAATTGTAACGGTGGAAGATCCGGTGGAGTATCAGCTTGAAGGGATCAACCAGATACAAGTTAAACCCCAGATTGGCCTTACGTTTGCCGGCGCTTTGCGGTCTATCGTGCGGCAAGATCCGGATGTCATCATGATTGGTGAAATGCGGGATAAGGAAACCGCCGGCATCGCCGTTCAATCGGCCCTGACGGGTCATGTGGTGCTCTCCACTCTCCATACCAATGATGCGGCTGGTGGGGTTACCCGCTTATTGGATATGGGAATAGAGGATTACCTGCTGACCTCCACCGTTAATGGTATTTTGGCCCAACGCTTGGTACGCACTCTCTGTAAACATTGCAGTGAACCTTACGAGGCCCTGCCTGAACTCATAGAGGAGCTAGAATTGCATCGCTTCAGCCAGGAAAAACCCGTGATGTTGCATCGTGCCGTTGGCTGCGAGCACTGTAACGGGATTGGTTATCATGGACGGGCGGCGATCATGGAATTTCTGGTGATGAGCGATCCTATTCGCCGTCTTGTACTCCAGCACACCGATGCGGGGGAGATTCAGAAGCAAGCTCAGAAAGAAGGCATGCGCATTATGTATGAAGACGGTCTTCATAAGGCACTCTCCGGCTTCACTACTATTGAAGAGGTCATCCGAGTTAGCCAGGAATCTTGATCATGGCTGCTTTCCATTACAAAGCATCAACGTCAGCAGGAGAAATCCTGGAAGGGGAGCGCCGGGCGGATGATGAAGCCAGCGTGGTTGAGTGGCTCCATTCCCAGGGCTATATTCCCCTTCGCATTGAAGAGGCCACCGCCGGAGGCCGGGGCCGATCCCGTCGGTCGGCCGGAAAGCGCCTGTTCGGACGCAAGAAAGCGGTTCGCCAGAACGAAGTGGCGGTACTGACTGGAGAGCTGGCGACCCTATTGCGGGCCGGTCTCCCTTTGGACAGGGCTTTTAGTATTTTGATGGAGATTGCCGAAGAAGGACCCGTAAGGCAGCTTTTAAGCCAGCTTCAAGAGCAGGTAAGGGGAGGGTCTTCTCTGGCGGAAGCCATGGAAACCCAGACCGAAACTTTTTCTCCCCTCTACATCAGTATGATCCGTGCGGGCGAGGCAGGAGGCGCTTTGGATGTGATCCTGGGGCGGCTCGCCGATTTCATGGAGCGCTCCAAAGCTTTGAGAAACGCGGTCACTTCGGCCCTCATTTATCCTGCTATTTTGGTGGGCGTTGCCGGTCTTTCCGTCATTATTTTATTAACCTTTGTGGTTCCCCAGTTCCAGCAGCTATTTGAAGACGCGGGTAAAGCCTTGCCAGTGGCTACCCAGATCGTGATTGCCGCGGGCAATCTTCTGCAAAATTATTGGTGGGCGCTGTTACTGGGTTTCCTGGCCATCTTATTGTTTATGCGCTATCAGCTACAGATTCCAGAACGCCGCTATCGCTGGGATGGCTGGCTGCTGCGGTTGCCTCTGGTAGGCGACTTGATCGCCAAGTTGGAAGTGGCGCGCCTCTCTCGCACCTTGAATAGCTTGTTGCTCAATGGAGTGCCTTTGCTTTCAGCGCTGGCAATTATCAAGAATACCTTGAGCAATCAGGTAATGGCGGAAGCCCTGAGCGAGGTCGCCGACGCCCTGCGCCAAGGCCATGGAATGGCTGATCCCTTATTGGAGACAGCCTTATTTCCCAAAATGGCGGTGCAAATGATTAAGGTGGGGGAGGAAACAGGCCAATTAGAGGATATGCTCGGTCAGGTCGCCGAGGCCTATGATCTGGAAGTGGAATCGACAATTAAGCGGCTATTGGCCTTATTGGAACCTGTCTTGATCCTGACCCTGGGTGTGGTCATCGCCGGGATTATTATGTCTATACTGGTTGCTATTTTAAGTGTTAATGAATTGGCGTTTTAAAAACGAGGAAATTTTGATGCAATTAAAGAAAGTAGGCTCTACCGGTAGCTTTGGTTTTACCCTCATCGAGTTATTGGTGGTGCTGGTTATTCTGGGTTTATTGGCGGGCCTCGTTGGACCCCAAGTAATGAAATATTTAGGCGGCGCGAAGACGGATTCGGCTCGCCTCCAAATTGAGGATTTAGCCGCTACCCTTGAACTCTACCGGTTGGAAGTAGGACGTTATCCCAGTACCGAGGAGGGGCTCCAGGCGCTGGTGGAAGCGCCCCCTGGAGCCAACCGTTGGAATGGCCCCTATTTAAAGAAAAAGCAGGTGCCAGCAGATCCGTGGGGATATGAGTATCATTACCGCTCGCCAGGTGAGCATGGTGCTTTCGATATTTATTCCCTGGGTGCGGACAATTCCGAAGGGGGTGAGGGTGAAGATCAGGATGTCGTTAGCTGGAAATAACCGCCAGACTATCATGTTTCCAAGGAAGGAAAGAAATTTTGATTAGGAAAAAAGCCTCCATGGTTCAAGCCCTATGGCGGTGAAAAGGTCTTCCGCCCTTCTCTTCCAGCGGGAGGGGATTGTCTTCCCGAGAGGGGGGTGGCACCAGCCCCAGCGGGCATTTACCCTGCTCGAATTGCTGGTAGTTTTGGCTCTTGCGGCGATATTAATGGCTTTGGTGCCGCCTTTATTGCAAGGAGGCGTCGCCAACGCCGAGTTGAAAAGTACCGCCCGGAAATTGGCGGCAGCCCTAAAATACGTTCGCAGCCAAGCCATTACTCACCACCAGGAAGCCGTTTTGGTAGTAGATTTGGAACGTCGCTATTTTATGATGACCGGCAAAAAACGTCGCTATCCAATTCCGGATAATCTGGAAATCTCCCTCGTTACTGCCCGTTCCGAATTGGATAGCGATCGTATCGGCAAAATCCGTTTCTTCCCCGATGGCACTTCCACCGGTGGTCGTATTACGGTTGCCCAGGGCAAGAGCAAATACGGGGTTGATATTAATTGGCTGACCGGTCAGGTGGCCATTCTTGATTAAGGGCCAGAGGGGATTTTCTTTACTTGAAGTATTAGTAGCCTTCGCTATTCTGGGAGTCGCGCTGGGAGTGCTACTCCAGATTTTTGCCACCGGGATGCGAGCCACCACATTATCGGAAGACTATACCTATGCTGCTTCGCTTGCGGAGACTAAGCTTGCGACTATTGGGGTGGAGGCGCCCTATTTAGAAGGCATTGAGGAGGGAAGATTCGACCAGAAATATAGCTGGCGTACCACCATCCTTCCCTATGAGGAACCACAGGAAGCACTGGAAGAGCTAGAAAGACGGCAAATAAGCCAGGGAGGAGGCTTTGATAATAACCTGATGAATCTCTCTGTCCTTCCTTATCGGGTCAGAGTAGAAGTGTTTTGGGAAACAGGAGGGGGTAAAGTGCGAGAGGTTGCTCTCGAAACTTTACGTTTAGGATCAATGCTACCCTAGATGGCGTGGTGCTAGCAGCCTCATCGCTTTCAGTCTTCCAGAAAAATACTTAAATGTAATATTTGCGCGAGGGCTTTTAATGAAAGGGATGCTCTTACCTTTGCCTTCACCCAGTACGGCTCCTACTTTTTCCTTCTGGCGTATGCTATTCACGGCCTTGGGGGTGATGGTTCTCAGCGGCGTTCTGCTGGTGGGTGGTTTTCTGGCCTATTATCTTCAAGGTTTTACCTTACCTGAAGTTCAGCCTAGAGTTTGGCGCGGAGATACCCTGCAATTGGTTGCCGGGCAAGGCGCCAGCGTGGGGAAAACATTGGAGCTCCAGGCCCTTTCCAGCGGAGGTCAGGCCATCATTTCATCAGGCAAAATGACTCTGACCGCAGCGCAATATCCTGTTCTCGAATATCAGTTACAGGGACTCCAGCCAGGTATGGAAGTAGTCTTTTTTTGGCGCGGGGAAACGGCCCCGGAAAAGGTGGTTTCCTTGCCTTTGCGCTGGGATGGGGAGGAAAGCACTTTGATGCGGCTTGATCATCACCCCGCCTGGCGGGGCGCTATCATTGAATTTGGTCTTGGTTTTCGCAACACACTTCCTGCTCCAGTAGTTATTAAAGAACTCGATTTTAAACCGCTTTCGGCGACGACATTGCTGGCTCTGGTAGGTTCTGATTGGCGCACTTTCCAAGGCTGGAGTCAACGTTCCATTAATTTTGTGACAAAGGGTAATGCTTTGGTGCCACCGCTGGTAGGAGCAGCCGCCTGGGCCGGGCTTGCTTTATGCTTATATGCCATGGGGCTTGTTTTTCAGCGTCGATATTGGGATTGGCGCGTAATAGGAACGATTTTTTTGCTGGCATGGCTAGCAGTTGATATTCATTGGCAAGCGGATCTTTGGCAGCAATTGCAAGCGACCTATGAGCGCTATGGCGGCAAAGGGTGGGCGGAAAAACACCGGGCTGCCGAGGAGGATAAGCAACTGTTTGAATTTGCCGCCGAAATCAAGGCCCACTTGGGGCCTATTCCTCAACGTGTTTTTCTGGTGACGGCAAAGTCCTTAGCAGAAGATCCTTATACCCGTCTTCGGGTGCGTTATCATTTACTGCCCTACAATATCCATGACGATGGCGCCCATCTGCCCCGCCAGGCCGACGCCCAGAAAGGTGACTATCTTTTGATACTTGGCCCGACTCCTGAATTTATGTTTGATCCGGAAAAGGGATTCCTGCGAGGAAGAGGAAGAGAAAGGACAAAGCTGGCGGTAAAAAGGATTCACGAGTCCGCCATGGGCGTCCTTTATCAACTACGGTAAGCGTTCATCCCGTTTAGTTTAAAGCGATTCTTAATGTTACGGGTTCTCCATATTGGTAAATTTTTCCCACCTTTCGCTGGTGGGATGGAGTATTTTCTGCGGGACTTATTAGTAGCTTTATCCCGGCAAGGTATTGAGGTGGCAGCGTTGGTTCACGATCATCTCTCGCCTCGGCAACGGCGCTGTTCCCATTATTCCGATCCCGCCGAATGGCCCTTCCCCGTTTATCGCGCCCCCTGCCATGACCGTGTTCTCTACGCCCCGGTCAGTCCCCAATTCCCTTTCTGGTTGCAGAAAACTATCCGGGATTTTAAACCAGACCTTTTGCACCTGCACCTTCCCAATACCTCCGCTTTTTGGGCCATGGTGGTGCCAGTGGCCCGGCGGCTGCCCTGGATTATCCATTGGCATGCTGATGTGGTCGCATCCCCCCATGATAGGCTTTTGAGGCTAGCCTATCCTTTTTACCGTCCCTTTGAGCAACGTCTTCTGAAAGATGCTTCGGCTATCATTGCCACTTCGCCTCCCTATCTTGACAGTAGCCTGGCATTAAGGCTCTGGCGAGACAAGTGCCATATTATTCCCCTTGGCCTCGATCCGTCCCGCTTGCCGGAACCTAGTGAAACCGAGCAAACAACGGCCCATCGGCTGTGGGGAGATGGGGCGCGCTTGCGGGTGCTTACCGTGGGTCGTTTGACCTACTACAAGGGGCATGAGGTGTTACTGCATGCTATTCAGCCCCTGCCAGAAGTCCGCTTGGTAGTGGTTGGCGCTGGCGAAGGGGAAAGGAAACTGCGTATGCTGATTGCAAAGTTAGCCTTGGAAGGGCGGGTCAGCTTGCAGGGTGGCTGCACGGAGGCGCAGCGCAATGCGCTATTGGCAACCTGTGATATCTTGTGCTTGCCTTCCATCGAGCGGACCGAAGCCTTTGGAGTCGCGCTTTTAGAAGCCATGAGGTTTGCAAAGCTGATAGTCGCCAGCAGGATAAAGGGCTCTGGCGTGGGTTGGGTTGTCGCCGATGGGGAAACGGGAATATTGTGTCCCCCTCAAGACCCGGCTAGCTTAACCCAAGCCCTTGGGGATTTGTTGCACGCGCCTGAAAAACGGGAATCCTTTGGTAAGGCGGGGAAGCAGCGCTTCCGTCAGTATTTTCAAATCGATCGCATTGCGGAAAGAACAGCCGCGCTTTATTTTCGTGTGAGAAAGAAGATGCCCGGACTTCGGAAATTGAGAGAGGGATAACCAACCGCAAGGCGTCTTTACAAGCTTAATTTTAAGTCTGTAAAGACGCTGCGCGGATTCTCTGCGCGGCCTTTAGCCGCTTCGGCGGCAACTCAGCTTGGGTGTTAGCCGCCAAAGCACAAACTGCACACAATGTACTACAATCAGCAATATGAAGCCAATCTCCTGGAATCCGGAAAAGAACATCCTTCTGAAAGCTCAGAGAGGAGTTTCTTTTGAAGATGTGGTATTCCACATTATGGCCGGCGATATCCTCGACACAATTGACCACCCGAATCAGGAGCATTACCACGGCCAGCAGATTCACGTGATTGCTATTGAAGGATATGTATACCTCGTTCCGTTTGTCGAGTCGGAGGATGAGGTTTTCTTGAAGACAATTATTCCGAGCCGGAAAGCTACCAAGCCCTACCAAGGTGGTAATAAATGAGCAAGCTAGATAAAGAAGAACGCGGAATTCTGGAGGCGTTTGAGGCAGGCAACGCAAAACGTTCTAAGGATGCCACTAGTATCCAGAAACGGCATCAAGAATACGCCGAAGCCATGTTTAGGAAGGATGCTCGAATCAATATTCGGCTCTCTTCCAAGGATCTTCGTGCCCTGCAGAAGAAAGCTCTTTCTGAAGGCATTCCATACCAAACTTTAATTGCTAGTATCCTTCATAAGTATGTTGAGGGTCGGCTACGTGAAAACAGCGGCTAACCATACGCTGCACCTGATCGCTATTCCGCAGGCGCTCCATAGTGGCAGGTGAGCTCAGGCGTTATGTGTACCTAACCCGAGCCATTTGATAATATGCAGACTACGCCTCTAGGAGGCGAACGGGCGCCCATTAGGCTGTTCTCTGAACAGGCCCCGGGGGATGGGCTCCTCAAGCCCCGTCCAATTGGAAACTTACTTTTACGCGGTTGCGCCCGTGGGAGGCCCGGTCCTAGATCGGGCCTTTTGTCGTTATGGCGATAAGATTCGAAGAGCACCTTGCGAGTGTGATTGCAGAGGAGGCAGATAAGTTGATCCAGCGCTATCATGCTTATCATAATGCGCTCCACGTTGAACACCTTCGAAATCTGAAGCGCATATCTAATGCCCCACCGAAGGTCGTCAAAGTTCCGGACTACTGGAAGCTGGATCGCAAGTTCAACCCATTTTACGTCAAATCTCGACGCAATAGCATTGCCCGCTCGATCACAAAAAAACTCGCAAATCACTCCTACATACCGAACGATCCGCATATCACGGAAATTCCTAAGCGCGACGGGGGTGTTCGAAAGGTTTCCGTCTACCAAATTCCAGATGCGGCTGTTTGAAGATTTTTTACGAGCGGCTTCTTGAGAAGAATAAACATAGGTTTAGCTCGTTCTCCTACGCTTACCAAAGCGACCGGAACGTGCATTTCGCGATCCAGGACATCTGGCTTGATGTGTCGCGCGATGCTAGAACATTCATTGCTGAGTTCGATTTTTCGGACTTCTTTGGGTCGATTTCTCATGAGTACCTTCGGAAGCAATTCGACTGCAATGGCTTCTACATCAGCGATAAAGAGCGCGCTGTTATCGATGCATTCTTGAAGTCACGTGAAGTTGGGATTCCGCAGGGTACGTCAATCTCTCTGTTCTTGGCGAACTTGGTTTGCTGGCAGCTTGATCAGGAGTTTGAACGGACGGGGCTCAAGTTTGCTAGGTACGCGGACGATACGGTGATTTGGAGTCAGAGCTATCAGCGCATCTGCGATGCTTTTACCATTATCAACGATTTCTCGGTCGTAACTGGCATCAAGATAAACCCTAAGAAGTCCGATGGAATCAGCCTTCTCACACGTCCAGGATTGCCTGCAGAGCTAGCAAATACAAAGATCTCCATTGACTTCTTGGGCTATTCAATTTCAGTGGATTCCGTCAGCATTAAGAAATCTTCGGTACAGAAGATTCAGCAGCAGATTTCATATCTTCTCTATCGAAATCTCTTGCAACCGTTGAGAGGGAAGAAGCTCCGTGGGCTCGTCATTCCGGCTAACGGGAAGGACCCGGCGCTGCTTACAGCAATGCTGCAAATTCGCCGTTATCTATATGGCGGGCTGACAAGCCAGCAGCTCCGGAACTACATCAATAGTCGATCAAAGCGCATACACTTCAAAGGGATCATGAGCTTCTACCCGCTAATTAATGACACAGAGCAATTACGATTCCTTGATGGATGGCTGGTGTCGGCAATCTTCAGAGCAGTTCAGTCGAGGTCGAAACTATTTAAGAAGTGGAAACACGATCAATCACATCAGTCGCACATAACAAAGCGCTTGAGCGGGACATTTTACCGCGCTGGCGTACGGCAAAACGTCCTTCAGCTTAGGCGTTAGGTGGTTACAGAAAGGGAGAGTATCGAATGAGATGGAAGGGCATTAATCATGTTGAGCTGTCGGTACTCGACTACAACGAGTCGATTGCTTTCTTTGACAAGATGTTTGGATGGCTTGGATATAAGAGTTTCTGGACGCTCGATATGGGGTATCGTTCCATCTATTATAGTCATTTCATTGAATTATAAGACAATATAAGTTGGTCGATTGTTGTGTTTTGAGGGATGGATTTTCTCCTTTTTTTCATGGCGCCGAATGTTTTTTCTATGGGGTTAAAGTCTGGCGAGTAAGGCGGCAATGGTATGACCATGTGATAAGCCGGCGCCACGAACTTCTGAATACGTTTATGCTTGTGGAAGCTGGCGTTATCCATGACGATGATGGTGGGTTCATCCAGCTTTTTCATCAGGCATCGCTCAATCCATGTTTCCACAAGAGCTGCTGTACATGAGCCTTCAAAAAGGATGGGAGCCAGCCATTTTTTCTGACGTCCCGATGCATTGTGACGTTGCGCCATGATCAGATTGGTTCTGCGCTTGCGTTTTCCGCTCACAAGACCAAGAATTTTTTGCCCCTTTGTTACCCAGCCCATATCTCTATAGCAAGGCGCATCAAAGCCAGTCTCATCAATGTAAATCAGGTTCTTAAAGCCCCTCATGCGATGCTCGGCGCGGAGCTTTTCCAAATACTCCTGCCTTTTCATAGTACAGCGCTCGCTATACCCGCGCTCTTTTTTTTACGATGCCCAAGCGCTTGAGCGCATAGTGCATTCCGCTCACAGCAACGCCAAAAATCTCAGCACGCTCATGCAAGAACATATCGGGATGGTCCTTAACATGTTTCTTTAAAGCCTCTTTATCAATCTTGCGATCTCTCGAACCATGAATTTTCGGGGTTAAATCTTCCATATCAAGCCATCTGTATAGAGTAGAGCGGGAAAAACCAAAAAGACGGGATGCTTCAACCTTACTGCCGCCGTTTTTTATGTACGAGAGCGCGGCCTCTCTCAAATCAAGTGAATAAGTCATGCTAAAGCATAACATGTCCCATAATTAAATGAAATAACTATACATGGCGCGGTTCCCATTCTTTCACAGTTACATCGGTATTCAGCCTGCCGCAGGCGGCGAGATCGTTCGACATGCCGATAAAAAGCCGGGGATCCATCATCTTGCGCTATGGGCAAGAAATCGTCGTGAAGTAGACCGCTTCCACCAAGAATTTCTGTTGGCAAACGATGTCAATGTTACCGATGCGCCAACAGAATACCCTACCTACACGCCCGGCTACTACGCAGTGTTTTTTGATGATCCGTTTACGGGAATACACTTCGAGCTTGCCCATACACCTCTGATCCCGTCCATTCCCGCCTATCTCAAGTGGCGCAAGACGCTTAAGCAAGAGTGGAAGCAGCATCTGGAAATGAAAGAGCCGCTGTGGAAAGCAGCGATGCGGGATCTACCAAAATGACTGTAAATCAACCTAATAAGGCGCTCCACCTGATTGCTATTCCGCTGGCGCTCCATAGCGGCAGGTGAGCTCAGGTGTTAGGCATAAAAAGGACTTCTGATGAAAGTAACGTTAGATCTAGATCAATTACTCAGTGAAGGAGAGATTACTCAGATTGAGTACAACAAGCTTAGTGAGCTAGCTGCGAAATCCACGAGATCACTGGCTTTTAATATATTGATTGGATTGAGCGTTATTGCTGTTAGTGGGGCCTCTCTTGCCCTTCTTCCGGCACCAACAACTGCAATTGTAATTGGATTATTCATCCTTATCGCCGGTTTGGCATTACTGCGTAGCGGCTGGGAGCAATGGAGGGTTCTTTCCAATATTTGTATCTTGGTTGGAGCACTGATGACAGGTGGTGGAGTCGTAACCGAATTCAAAGGCAGTTTCTTATCCATTCTATCTGTGACAGCAATATTTACTGTGGCAGCAATCTTTGCCAGAAGCACTTTGTTGGCTGTTCTCGCTACATTAATGTTATCTGCCAGTATCGGGGCAAGAACCGGTTATTTTCATGCGAGTTACTTCCTGGTAATTCAAGAGCCGACTATTACAGTTATTCTATTTAGCCTGTTAGCAATCGGCCTTTATCACTTATCTAAGAAACTTTCAGCTGAATATGAAAAGATTGCAATTGCATCGGCAAGAGCAGGAGTATTCTTTGTCAATTTCGGTTTTTGGGTGGGTTCTCTTTGGGGTGAGCGTTCTGAGGCAAGAGAAGTCCTTATATCAGATACCGTCTTTTCTTTTCTCTGGGCTCTAGCTTTATTGGCAACTGCAATATGGTCATGGAAGGGTAGCCGCAGGTGGGTTTTGAATACGGTTGCTGCTTTTGGTGGTATTCATTTTTATACCCAATGGTTTGAGCATTTAGGAGCTTCCCCAGGAGCCGTGCTTGTGGCTGGCTTACTTGCTTTGGCATTTGCAGTGGGGCTCCGGAGTATAAATTCAAAAATGAAAGAAAATGCCTAACAGTCACATTCACTTGGATAGCGATAAGCAACGCTCGTTCCTCGCTTTGCTTATCGCTGCCAGTGATGTAAGGCATTATGCAGTGTTCACCGCGTTGGCAGAACCGGAGGGTATGGTGAGCGAATTCATTATTTATGTTGTATGGAGAATCCCGAGGGGCTATGACAAGCCTGTGGTCTTGGTCACTGCTTATAGGCCAGACCCTGAGCGATGGAACAAAGCATTCACGAAGAGGCGGTGATTATGACACGGCGTATGAAGACGAAGTACGTGCATGAAGGAAAATATGTGGTGGAGGTAGCAGTGACGCTGATTGAGGACGAAACGGAATGGTCCCCCTATTTGAGCGTCGAGGATGCATACAAACTGGACGCTGTACGAGATACACTTCGGCAAGGCAACTTGGATGCGGCCTCTCGATATGGCCGTATCTACGAACTTCGTCCAGTGGCGCATCAGTAATTGCATAACAACAAGCTTCGATTCGGGCCGGCTTTTCCGCTAACGCTCCAAAGTCGGCCGGTTAAGATAAGCGTTATGTTTCAGGATAACAAGGCGAAAATTTAGCAGGAAAGAACGAAATGTTATTCGTCGTTTAGTTGAAGGGGGATGGATCTTCTTGGAATATCATCAATCTACTAGATCGCGACTTGACTGGGCATTAGACTTGTAGTGGAACGTGACACGTTATCTTCTCGGCTTCTCTTTGAAGGACAGCAAATAGCATAACAAGTGCTCAAGGATGTTCCGGCCCGGCCGTGCCTCTTTCGCTTCGCCTTCGCTACAAATGCGCCCCTGATGCAAGGCGTTATGCACAAAAATAGGACGAGCTACCTTGCCAGTTGAAAAAATGGGGTCAGATCCCCATTGATTCAAGTTTTCTATGGGCCATACTTAAGTACGTTGGTGAGCCGGTGTGAGTGAGTTGGATGGCGGGTCTCAGTCGCCGTCTTCAGTTTCCTGAGCCAGTAGATACTTGAGCGTAAAGGCATCGTAGTCGAAATCGGTCTCGTCCGAGACCGCGGCCAGAACCTGGGGCGCTATGCGCTCCCACTCCTCCTCGGTCTCGAAGTCTGAGAAGTTCGCTGCGGCCGCCTCGGCAAACATTTTCTCCATCAGCCGCTTTGCCCGCGCTTTGTGGCTCTCGATGTCGGTATTGGCGCCGGGAGGGATGTTTTCCTCGATCCAAGTCTCAGCCCACCTCAGGAAGCGCTTGCTCATAACTGCCCACCTATCTTCTGCATCGTATTCGGGGCCGGTTTCCCGGGCCATTGTGATCCACCCGATATTTCGGTGTAAATAAAAATGTTACTACATACCATTGAAGGCTTCAATAGTCGCTCGATATAGAGATGTTAAGCTTGTAGGTGGAAGGTGTTGCGGATTGATTACAGATCCGGCTATTGGGCGTACTACAAAAAGCAAGTCAAAAAGGTCATTATTTTACTAGCTGGAGGTGACAAGCATTCACAGGCCAGTGATATCAAGACGGCCTTGCGCCTTACTCGGAAGCTGTAAGAACGTGCCATGACCAAGGCTATTACTACCCTCTACGATGTCGCCGAACACCTTAAATGATTAGGTAACTGTCCGATGAGTACGTGCACAGCAGAAGAAGCACTAACAAGTCGCTACAGTGGATGTGCTACGCGCAACGCTGAATTCCGGCGTTAGCCGCCTTCTTCCGGAGAAGTGTTAATGAATAAAATAAGGGATGGCATTTAAACTGAAGGAGATTATGCCTTGGGGCCGTACGTTTCAAGAATACGTGGGAATGTTTGCACTTTCGGAAGAGGATCTCACCAGACCGATTCTTGGGTGTGGTGACGATCCAGCCAGCTTCAACGCGGAATTGACAAGGCGTGGGGGCACGGTTGTCTCTGTGGATCCTCTCTACGCATTCGGCGCGGATGAGATCAGTCGGCGAGTAGACGAGACGTTTGATATCGTCATGGAGCAAATACGTCAGAACGAAGATGAGTTCGTTTGGGACCCTATCCGCTCCGTTAATGAACTGGGAAAAGTCCGAATGGCGGCGATGCAGGACTTTCTTTCGGATTACCCACAAGGCAGGGCTGATGGGAGATACCTTCGGGGCTCCGCTCCAGACTTGAATTTCGCTGACGGCAGTTTCGGCCTCGCCCTGTCCTCGCACTTCTTGTTTCTCTATAGTGACCACTTAGATGGCAAGTTCCACATCGATACTATCTCAGAGTTGTGCCGCGTGTGCGGAGAAACAAGGATATTCCCGCTGCTCCAACTAGGTGCCACACCCTCTCCCCATGTAGAACCGGTGGTGGAGCATTTTCGGGCTGAGGGGTACGAGGTGATGCAGGTCAGAGTGCCCTATGAATTCCAGCGGGGAGGGAATCAGATGCTGAAGATCAGAAAAGTCGAAAATGGCACAACTAGAGTGAATTCAAAATGAAATAAAAACACTAGGAAATGGTTGTCTGAAAAAATTTGGAAGGAAGGGAGCAAGCAGATCGAGACCGATGCGAATGCTGGTAGGCTTTACTTCCTAGTTGAGGAAGCGATGCCTGAAAAGGTAAAGGGGAACTTAAAATAGCTATCAATGGATAAAATAACTTCACGGATTGGGAGATGCTTTGAAAATCTTCCGGAACTAGCACAAAGGCTGTCAAGAAAGAACTTCGGTTTGCTCAAGAAAAGTCCAAATCATACGTCCCTTCATTGCTAGAGGGTTGGGCATTACTCGAGATCTGGCCCGGATCTCACAACTAGGGGGATTCAACTATGGCTTCATCATTCAAATAAAATCGACTTTCCAAGGACGACGCTGCTTTGCTGTTGGTGGATCACCAAGCTGGACTTATTTCGTTAGTCCAGGACTTTTCACCGAGTGAATTTAAGAACAACGTTCTGGCGACTGCGGCATTTGGCAAGTATTTTAAGCGGTAGTCTGTTAACAATACCATCAAACGGAGCCGCTAGAGGCGGTCCGCTTATGGCTGGTATCATACGGAAAAGTATTCAAGACGTACAGGTGGAGATAATGGCGAAAGCAAAGATAGCGGCTCGTGTTCCGAAACAGGTGAATTCGGAACCGGGCGAATACTATTGGTGTGCTTGTGGGAGATCGAAGCAACAACCGTTTTGTGATGGCTCCCATGTTGGGACCGGTATCAAACCGGTTGCGTTCACAGTTGAGGAAGGGACCAGTGAATGGCTGTGCATGTGCAAACAAACAGGCAATGCTCCCTATTGTGATGGGACGCATAAAACTTTGCCGCCGGATGTAACGGAGCTGGCAATACCCGATAGGAGACCCAAAGCGGAATCTCCGGCTCCAGTCAATACGCCAGAAGAACCAACGGTAGAGTTTATTCATTCATTGGCTAAACACGGTCTAAAATACTATGGGCCGCAAGGTAAAATGGATGCGATGGGTGTGCCGCGCTCCCATCTGCCGGACTGGGGGGATATACAAATTCTTACAGCACAGCTTGCCCGTACGCCTATGCAAGAGGATGCTCCCGTTGATGCAGGGCTTATCATCGGCCCCCATGCAAAAAGGCCCTTGCATCTTGATCTACCCCTTTTCGTCTCAGATATGAGTTTCGGCGCCCTATCGGAAGAAGCCAAAACTGCGTTGGCGCGTGGTGCGGAGTTGGCTGGAACCGGTATCGCTTCTGGCGAGGGCGGTATGCTGCCTGCAGAACAACAAGCTAATTCACGTTATATGTTTGAGCTCGCATCAGCTAAGTTTGGCTATAGCGAGTCGCTGTTGACACGTATTCAAGCGTTTCATTTCAAGGCCGGCCAGGCCGCAAAAACCGGAACCGGTGGGCATCTGCCGGGAGTCAAGGTCAGCGAGGAGATTGCCTCAGTACGCGGTATACCCGTCGGGAAAGACGCGGTGTCTCCCTCCATTTTTCCGGATCTCAAGGTACCCCATGATTTCAAGGAATTTGCTGACTATGTGCGTGAGGTATCTGGTGGGATTCCAATCGGTTTCAAGATGTCGGCCCAGCACATCGAAAAAGACATCGATTTTGCCCTGGAAGCTTCTGCTGATTACATTATCTTGGACGGAAGAGGCGGCGGTACGGGTGCAGCCCCACTTTTGTTTCGTGACAACATAGCTGTTCCTACGATACCGGCGCTCGCGCGTGCTCGTCGGCATTTGCAAGCTACGGGCCGTGAGGATGTCACCTTGATCATTACGGGTGGATTGCGTACACCGGATGATTTCATCAAAGCGCTGTGCTTGGGAGCAGACGGCATTGCGGTAGCCAATAGCGCAATTCAAGCTATTGGTTGCGTGGGTGCTCGAATATGCCATACCAATAATTGCCCAACGGGCATTGCTACACAGAAAGAAGAGCTACGCGCGCGGCTCGATGTCGATGTGGCTGCGGAACGTCTCGCTCGATTCTTTCGCTCGTCAACCGAGCTCATGAAGGTCATGGCCCGAGCATGTGGCCACACCAGGCTGAGCGACTTTAAGACGGATGATATCACCTCATGGAAGAAGTCCATGGCGGACCTTGCTGGTATTCGGTATGCTGGCCTCGCAGCCGATTAACATATGGAGAGTTTTACGAATGGGGTGTGGTTCATTTTTCTAGTACCGAAGACAATGCCCAGATCGGACGCTACTAAAAGCGGCGCTGGTTAGTTTAGTCGTTATATGTTATCGACAAGGAGTCGATTCTTTTGCCTGAGCTGAAGACTGTTGGCTTGTTTCTCATCACTGCATTAGCGGAGATTGTCGGCTGCTACTTAGCATATCTTTGGTTTCGGGAAGGCAAAACAATCTGGCTTTTGGTACCCTGCGCTTTGAGTTTGGGGGCTTTCGTATGGTTGCTGTCGCTGCATCTAACCGCAGCGGGCAGGGTCTATGCAGCCTATGGTGGAGTTTATATTGTCATGGCGATCCTGTGGTTATGGGTAGTCAATGGAATTCGGCCAACCACATGGGATTTAGTGGGATCTGCGGTGGCGCTTTTGGGTATGGCAATTATTATGTTCGCACCTCGCGCCACATAGCAGCCAATTAAGTATGCTCCGTCCTTTTGAGACATCCACTGGACGTGCTTACGCACACCGCTTATTTTAGCGTTAGGTTTCGTTCTCAACTGGAGCTTCTTATGAGCAACAATTTAGATGTTATACGTAGCTTGTACAAGGCATTTGCTGGTGGTGACATCCCTGCAGTTTTGGCAGTATTTTCTCCAGACATGCATTGGACTGAGGCTGAGGGCGGGCCTTATGGTGGCGTCTTTATCGGGCCGGATGCAATCTTAGAGAATGTCTTTATGAAGCTCGGCGAGGAGTGGGATGGTTTTGCTGCAGTGCCTGGCGAGTTTGTGGCAGACGGTTCCACCGTCGTAGTGCTCGGCCAGTACAGCGGCTCCTACAAGGCTACGGGTAAAAGCTTCAAAGCCCCGTTTGCCCACGTCTGGAAGTTTAAGGATGGAAAAGTGGTCTCGTTTCATCAATACACAGACACGGTTGTCCATCAACGTCCATTGCAGGCTTAACTCAGACGTTAGTTACTCATGCCTTTTCTTCCGCAAAATAGATCTGCCTGGCTCATAACTTTGTCGGGCATTACCCTCTTACTCATCTCGCTTTGGCTTCAATTGCCGATGCTCTTGGTCGTTCTCGGCTTCAGCTCAGTTTCTGCTGGCGGCGGCGAATTCATGGTTGGCCTGTTTTTGGGTCTGCCTGCTTTGCTATTTGCAGCGACTTTGCTCGGCATTACTATTCGCAGCCAGTGGCGTTCACGCCTGTCAGTTATACTTTTTTGGCTGTCAATTCTCGGGATTTTTGGTTGGGCCGTTGCCTTTGTGCGTTGAAATTCGAGCTAAATGGTGAAGTCAGGAGATATATTGACCTAAAGAGGGATGCGGCTGCTTCTTATGGTAGCAAGGAATGGGTGTTTCTGGCGCATCGCGTGATAATAACTCCAGGTCAGCGCTTGAGATGGAGGAAAGCGTTTTCCAGCAGATGCCATCATTTGTATAAATCTTTATCATACTCACGCTGAACGATGTGGTTTTTACGGGGCGGAATGACGGCAATCATCAGCCACTCGTAATCAGGCCCGTTAATCCAACTCCCAATAATCTTTCCAAACGCGCTGATCATGCCAGCGGATAAAACACCAGTGATTTCAATAAGGTCCAGGTCTTATCTGATATATTGTAGTTGCGACTTGCGGATGGATTATAGGAGATCTTCTCGTCGCCTATAGAATCACACGCTTTTATCCCGTGACGATGATAGTTAGTTCCGGCGTCTCAGTGGCTAATAATTCATCCAAGTGGATGGGCTACGTGCGCCGCTGAATGGGATATTAGGTCTTCCCGATGAAACAAAAATATTATGATGGAATATCTCATCCAGATTATCCTGCTTTTGGCTACGGCGATCACTGTCGTGGTTGTTTTTCAGCGCTTTCATATCCCGACCAGTTTGGGATACCTGTTGGTAGGAATAGTGCTTGGGCCGCACACGATCGGACCGGTAGTTTCAATGCCGGAGCTGGAAGCGCTGGCCGAATTTGGAGTTGTTTTTTTGTTATTCACCATAGGACTTAATTTCTCTCTGCCCCAAATACACGCATTGCGACACCAGGTTCTCGGACTGGGTACCGGGCAGGTAGCCTTTACTACTTTGGTGGTCGGGTTGATAGCGTGGCTTGCAGGATTTCCGGTTGCCGCCGCATTCGTGTTTGGCGCTGTTTTCGCCCAATCTTCCACTATCATCATTGCCAGTCTGCTCACTGAGCAGGGCGAGGAAAATACTCAGCATGGCCGACTCGGGCTTGCAATGTCGGTTTTTCAGGACGTTACAGCCGTTCCATTTCTCGTAGTCATTCCTGTGCTGGGTATGCCGGTCACAGCGGATGTGCTAGCGGGAACGCTGGGCCTGGCCCTTACAAAGGCCGTGTTTGCCTTCGCGCTTGTCTTTTTTGTCGGACGCTGGTTGCTGGGGCCCTTGTTTCATGTGGTTTCCGAGCGCAGATCAGTTGAAATTTTTACCTTGGCTGTACTATTAATTGCTTTGTTCGCCGCCTGGATCACCAATAGCCTGGGTTTGTCGCTGGCATTTGGTGGGTTTCTTGCTGGGATGATACTGGGCGAAACAGAGTTTCGTCACCAGGTAGAGTCAAGCATCCGTCCCTTTCGGGATGTACTATTGGGCCTGTTTTTTATCGGCATTGGCATGCGTTTCAACCCGGCGGCGATACTCCCCATATGGCACTGGACTCTGCTGGGCGCGTTGCTTATTGTAACGAGTAAGACGCTGATTGTTGCCGCCATGGTGCGTGGGACGGGGATCGATATCCGTGTGGCGTGGCGAACCGGACTGATGCTGAGTGTGGGTGGTGAATTTGGACTTGCTCTTATCGCTATCGCACTCGATTCCGGTGTGGTTGCCATGGAGCTGGGGCAAATTGCCATCACTTCCGTGCTTCTATCGATGATTGCTGGCGCTCTGCTGATCCGTTTCAATAGCACTATAGTGAATTGGTTAGTCAAAACGCCTCGGGCAATAACCCATGATACAGCGGAATTACAGGAGGCGCCGGAACAACAAGTGGTGATTGGCAGCTATGGGCGCGTGGGCCACACCATCGCCATTTTATTGCACTCATGCGGCGTTCCCTTTGTGGCTTTTGATACTGATCCGAAGCGGGTAGTCCAAGGGCGAGCGGATGGACATGCGGTCTGGTTCGGTGATATTGCTGATCCAGGATTACTGTCTTCCATTCATGTAGAAAGGGCTTCCCTGGTCGTGGTTGCCGTTGACAATCCCGACACTGCATTAGGTGTGCTGTCGTATATAAATAGAACCTGCCCACAGGTGCCGGTGATTGTACGGGCACGGGATCTGGAAACCAGTACACGCCTGCTTGCTGCCGGTGCTGCTCACGCTTATCCAGAAGCGATTGAGTCGAGTCTACGTCTTAGTGTCACCGCGATGCAGATGCTCAATGTAGCATCCGATGAGATCGACGAGATGGTTCAAGGCGTGAGAGATCGAGGCTACCGGCCCGTTTTAGAAGATGAGACAAGCGAACCGTAAGATGCTTTATCGGTTACAGATATCACCGAATATAACACCGGTTCTATCAGAATAGAGAGGTCCACTAGGATGAACTTATTCAAAAATATTCTTTACGTATCCGAAGGCGCCGTGGCTCAAGATGCTTCGATTATGCGAGCCGTGTCGTTGGCGGAAAACAATCAGGCGGATTTGACTGTCATAGATGTGGCGCCGGTTATCATGGCGGGTGTCGGTATACTGCGTAGGGGTTCGATATTCAATGAACTGCAAACCGCCACGGTGGACGAGCGCCGTAAAAAACTCGAAGCGTTGATCAAACCTTACCAGAAGCATCTCCGTATTCGGCTGGACGTACTGGTGGGGAGAACATTTCTCGAAGTTATTCGGGCCGTTTTACGCAACGACTATGATCTGCTGATTAAACCGGCTGAGAATCCAGGCTTTATCGAACGGTTATTTGGCAGTGACGACATGCAGTTACTACGCAATTGTCCCTGCCCGGTATGGTTAACACGGGCGGAGGAAAAATCGAAATACGAGCATATACTCGCCGCCGTTGATTTCAATCCGGATATGCCAGATGCAATAGAGCAGGACCTCAACCGGAAGATACTTGACTTATCCGGTTCTCTCGCGTTTTCAGACTTTGCTGCGCTGCATGTGGTTCATATCTGGGATGCCCCGGCGGAGGCGATGTTACGCACATGGGCCGACGATCCGCAGAAGGCAAGCATGACCTATGTCGAAGGCGTGCGTTCAAGTCATGAAAGCGCCTATAATCGCCTGCGGCAACAGCTAATAGAGCGTGTCGGCAAAGACACTAGCGACTATCTCTCCCCTGAATTTCATATGCGTCGAGGGGCTGCCGCTGCTGTTATACCCGACATAGCAAAGCAACTACATGCTGATTTGGTGGTGATGGGTACAGTCGCCCGGACGGGTATCGCAGGTTTGCTTATTGGGAATACCGCTGAAGCCATTCTCGAGCAGTTGCAATGTTCCGTATTAGCGGTTAAACCGCCCGGCTTTGTTTCACCGGTAAAGTTAACTGGATAGCAAGGGCCAGAAGCCTGGCTTTTCCAACAAGAAGTTTCCATTTAAGCACGTATCAAGACAAGATTATCTTTAATGGAAGCCATGTTGAAACTGCAAAGTTGCTAGCTCTGAATATAGTTCGCTGCACTTCATTAATTCCGCATGGGAACCTAAAGCTTCCAAGCGTCCTTGATCGAGGACGGCAATCCTATTGGCTGTTTTTACCGTTGATAGCCGATGGGCAATGACCAGTGTGGTGCGGTTAACCATTAATTTTTCCAGTGCTTGCTGAACCCAGAATTCACTTTGCGAATCCAGCGCGCTAGTGGCTTCGTCCAATAATAAAATAGGGGCATTCGCCAGTATTGCCCGCGCAATGGCAAGCCGTTGTTTTTGACCGCCTGATAGTCCTAATCCAGCATCTCCTAGTTGCGTATGATAACCTTGCGGCAGTTCACAAATGAATTCATGGGCATGGGCCGCTTTTGCCGCGGCTTCAACTTCAGTATCGAGCGCATCAGGTCGAGCATAACGGAGATTATCTATGATGCTGCCATGAAATAAAGCCGGATTTTGCGATACCAGCGCAAAGCATTGCCTCAGCTTGGAGATATTGAGTTGCCGAATATCGACACCCTCTAGTTTGATAGAACCCGTGTACGTATCGAAGAAACGCAATAATAAATCAAACAAGGTGGATTTACCCGCGCCTGATGGACCCACCAATGCTAGGGTTTCCCCCGCTTTGATAGTGAGTGATAGCTCATTAATTACACGGACATCTGGACGTGAAGGATAAGCAAAGTTTAAATGTTCAATTTCAATATTACCGGAGACCGGCGGTAGTGTTTGGGGTTTAGCTGGAGACCGTATTTCGTTGGGCGTAGCCAGTAAGTTTATAGTGCGTTCAGCAGCACCAGCCGCACGCTGCAGTTCGCCGATAACTTCGGAAATAGAAGCGACGGCTGAACCCACGATGACGCTGTAAAAAACAAAAGCGGCAAGCTCGCCACCACTAATCTTTCCGTCAATGACATCCATGCCACCAATTAATAGCATTAAACCGACAGCGCCTAATACTAAAATAATGACCAGCGTGACCAGTAGCGCGCGTTGTATGATTCGGTTCTTAGCGACGGTAAAAGCCTCTTCAACGTGATAATGGAAATTTTTTTTATCTATTTCCTGATGGTTGTAGGCTTGTACTGTTTTTATTTGCCCAAGTATCTCGCCAATATATGCGCCCACAATGGCAATTTTCTCTTGACTTTGACGGGATAACTTGCGTACCCGCCGCCCGAATATCAAAATGGGTATGACTACCAGTGGCACACAGATCATGACAATGGCGGTTAATTTTGCATTGGTGATAAACAGCCAAATAATGCCACCGACCATCATGATAAAATTACGCAAGGCGAATGATACCGATGATCCAATCACTGATTGGAGCAATGTCATATCGGCCGTTAATCGTGATTGAATTTCCAGGCTGCGGTTTTTTTCAAAAAAACCAGGATGTAAATCGATAAGGTGGTCAAATACTCTACGGCGAATGTCGGCGATAACCCGCTCGCCTAGCCATGTCACCCAGTAATAGCGTGTGAATGTACCTATCGCAAGGGCAATAACTAATAAAAAAAATATGGAAACGTATTGGGTTAATACATCCGTTGAGTGGGTTGCAAAACCGCGATCAATTAACAAGCGGATACCTTGCCCAATGGAAAGCGTGATTGCCGCCGTGAACACCAGAGCGATTAGACTGTAAAATACCTGCCATTTGTAAGGAGCAATAAATATTGCCGCCATTTTCATGGTTTGCCAACGAGGACGAATTGAAGATTGTTTATTGGTCATTACTAAAAAATTTAAGTCATAAAAAAGAAAATTGATAAACTTTCTGTGGCATACCTAACACAGAATGGCAGGCTGAGAGAACACCATAATTTTAGTCGCTGTATTTGCTGACCTTTAAAAATCATAAAACCCTAGGCTTAATCTGACGGACACATGCTCTCCATAAATAATAGTCCCTTATGCCGCAGGGACTTTTTTGTGGTTTCAGTTTTTAAGTAAAAAGGTAGCGGAAGGAACCTTAACTGCCCTAGCGGTTAAGGCGGCCAGATTGAGTGCTCTGTTGGGCAGAGATAGCTTCCCACCTCGCAACCGGACCAGCCACTATTTGGAACAACGGGTGCGGTTTAGGTATCGTAACGCCTTGAAACTGGAATAGCCAAGAGGGATCGCGGAATTGGAGTTTATTCTTTAAGTGTGTCCACTCATAATTTAGCTGGCCCTTCGTGACTAGCAGCGCTCCAGCAGAGCCAGGTTGATTGATTTTTCCTCCATTGAAGCGATAGCCGCGACGGAAAGCCTCAACAAGTACGGCCTGCAAGTAAGAGGCGATATAATTTCTGGGCTGCCCAGTTTCTTTAAAACGAACAAGCTGTGGATGATGCTTATAGCCACGAGTTAAACCTGCCAAAACAGCTTGTGCCAGCAGTGCCTCTCGCCATAGGGCAACCAAGCCTTTAGCATCAAGATATTGAGGGTGCAATGACCAAAGCCGCATAATACCCCGCTTAATTTAAGGATGGTCCGATTAATTTTTTCACCATAAAATAATGCCCGTAATTATCAGGCCAGAACAAGCCTATGCGCCAGAAAAGCTTCAGCGGCGGATTCGATAAGCATAGCAAAAAGACTCGCAAGGAACGTTTTCTGGAGGAGATGGAGCAGATAACCTCCGGCGGGCCTTAGCCAAAGAGCTGACGCCGTACTACCCCAATCCACAGGATGGCGGCCATCGGCTGATCAGTCTAGCGCGGATGCTGAAAACTGGGCAATGAAGCGGCATGTCTGTTGCGGCAGGTACAGACGTAGTGTACTTGCAAGTAGGCCGAAATGACCAGAAAATGGCCGATGTGGTGCAGCATTCCCCGGATGCACGAAAAATTTATGGTATCAATTCGTAACGGGCGAAATATTGCGGAGAATGATCAGAGGTTCTCTAAATGAGTTAAAAACCCTTCGGCTTCTTGGACATCCATCTCCAATTTACCGTGTAAAGAGAATAAAGCGTTTAATCCAGCCCACATAAAATTATCCCATGCGAATGTTGTAGGTGTTTTAGACGGATCTTATACCGCACTTGAGCGAGTGATTTTGGAGCTTGGGGAGATGAGGACGTCATTATCTTTAGATTTGGGGTACCTATTTTGTAAGAATAATGAATAAATTATTGAATCTAAAGTTGTATAATTATATTAATAATGAATTCTATAGCTTTAGGGTGCCTATTATAGAGTTAATTTTCAAGAGAAATCATGCGTCGACCCTATAGAGAATTGGGAAAGCCTTTTGCGGTCCGAACCGTAGAGCTTTTGCAGGGCTTGCAACTAATCGCGGAATCTATCCAAAAAGTTCGAGAAGGAGAAGGTCGCTACCTGATGGTGTTATCTGGCCAGCTGCGTTCCCTGGTTGCTGAACGCAGAAAGGGAGAAGTTCCGCTATTACTTGATGTCGCCGATAAGTTTGGAAAGGGTTTAATGATCTACTCCATGCCCGGAGTAGAGGATCCAGCTTTCCCGGAGGAGCTTCGTGCAGATCTCATATTACATGTAACTGGCTTCCCCGTCTCGTTAGAGCGCCAGTTTCCTGCACAGAAAGCGATACTCCTGAACGAGTTTCTCGACCAAGATCTCATTTTGTTTAAGGGTGCTCGTTATACCCCTAGAAAAATCATCGAATGGTATGCGAACAAGGCCGGCGGGGCACATTACGCGAGCAGGATCCCCGAGGATTTTGCGGCGTTGATGACACTGAATCCCATGAACACGCAGCCCCTAGCAAATTTGCTTGTTCAGATCAGCGAAGCAACACTGGCTGCAGGTCGCCAGCTGCTTAGGTCTGTCGTTGAGTTTGAGATTTATGCGCTTGTGGTAATTCCCGAGCAGGAATCGAATGCTGTTCAAGACGTCAATTACCTATTTGACTCCCGGTATGAGGGTAGCGAAATGCGAATCAGCATGTCGCTAAATGCCAGGCTGATGCCAAGTTTTTTTGTCTCTGGACTTCAAGGAGTCTGGGGGCGCGTCGATTGCGATCGGCTTATTGATTGGTCGGAGCCCAAGTTGCTGCATGCGGTTTTAATAATAGAGGATGATTTGTCGACGACGATTGAACTTGCCGTTGATGGAATAAGAGTCGGTCGATCCAACGTTAAGTTTCCTCTTTTTGTACTGTCCGATCCTCTCGACTATGAATCCTATCATAACAGGGCAACAGATGGGCGGCCCCAGAAATTCACTTTCGCTGTAGGCTATGTCCTAATGATCGGACGGGAACTTGGCCCCGAAGAACGAGCTAATATGCTTCTTTACATGAGCAGCAAGCGCACTGATTTGGAACTGAGGGTAATCTGCTACAGTCCGGAAGCTTTTGCCCTTGTAAAAAGGGGAACAAAGCATCTCACAATAACAGGGCAGGCACACCTGAAGCTGGCTCGCGACCTACCGAAGTTTAAGGCAAAACGTGAATAGATATTCGCTTCAATTTGGGACACGTAAACCTAACAAAAGCGTCAATGCGGACCGGCTTTTCCGCTGGCGCTCAAAAGCCGGCCGGTTACGCTAGTCGTTAGGCGCGCATCGCGATGGCCATATATTGTCAATGGTCGGTGGCTGTGTTAGTGTTCACTTATAGTGAACTTATGGGATTGGCGTGCACGTCATATCTAAGAAACCCTTTAGCGAGGCTGCTGAGAAATATCCGAATGACCGACAGTCGATTATGGATACGTACAACGTCTTACGGCAGGGCAGTTTTCCCAGCTCATCTGAGCTTAGAATGGTTTTCCCATCATTGGACAACTTTAAGTACAAGAAGCGTTGGTGGGTCATAGATATGGGTGGCAATAATTTGCGCCTAATCGCTGTAATTCAGTTTGTACATCAACGCGTCTACGTGAAGCATATCGTGACGCATGCCGAATACGACAGGTTGAACTCAAGATACCTCAAAGGAGAATTATAATGCTTGCTACCGAATATCGGGAAGTGGCTGATAGTTTTTCTCATTTTTCCCAAACAGCCCATCGCTTTATCCATATCCGCAACAAGCGTGACTATCAGAAAACGCTGGATCTGATTGAAGAACTCATGACCGAAGCAGAAGATTCTAGATTAGATCCGTTGAATGACCTCATCAAGATACTGGCTGGCGCTGTTGAGGAGTATGAATCAAAACAGGACAAGTTAGTTCGGTTCCACAAGAAGGCTGAAGGTATTGATCCTGGTGTTTCAGCATTAAGATTGCTTATGGAGCAGCATGCGCTAGGAGCATCTGGGCTGCGTGAAGAAATAGGCTCTAAGTCTTTGGTGTCTATGATTTTGTCTGGGCAGCGATCGCTTACTAAAGAGCATATTGCCAAGCTATCAGGCCGTTTCGGCGTAAGCCCGGCGGTGTTTTTTGGGCGGACCTAACAAATCGCTGTAGATGACGTTTGACCGCATATAAAAAAAAGGGTACTCCGAATCACCGCTTAGGTCTCGACTGGCATATCAGCTCTCATAGCCTTAATGGTGATACTCCATTCACACCTGCGGTCTTTATGATGGTTCTTAATAGTGCCTTTGGCTGCATTCACTGCTTGGAAAGGCGCATCTTTAGCCAGCTCAATTACTATGGTTTTTTGTGGCTTAGCACTTTGGGGGAGCCCCATCACTTTGTCCGAGAGGCCACTATTTCTCGCACCTTTATTAATCAGTGGCATCGCATTCGCTATATTTAACAATCAGCGTGGCAGAAAATATGAGATCCAACAATTTGCTGCAGCCGACCGCCAACCCGTTACGCGGGCTGCCGGCCCCTGAGCTCAAGCGTTGGGCTTCAAACGACCGGTGCTGTCTGCCGGCCGAAGTCATCAACGATCGTTTTCTCACCAAAGGAGGGCATACAATGAAGCGACAGATGATTTACCGAACCGTGGCAAGTGCAGCTATTTTCGTGGTTGTGGGATTTGTCTTCTTGCAGGCTGCTGATGCCTGTACGCGTGTTCTTTGGAACGACAGCGGGCTGAACGTCGTGGTGGGAAGGACGATGGACTGGCCGGAGTCTACCCAGCCGGAGATCGTGGTATTTCCACGTGGAATGAAACGGGATGGGGGCCTCCTTGGCACGGAGACTGCGGTCAAGGTGAACCCAGCCAAGTGGACATCCAAATATGCCAGTATGGTGGTCCCGGTTTACGGCATTGGCACCGCTGACGGCTTTAATGAAGCCGGGCTGGCAATTCACATGCTGTACCTCAAAAGTACGGATTTTGGGCCACGCGATCCCAGCAAGCCGGGTGTACAGACTGGTCTATGGGGGCAGTATGCACTGGACAATACGGCGACAGTTGCTCAAGCATTGGCCTTACTCAAGAAGATCCAGCCGGTGATGGTCGAGATGCACGGACATAAGGCCACGGTTCACCTGGCCTTGGAAGATGCCACGGGTGATTCTGCTATCCTCGAGTACATTAACGGCAAGTTAGTCATTCATCATGGCCGCCAATATCGGGTCATGACCAACGATCCAAGCTACGACCAGCAACTCGCGTTGCTGCAGAAGATGAAAAAAGAGGTTGATTTCGCTCATCCAAGCAGTAACACCCCGTTACCCGGTAATGTCAGTGCTACGGATCGTTTCCAGCGGGCGTCTTATTTCTCGGCACTGTTACCCAAGCCAAAGAACGAACGCGAGGAAGTCGCTTCTATACTATCCATTATGCGCAATGTATCGGTGCCATTTGGTGCGCCCTACCAGAGCTTTGGTATTTATAATACTGAGTACCGTACAGTGATCGATCTCAACATCAAGCGTTACTATTTTGAATTGACGACTGCACCGAATGTGATCTGGGCAGATCTTATGAAGTTTGATCTGAATCCAGGTGCATCGGTAATGGTGCTGAATCCGGACAATACCGGCCTGAGTGGGAATGTCACGGATAGGTTTCACAGGGCTGAGAAAGCACCATTTTGAGGGTATCCATCCCCCTTTTTTACTCACTCCAATCCATGTTGGAGCAGTGATTGCCCAACAAGTCAATGTAGCGGACGCGCCTGACGGCGCGCTGCTGATTCCCGGCGTTAGGCGGCTCCTCTGAAGTTGTTCTGTCAGGGCAAGAGGCGTTAACATCGGACATGCACATCATTACACGCAAACGCCTTAATATGTTCGTCGGCAAGTACCCGGAGACTCGATCGGCATTAGCTTATTGGTACAAAGCGGTAAAGCGGCACAATTTTAGCTCCTTTGCGGAGCTGCGTGAGCATTTTCCTTCCGCCGATCAGGTCGGGATGCTGACCGTCTTCAACATTGGCAGAAACAAAGTGCGCTTGATCGCAGCCATTCATTACAATCGTCGCAAGCTCTACATCCGGGCGGTGCTTACACACGCGGAGTACAATCAGGGAAAGTGGAAGGAGTAGGTATGCAAACTATCGAAGTTGACAAGGCACTCAATGCTTGGCCACCGATGGCCAGAATGATCTACGTACCGCACACGGAGGAAGAGTACGAGCGGCTGGTTTCATTCCTTGACAGTTTGATCGATGAAGTCGGAGAAGACGAGGCGCACCCGCTAGCTTCGCTGATGGAGATTGTGGGGGTGCTAATCGAACGTTATGAGGAAGAGCATGTTCCTGAACTCGCCAAGTAGCCACTGTCACAGCAGTAGATGCCTAACTCTGCGCTGCACCGGAGGCCGCTAACGCGGCCCTGGCGAGCTTGGCCGTTATGCCGCAATTTAAGGAGGTTAGAAATACCATGCGTTTAGTGTCTATTGTTCTTATTGTCTTCCTGTCCGCTTGCGGGCAACCATCGACTGATGGCACCGCGTCCACGGAGCAGTCTAGCGATGCAGACTTGTCCTTCAAGTACCAGTGTGAAAGTGGGAAGACAATCATGGTTTCATATCCCACAGACAGTACAGCCGTCGTGGAATACGACGACCACCGACTCCAAATGGAAATTGCGGTCTCGGGGAGCGGAGCACGCTATGTAGGCAAGCGTCTGGAATGGTGGACAAAAGGCAGCGGAGAAGGCGCATCAGGCACGCTGTTTCGTCACTTGGAAGGTGGCACCTCGGGCGAAGCAATCCAACAATGTGCGCAGGTCGCAGATGCACCATAACAATTCGCTGCACGCGCCCGTGAGCTCAGGCGTTAGGCACTATGAGCGATTGATAATATGGCTGTACTAGAGGATTTTAATAAAAGGAGCATCCGGTTAACTGATGAAAGGCGGCAGCATCTGGAATCTGCTCATCCAGAGATGAAAGGGCAAATTCGACGCGTAGGCGAAACACTCGCTAGTCCTGATAAAGTTGTGCGCTCTAGGACAGATTCGTTGGCTGAACTCTTTTATAAATTTTATCATTCCACTCCGGTGACAGAGAAATATCTATGTATCGTGGTGAAGAGCTTAGAAAGCGATCACTTCATCATCACAGCTTACTTCACTGACAGAGTGAAACGAGGTGAGATTCTATGGAAAAGGATGTAACTATTTGGTTTGATGAAGAGGGAGATTATCTCGAAGTTATCTTTGAGCATAAGAAAGGTTATTTTAAGGAAACAGAAAACGATGCGATCATGGAGAAAGTCGATGAACAAGGCAATATTATTGGTTTTTCTGTGTTGAAGGTGAGTGCTTTAAAAGGAAAACAACCTTTATCGGTTACCCTTAAAAGACAAAGTGCCTAACAAGGGCATGGAGTGGGACCGCTCCTTTCAGTCGTGGCCCCTCATGCCTAGTCGTTAGGGCGCATATTTCGCTGTGATGCAAAATGAATCGGCACTTTTCCAGGAAGAAAAACTGCATATGATAGTGCAATCTTGCCGTGCCCGAGGCAATGGGTTATGTTTCAACTGAATTCGCACCCCAGCAAGGCGCTGCAGTTGACCACCACTGTCGCGGCGGTAACTGAGCTTTAGCATTGGGCGAGGAAAGAGGATGTGGAACTGGAACGACATTGAAGCGATGAATCCAGCTGAGCCGGGCCAACGGTCGTCGTTCTTATCTCATCTCATTGAGATTGGAGCGGCATCTGAAGATCTATTGTGCAGATGGGCTGAATATCTTGAGCACTACGGCTCCACAGCAGTCGCATGTTTCTGCCAGCTCCCTTTTCCAATAAACGTCGATTCATCACCTTTCAAAGTCAGGGGCTGGAGAGAAGGTGTTGTTGTTGACTTTCATTGTGAGCCAGTAACATTTGAAATCGATCTTTCTGGGAAGTTCTTAGCGCGCCACAAACATGGCGAAACTTTTAAAGGTCGAACAACAATCGCTCAGAGTGTAGGAACACAAGTTATCGCTGTCATTAGTCTATGGAATGTGCGTGCGAAATTGTATGATGAGTATATTCGTCGTCTTACACCTAAAGGACTAAATGATGGCGTAATTGGGAAATCGTTGGGATGGATGCGACTGCCGTCAGGAAGTTTGCCGCCCAATGCGCGCGAGTACACTCCGTTGAGTGCAGCAGCATTTCAGGGCGAAGTCGCGCGGCGCCTTTCCACGGAAGTATCGCACTCTCTCCAGAATTTCGTCAGCGCTTACTCCATCGGAAATCTTGAAGAAATCCCAAGACATGAAGAACTATATGGCTATTTCATCATGATTGCGCCAGGCCGCGTTGCTTGTGGTTCTGTACCATTACCTGTCCAAGCAGGCTTTATTGCAAGTGAGAGTCAGTTTCCACAATCCAAAGTGAATAGAAGAAGAGTACAAAGCCTCCTTGAAGCATCGTACAACAAAGGAGATCAGGTTCTCACCCAATTGATGGCGATGAAAAAGCTATTAGCGCAGAAAGAACCAGAGCTTGCACTTGTTGGCTTGGTTACCGCAATTGAATGGTTTTTAAATGAGCGATTTCCCGGTGTTGGTCACATCAATCAGTCCGGAAGGAAAACTAGTGCGTCGATATATAGACTAATAAAAAGTGGATCCCTCGCCTTCTTATCCGAAGAAGAAAGAAAACAGTTGATTAAGATTTCCCAATTGAGAAATGAAATTGTGCATGGCTCTCCACCCGGAAGGACTGCAGCCCATTCAGAATCAAGGAGATTAGAGACGGGTTATGTAACAGAGGCCTTACCGTGTACCGCAAGGCAAACCTCCATTTTGGAGCAACTGGTGAAGGTCAGAAAAGCGCTCAACAAGGCGCTACAGCCGACCCCAAAAATGCTGCGCTTTTTCGCGCCGGTTACTTCAAGCGTTAGGCAGATTTACGGGCCCCATGGAAACTAATTCTTTGAGCGTTGGCGCAACCGGTTGGCGCCTGGCCGTCCTTCTTGGATTTTTCTTCGGCACCATGGCGTTGATGTTTTGGGTTGCTCCAATCCCGCAGGATCTGGCGTACCATGCCTTTGCTGATCGCCGGTCACTTTTAGGCATTCCTAATTTCTTCGATGTTATATCGAATCTGCCCTTCGTCTTGATAGGCATCCTTGGCGTGCGTGTATCGCTAGGCCGCTTGCCCAGGGCCATCCTGCCTGCTTGGTTGATGTTTTTCATGGCTGTATCGTTGGTCGGTGTCGGGTCTGCGTATTATCACTGGGCACCTGACAACGACACGCTGGTATGGGACAGACTCCCGATGACGGTGGGTTTCATGAGCTTGTTTGTCGCGCTCCTCGGCGAGTACCTTGATCGGCGCCTCGTTCAAAGACTTCTTTATCCCGCCGTTTTGATAGGGGCGTGTTCAGTGGTTTACTGGCATTTCATGGATGATCTGAGATTCTATGCCTGGGTTCAGTTCATGCCCCTTACAATGATTGCAATGCTGCTCACCCTATACCGGTCGCGTTTTGAGCAGAATGGGCTTCTCCTGATTGCCCTTGGTTGCTATGTATTGGCGAAAGTAGTCGAGTATTACGATGCTGAAATCTTCCAACTGCTTGGCGCAACTGTGAGCGGCCATACGCTGAAGCATTTGCTTGCCTCTGCTGGCTGCCTAACCATGGCCGTGCTGGTGATAAAATGGAACGGAAAGCATGACGCACTACCTGCCTAACAAGGCGCGTATATGGGTTTCCCTCGCAGCCTTCGGCCGCTGAGCTTGGTCATTGGGCGCCATATTGACCTATTGGTGGTTCGGCATACAATGTATGTATGATTGAATTCGAATGGGACATCGCTAAGGCGCACTCTAACGTTAATAAGCACGGGGTCTCGTTCGAAGAGGCGAAATCTGTATTCTATGATGAATACGCGCGCCAGTTTTTTGATGAGGATCACTCGGGGTCTGGGAGCGTTTTATCCTGCTAGGACTAAGCGACCACTCACGCGTTCTTGTCGTATGTCACTGCGAGCGCGCTCAAGGACAATCTATTCGGCTTATCTCGGCTCGTAAAGCAACCTCGAACGAGCGCGCGTACTATGAAGGTCCAATGCCATGAGAAAAGAGTATGATTTTTCGAAAATGAGGTCTCGAAAAAATCCCTACGCTGCGAAACTCAAACGTCAGGTCACGATTCGTATGCGGGATGATGTCATTACGTATTTTAAAGACATGTCCAAAGAAACGGGCATTCCGTATCAAAGCTTAATCAATCTGTATCTTCGAGATTGCATGGCTGCTGGTCGGAAGCCCGACCTTTCCTGGAAATAAGGGCACCCAACAGGTCGCTGCAGTTGACTGCCTATGTCGTTGGCGCTCCTCTGGCGGCAACTGAGCTAAAGCGGTTGCGCCCTTTATATTCCAAGGTATATTTGGGATTTGAGCAAAATCCGCGTCAACCCTCGTTTGCGCGGGTGGGGAGTCTCACCCTCGCACCTAGCCCTCAGCGTCTAATGGACTTACAATAACCGCCATGTCTGGCAATACTCTTGGCAAGTTTTTTACCGTAACCACCTTTGGCGAAAGCCACGGGCCGGCCTTGGGCTGTATTGTGGATGGTTGCCCGCCAGGTTTGGTCCTGTGCGAAGCGGATATTCAAATTGACCTGGATCGGCGCCGGCCCGGTAAGTCCCGTCATACTACCCAGCGCCGGGAACCGGATCAGGTCCAGATCCTCTCCGGGGTGTTCGAGGGAAAAACTACCGGCACTCCCATCGGTTTATTCATTGAAAATGTCGATCAACGCTCCCGGGATTACGATAAAATCAAGGAGCAAATCCGGCCCGGCCATGCAGACTATACTTATTTGCAAAAATATGGCCTGCGGGATTACCGGGGAGGGGGGCGTTCCTCGGCCCGGGAGACGGCCATGCGGGTAGCTGCGGGCGCTATTGCCAAGAAATACTTGGCCGAGCGGCATGGCGTAAAAATTCGAGGGTATCTGGCTCAGCTTGGCCCCATTCGGGCTGAACGATTTGACTGGGAAACGGTAGAGAAAAATCCTTTTTTCTGCCCGGACCCGGATAAAATACCCGAACTTGAAGCCTATATGGATGCCCTCCGGAAAGAAGGTGATTCCATTGGCGCCCGGATTAACGTGGTGGTTACCGGAGTCCCTCCCGGTTTGGGCGAGCCAGTCTTTGATCGTCTCGATGCGGATTTGGCCCATGCCCTTATGAGCATTAACGCCGTTAAGGGCGTGGAAATCGGTGCCGGTTTCGCCGCGGTGACCCAAAAGGGTACTAGCCATCGTGACCCTCTTACCCCGGAAGGTTTCCTCAGTAACCATGCGGGCGGCGTCCTGGGGGGGATTTCCACGGGGCAGGATATTCTTGCCAGTATTGCCCTGAAACCTACTTCCAGTCTCCGTTTACCCGAGCGTACCATTAACAGCCGGGGCGAGGCGGCGGAAGTCATTACTACGGGCCGCCATGATCCTTGCGTTGGCATTCGGGCAACGCCTATTGCCGAAGCCATGGCTGCCTTGGTGCTGATGGACCATCTGTTGCGCCACCGCGCCCAAAATATGGACGTTCAGCCGAGTTTGCCGTCCATTCCCGCTTATCCCGGTGGTGGCGGTTAACGCTAGTCCTATAGGGCTGGTAAAATTCTACTATGAGAGATTAGAGCAACTATGATATATCTTTTTCTTTTTTATTTTTCCTTTGCCATTATCCTTTACTTCGTGGCGCGAAAAAAAGGCCGCGAACCGGTCTTCTGGGCGGGATTGGGATTCTTTTTTGGTCCTCTGGCGCTTTTAATCCTGCTTTTTTCCAAGGAGCCGCAACTCCCTAACATTTCTAAGACTAGCAAAAAGCTTCCCAGGCGCAGTAGCAAACGGGCAGCCTGAGCCAGCTTGCTTCCAGCCGCTTAAGAGAGAAAAACTCTGCTGCCCGCGGGCGGTCTAACCAGCAGCACAAAGACTTCTTACCAAGAAATCCGGTAAGAAACTCCTTCATACGATAATGTCCTTTAACTTGCTGAAACAGTGACAGGATTTATTTTCTGTGGAGTAAGGTTCTAGTAGCTCCTGGTATCCAGAGAGAGAGTTAAGGAAGTTTTATGCCAGCCAGAGGTAAGGTTGTAAAAATAGCATCCCCTTTCATTATTCTACTTGTTGCCGTGGCCATCTTTGCGGGCTTGTTTCAAAGCAGGCCGACCAAACCTGCGGTGAGCAAGAAAGAAACCGTGTGGCGGGTGGCGGTCACACAAGTCGATCCCCGTCCAAGACGACCCATGCTTCCCCTATATGGCCGTATTGAAACTCCCCGTTCGAGCAAGCTTCGGGCTGCCATCACGGCGGATGTTCAGGAGGTTAAGGTAGAAGAGGGGGATCTCGTTCGCCGTGGTCAATTGCTGGTTCAGCTCGATGAGCAGGAAGTCAAGCTGGAGTGGATGCAGCGTCAAGCAGATTTAAAAGAGATTGAAGCGTTTATTGCAAGCGAGAAAGTTCGGCATACTCATGATTTAAAAGCGTTAAAGCACGAGAAATCCTTATTGGCCTTAAGCCGCCGGGCGGTAGAGCGGGCCGAAATCCTAGAGCAGCGCAAGCTCACCCCCCGGTCAGTCCTGGATGAAGCACAGCAGGCTGCCGGACGGCAAGCCTTGGAGCTTAATAACCGCCTGCTTGCGATTGATGATCACCAGGCCCGCTTGGCGCAACTCAAAGCCCGGCAACTTCGGGCTCAGGCGCTGTTGGATCAGGCCAAGCTAGATCTGGAACGGACTCGAATTACATCTCCCTATACGGGCCGGATTGCATCGGTTGCCATCGCTGCGGGGGACCGGGTGCAGTCCGGTGATGAATTACTTGAAATTTATGATACCGATGCTTTGGAGGTCCGGGCGCAAATTCCTTCTAGCTATGCTGGTCAAATCCGTAAGGCATTAGCGCAAAATGTACCACTACGGGCTGCTGCCAAGGTGGATGGAAGCGCGTTGCTCTTTTCCCTTGATCGGCTGGCAGGGCGGGTGGAGAGAGGCAGCGGCGGCGTTGATGCGTTGCTTAAGCTAAAGAAGCCAGAACATGCTGCCTTGCCCCTTGGCAATTTTGTCGAGTTGCGATTACAACTACCGCTAGCAGAAGACGTAGTGATGCTGCCCTTTGAAGCCATCTACGGTCTGGATCGGGTTTATAAGCTGGTGGGAGGACGGATGCAGGCCGTTGCAGTGGAGCGAATTGGCGAGTATCCAGATAAGGAGGGGCAAATTCAGGTGCTCGTGAAAAGCCCGCAACTGGGAGAAAATGATCAAGTTATCACCACCCAGCTTCCCAATGCCATGGAAGGGTTGCGGGTAGAGGTCGTCGCAGACTCGTGAGTACTCCGCCGTCCCCAGAGGGGTTGATGGGCTTGTTTGTTCGGCATCGGGTGGCCGCCAACCTGCTGATGGTGATCATGATCCTCTCTGGAACCTGGGCGCTTTCTCAGCTTAACCGGCAGTTTTTCCCCAATTTTGCTCTGGATATTATCACCGTAAGTGTGGTTTGGCGTGGCGCCAGTGCCGAAGACGTTGCCCGCTCTATCACCGAGCGCCTTGAGGAAGAGCTTCGGGCCTTGGATGATCTTAAAAAACTTGATTCAACTTCGGCTTATGGCCTGGCGACCCTGACCTTGGAATACTATGAAGGCACCGATATGGGGATTGCTTTGGATAAGGTCAAAGAGCGAATAGGCCAAATCCGGGAGCTTCCCCTTGATTCGGAAACCCCTGAAATCCGCTTGGTGTCGCGCTATGAAAATATTGCCCGGGTGTTGGTCACAGGCCCTGAGAATCCCCAGGAATTACGGCGATTGGTGCATAAGTTTGAAAGGGACTTGCTTAATCGGGGAATCGCTAAAGTTGATATCGTTGGCCTTCCCCAGCAAGAGATCGCTATCCAGATACCCGTGGGGAATCTGCGAGAGCTGGAAATGTCCCTGGGACAGGTGGCTAACCGGGTGGCGGACATCAGCCGAGATCTGCCGGCGGGCACCATTGGCCGCAACGATGTGGCTCGCCAGCTCCGTAGCCTGGACCAGCGGCGCGACAGTCGGGCGTTTGCCGATATACCGCTAACAGCGCAGAGCGATGGCCGCTTGATTCGCTTGGGCGATGTGGCCACGATTGAGCGCCGGGATCGGGATGGAGAGACCCGGTTACTTTATCAAGGAAAACCAGCGGTAGAGTTGCAACTGAAGCGTACCGAATCGGGAGACTCGCTCCAAGGCGCCGAGATTTTAACCCAATGGTTGCAAGCCGTACGTCCCACTTTACCGGAAGGCATCAAGCTGCATCTTTTTGATCAATCCTGGGAGCTAGTGAAGGAACGCATCGGGTTGCTGCTCAAAAATGGCGGCGGCGGCTTAGTCCTGGTGGTCGGTATCCTTTTTCTATTTCTCAGCGGCCGGGTCGCCATCTGGGTGGCTATCGGAATTCCCGTCTCTTTCCTGGCGACCCTGGCGGTTCTCTGGGCTGCGAATGGTAGCATCAACATGATCAGCCTGTTTGCCTTGATCATGGCGCTTGGAATCATCGTTGATGATGCCATTGTGGTGGGTGAAGATGCCCTCGCCCAGCATCAGCAGGGGTTGTCCCCATTGGCGGCGGCCGAAGGTGGCGCTCGCCGTATGCTCCTGCCGGTTCTTGCTTCCTCTTTGACCACCGTTGCCGCTTTTCTCCCCTTGATGCTTATAGGCGATGTGACCGGTAATATTCTGTTCGATATTCCCCTGGTGGTGATCTGCGTCATTCTGGCTTCTTTGGTTGAAAGTTTTCTCGTACTGCCTGGCCACCTGCGATATAGCTTCGAGAAAATGAAAATTGGCCGGGAAGGCAAGATCCGCTTGTGGCTGAATCAAGCTTTTGACCGTTTTCGGGAGCGGGTTTTTCGGTCCCTGGCGGTGTTTGCGATTCAAAACCGGTGGATCACGGTGAGCGCAACCTTGGGGCTGCTGGTGGTAGTATTGGGCCTGCTGCTTGGGGGACGCATCAATTTTACCTTCTTTCCCTCCCCCGAAGGTAAAGTCATTTATGCTAATGCCAGTTTTGCGCCTGGCACCCCGCCTCGGAGGGTTGCGGCTTTTATTATGGAGCTGGAACGGACGCTCTATGACACGGAGGCGGCTTTTAAGCAAGACTTGATTGCGGCGTCTATTGTAAAGCTGGGTTCGGCGACCACCGCTGGGGGGCGCGCTGCCCGTAACGGGGATCGTTTTGGCTCGATTACCGTGGAGTTCGTTTCCCCTGACCGGCGCGAGGTGCGGAATCAAGCTTTTATGCAAGCCTGGCAAGAGCGGATCAAACTGCCTCCTGGTATTGAAAGTTTTACGCTCTCAGAACGGCAGATGGGACCGCCCGGCCAGGATTTAGATATTGTCTTAGTAGGGGAAAATGAACGGGCCTTGAAAGGGGCGGCGGTAGAATTGGCGGAGGCATTAAGAAAGATTCCCGGCGTTTCCGCGGTGGAAGACGATCTGCCTTACGGCCAAGAGCAGCTCATTTACCGTTTAACTCCAGAAGGCCAATCCCTGGAGCTTACGGTAGAGGCCGTGGGCAGGCAGCTCCGGGCGGCCTATGAAGGCCGCTTGGTGCAGATATTTCAGGATGGGGGAGATGAGATTGAGGTGCGGGTACTCCTGCCCGACCATGAACGCTATCGTCTGGCCAGTCTCACCCACCTGGCTATCCAGCTTCCCAATGGCGGTATCGCGCCCTTGGATACGGTCGTCGATCTAGAGTCCCGGCGGGGATTTGATGTCCTGCGCCATACCCAGGGCAGGTTAGCGGTTCATGTTTCCGGCGATGTGGATCGGGGGGTCAACAATAGCAACCGCATTCTCGCTGGACTAGAACACAGCTTTTTGCCGGAGCTTCGCGCCCGCTATGGGATTCAAACCCTGTTCGAGGGCCGGGCCGAGGAACAGCGGGATACCCTCGGCGATATGCAGCATGGGCTGTTGTTGGCGCTGGCCATGATCTACTTAATTCTGACTGGAGTGTTTTCTTCCTACGGTTGGCCTTTAGTGGTCATGGCTGCCATTCCCTTCGGTTTGATTGGGGCTATTTTGGGCCACTATGTCATGGGGATCGATCTCACGATTTTATCCCTGTTTGGTTTCTTTGGCCTCTCGGGTATCGTAGTCAATGATTCTATTATTTTAGTCACCTTTTACAAGCAGCTCCGGGAACAGGGCCAGCCCTATGATACCGCCCTGATAGAAGCAGCCTGCCAACGTCTGCGGGCCGTACTGCTCACTTCCTTGACCACCATTGCTGGTTTGACGCCTTTACTCTTTGAGCACTCCTTCCAGGCCCAGTTTTTGATCCCCATGGCGGTTTCCATTTCCTTTGGTTTGATGTTTTCTACCGTGCTGGTGCTATTGGTCATTCCCGCCTTGCTCTCCATTTATGAGCGTACCTTGCTCTGGTTTAAACCACCCCCGGAAGAGGATATTGCCCCAGAGCTTGAAGCTGGTGAAGGTGCCACGCAAGCCCCTGTCCACCATATATCAGGTATTCCCAAATAAACGCTTTCCTCTCCGGGAGGGCCGCACTATCGCTGTTAAAGAGGTGCAAGCTGGGGAAAATGGGTAAAATTGAATCGATATAATGCCGGTGCTGGATTCCAGCAGCCGGCGACCGGATTTAGAGAGGTGAAAAAGTAACAATGGCTGGAAAAACTCTGTATGACAAACTTTGGGATTCTCACGTAGTGCGTACTAATCCAGGCGGTACCGCATTGCTCTATATCGATCGGCATCTGGTTCATGAGGTCACCTCTCCGCAAGCTTTTGAGGGACTACGCCTTGCCGGCCGCAAGCCCTGGCGGAAAGGGGCCAATTTGGCGGTACCGGATCATAATGTGCCGACTACCGATCGTAGCCAGGGCATTCAAGACCCCATTTCCCGCATTCAAGTGGAAGCGTTGGACCAGAATTGTCAGGAACTGGGCCTGACTGAATTCAGAATGGATGATCCCCGTCAGGGTATCGTTCACATCGTTGGCCCGGAACAGGGGGCCACCTTGCCGGGTATGACGGTGGTTTGTGGTGACTCCCATACTGCCACCCATGGCGCCTTTGGCGCCCTTGCCTTTGGCATTGGTACTTCCGAAGTGGAGCATGTGCTGGCTACCCAATGCCTGCTCCAGAAAAAATCGAAAAATATGTTGATCCAGGTTAGCGGCGAGCTGCCCTCCGGCGTGTATAGCAAGGATCTCATTCTGGCTATTATTGCCCAGATTGGCACCGCTGGTGGTACCGGTTACACCATTGAATTTGCCGGCGAAACCATTCGCGCTCTTTCCATGGAAGGGCGCATGACGCTCTGCAATATGGCTATCGAGGCTGGGGCCCGGGCAGGTTTGGTGGCGGTAGATGAGACGACTATTGATTATCTTAAGGGTCGGCCTTTCGCCCCCTCTCCTCATAGCTGGGAGCAGGCCGTTAATGCTTGGCGGATGCTGCAGAGCGATCCGGATGCTTCGTTTGATCGGGTAATCACCATTGATGCCGCCGTGCTTAAACCCCAAGTAAGTTGGGGCACTTCCCCCGAGATGGTGGCGTCCATTGATGGCCGGGTGCCTGATCCCCGGCAAGAATCCGATCCCACCAAGCGGGGCGGCATGGAAAGGGCGCTGGAATATATGGGACTTACCGCCAATACCCCTATCAGTGAGATTCGGCCCGATATCATCTTTATTGGCTCCTGCACCAATGCGCGGATTGAGGACCTGCGGGAAGCCGCCAAGGTGGTGTCGGGCCATAAGGTGGCCAGCAATATTAAGCAGGCGCTGGTGGTTCCCGGTTCCGGGCTGGTGAAACGCCAGGCTGAAACCGAGGGTTTGGATCAGATTTTTAAAGAAGCGGGCTTTGAATGGCGGGAGCCAGGCTGCTCCATGTGCTTAGCGATGAATGCCGACCGCCTAGAACCTGGGGAGCGATGCGCTTCCACCTCCAACCGTAATTTTGAAGGCCGTCAAGGGCAAGGGGGACGGACCCATCTGGTGAGCCCCGCCATGGCCGCGGCGGCGGCTATTGCCGGCCATTTTATGGATGTCTCGACTCTTAAGCATTAAGAAGGAAAGTTAGTGAGCGCCCCGCGGGAGCAGCCGCTAGTGGATCAATTACATACCTTACGGGATTTTATCCGCTGGGGCGCTAGCCGCTTTAACGAGGCGGGGCTTTTTTTTGGCCATGGTACCGACAATGCCATTGACGAAGCCACCGCCTTGATTCTTCATACCCTTCATCTACCCCCTCGGGATCTGCCGCCGGAGCTTTTTGGCGCCCACCTGACTGAAGTAGAAAAACATAAGGTATTGGCCTTGCTGGAGCGTCGGATTCGAGAGCGGATTCCGGTCCCTTATCTTACCCGCGAAGCCTGGTTTGCCGGACTGAGCTTTTATGTGGATGAGCGGGTTTTAATTCCCCGCTCGCCCCTGGCTGAACTCATTGCTCAACGCTTCGCGCCTTTTGTTACTCTCGAAAGCGTACACACCCTGCTTGATCTGTGCACGGGCAGTGGTTGTATCGCTATTGCCACCGCCCATGCCTTCCCCGAAGCGCAAGTAGATGCCACTGATATCAGTGAAGAAGCGCTAGCGGTAGCGCGCATGAATATCGAGCGCCATGGTCTTGAAGCCCAGGTCCATGCCTTCTCTTCCTCTCTTTTCCAGAAACTTGGGGGGCGGCGCTATGATCTCATTGTCAGTAATCCCCCTTATGTAGGTCAGGCGGAACTGGCCGCCTTGGCGAGGGAGTACCATCATGAACCCCGGCAGGCTCTGGAAACCGAGGAGGAGGGGTTAAGCATTGTCCTGCAAATTTTGCAGCAAGCTCCCGAGCATCTCAATGAAAAAGGAATTCTTGTCGTTGAGGTGGGCCATAGTGAAGCGGCTCTAACCGAACGCCTGCCCCAGGTACCTTTTTTATGGCTGGAATTTGAGCGGGGTGGCCAGGGCGTTTTTCTGTTAACGCGGGAGCAGCTCGAGTATTTATGAATAAATTAGGGGTGGTATAGAGTGAGGGAAGAGGGATTCCCCAAACCTGCTTTTCTCCTTGAAAAAGATTTGATTTACGCTTTTGTGGTATGATTTGCCCCTCCAGCTTTCCACCCTCTCTTCTCAAAACCTCTGCCGGTGAGCTTATTGTCGTTCTGAGGACGGGTTACCACTATATTTTCCGAGCACTCTTAATTTTCCTTTATGAATGGGCGAGAGGCTCCATGTAGCGGGGGACTACCAGCATGGCTATCAAAGGCGGATCTGCCCGCTTGGTTATTTTCATGCTGGGCAGACATTTGCATCTGGGGCGCATAATCCTCTCTCCGTTTTGGAGCAGGCTGGCTGGCGCGGGAACGGCGTCTTGCTTGGAGGAGTGAGGCGCTCACGAAGATGAGCAGAGCAGCCAGGCTGGCTTCTAATAGCAAAAAAGTACCAATTTTGAAATAAGCGAATGCCGGATGGACAAAGCGCACCAGCCAGCCCCCAGCTTCGTTGGCGACTGCCGCAAAGAAAGTCAGGCCGGATAGCCAGACCTTGAGCGTGGTGGACAGCTCCGTAAACAGCATAAGATGGGCCAGGGTAAGCACCAGAATACCCATGGAAAAAAGATGGAAGTGGGAAACTTCCAGCAGGCTTTGGTAGCTAATGGGTTGGGTGAAGTCGGCTTCCGAGCCCAGGTAATAGTTTGTGACGGAGCTGGGCGTTAGTCCCATCTTGTGAAAATACATTAATCCATTGCTTACCCAGAGCAGGGCAATATAGCCCAGAAATAGCAGGATAATGGTATTTAACAAAGTATTGCGGCGTTGTTCCCCATTAACGAAAAAGCGCATGGTAGTATTCCTTCGATTGAATTTAGATTGCTGGCCTTTTCTTGTGCGCGCAGTGGGCCTACTGCAACATTTTGGCCTTTATTTTACCGCTTACTTAGGGATCCTAGTCAATTTGAGAATAAATGCAAATCGTTATCATTATTTTAACTTAATAGATATTTATTGATCTCTCAAATGAGAATGATTATCATATTTATATGACAATAATTCTCTAAAGGGAGGTAAGCCTGAGATGCTGAGGACGCAATGGCCGCATGATCAAGCAAAGTCCAAGGCTTGCTTGCAAAGCATTATTCCTAGGAAAGTTAGTGAAGCTGAGACGCTGGCGGCTTCTTGTGGGGACATGGTCACTCGTTTATGTGGCCTGCGGGATCTCCTTAAGGAATTACCCCAGTTAGGCAAAGTGAGGGCCGTGACAGGTAACCGCCATGCGGTACACGAGCAGACCGGCCAGTATCAGGCCATTAGATTATTTGATTCCCTGGGGCGGATACAAGGAGGGGGTATCGATCTGCGCTTGTTTCTCAATCACTGGCACTATGGCTTTGCCGCCCGAGAACTATGGGACGATGGGGTCCGTCATAGCTTGCAGTTTTTTGATCGGGATGGCGCCAGCGTACATAAGATTCATCTCACGACCGAGAGCGACCGGAAGGCTTATGAAAACCTAGTGAACTGTTATCGCAGCGCTGATCAGAGACCCCGCCAAGCAGTGGCGCCCGTGCCGCGACTGCTCCCCCGCGCCGATGAAGCGATTGATGTCACTTGGCTTCGGGAGGCATGGCGAGAACTTCAAGATCTCCGAGATCTACCCGCGCTTTTTAGATCTTTTGGAGTGAGCCGGATTCAAGGCTTGCGGCTGGCGGGACGCGACCTTGCTACCCCTGTGACCTTAACCGATTTGCGAGCCTTTATGGAAGTATTATGGGAAACCGAGCTGCCTGTAATATTCCAGGTGGATAATGGGGGTGCAATGCAAATTCACGAGGGAACCATCAAACAGGTGGAGTCTACCGGACTCTGGCTTACGGCCCTGGATACCGATTTTACCCTTTACGTACAAAGGACGGGAATTGCCAGTGCTTGGTTGGTGCGTAAGTCAGAGGGTAAGGATACACCGGCCTGCCTGGAGTTGTATAATTGGACGGGAGAGAATGTGCTGCGGATATTCAGCCCGTCCCTACCGGAGCAGGGGGAAGATGCCATTTGGCAGCGCTTATTGGCGGCGTTGGAGAGCGAATCAATCCCGGCAGAGGGTTTACTGCATGCGGTATGAGACATTCACACCAGGGGTGATTTTATCGTGTGGCGTAACGATTTAAAAACTGCCGTCCCCACAATAGTTTCTTATCTACCTCATTTAATTCGGCTTCTTTAATAGATGGCATTTCTTTAGCTTTATCATTGGAGGGATGGCCGGATAAGCTTCGACCAGGGCTTAAAGAGTTTTGTGGTCGTCGTTTCTCCACTTTTCCCTTATTTTCTCGCCGATCGCTTAGGTGTGGTAAAGATAAAGTAGTGAACAAGGGAATCATGACCTTCAAACAGGTCGCTGAATACCAAGGTAAAAGAAATTAACGACAGAATAGCCGAGGTTAAGGAAGGGCTTTGATGGAACCACGGAATTACACTGAAGACACGGAAAGAAATTATTTACGAGAAAGAAAGTTATACTATCCGTGGTGCTATATTCGAAGTCTATAGGGAAATGGGCTGCGGCTTTCTGGAAGCGGTGTATCAGGAATGTTTGGGCAGAGAATTCAGGTTGAAAGCGGTCCCTTTCGTTGCTCAGGCCAATTTACAGATTCAATATAAAGGTCAAGCGCTGGATCAAGCCTATCAACCGGATTTTGTTTGCTATGGGAAAATTATTGTTGAAATTAAAGCGGTGAAATGCATCGCTGGCGAGCACAGGGCGCAGCTTCATAATTACCTAAAAGCAACTGGCATGCGTTTAGGGTTGCTGGTAAATTTTGGGCACTATCCCAAAGTTGAAATTGAACGAATTGTTATGTAAACCACGGAATACACAGATAACACGGAAGGGATAACATGTTTTTTCAGTGTATTCCGTGTGTTCCGTGGTTAAAGAGAAAAATATGAAAAAAATACAACCAGAAGAAGGCGAAAGCGCCGATATCGTTTCAGAGAATATTGAACGATTAAAAGAGCTGTTCCCCGAGGCTTTCAGAGAGAGCGGTGTCAATTTTGATGTGCTTCGTCAACTGCTCGATGATGCCAAGGTGTTGGACGAAGGTGAAGAAAAGTATGGCCTCAATTGGCATGGTAAGAAAAAGGCTCGCCAGATCGCACTTACACCATCCACAGGGACGTTGCTGCCTTGTCCAGAAGAAAGTGTAGATTGGGATACGACCAAGAATCTGTTTATTGAGGGCGACAATCTGGAAGTCCTCAAGCTGCTTCAGAAGAGCTACGCCAACAAGGTCAAGATGATCTATATCGACCCGCCGTATAACACCGGAAAAGAATTTATTTATCCCGATAAGTTTCAGGAAAATCTGGATACCTACCTCAAGTACACAGGGCAAGTTGATGATGAGGGAATGAAGCTTTCCTCTAACTCCGAGTCAACTGGTCGCAAGCATACAAATTGGCTGAATATGATGCTGCCGAGACTGAAACTGGCCAGAAATTTGCTGACACATGATGGCGTTATTTTCATTTCTATAGATGATAATGAAATCGCTAACCTTAAGTTGTTGTGTAATGATATTTTCGGTGAAGAGTGTTTCGCTGGAAAAGTTATTGTACTTTGTAACCCAAAGGGGCGATCTCAAGATAAGTATTTGGCATCCTGTCATGAATACTTACTAATTTATACGAAAAGCGTACTCGATAAAGGCCAGCTTAACGCTCCCAAATCCAAAGATGAAATTGCGAAGGATTATCCATTTCAGGATGAACGCGGTGTGTACCGCGAGCTCGAACTTCGTAACACACATCGAGAGTTCGGGAAGTTCAACAGGCCGAATCTTTACTATCCGTTCTATGTTGATGAGGAAGGCTGCATTGAGCTAGAAGACTTCAGAAGCTCCACCGCCGTGCTGCCAGTTTGGGATGATGGGTTTGAGGGGTGCTGGACATGGGGGAAGGAGAAGGCTAGAAAGCAGCTTTCTGAGCTTGTTGCCAAAAAAGTTAGTTCAAGATGGAAAATATATAGGAAAGGCTATGCTTCTGATGATGGCGAACTCCCCACTAAACAGCTTAAGTCGATTTGGTCAGAAAAAAGGCATCATACCGAGAAAGGACAAAAAGCTTTTAATGACCTATTCGGTACAAAATCTAAACTCTTCCAGTCTCCAAAATCGCTCGATGTTATTGGCGATGCGATCGCCATATGTCAAGACAAAGATATGATTGTGCTAGATTTTTTTTCGGGATCTGGTAGTTCTGCTCATGCCATGATGGCTGAGAACAGTAAAGATAATGGAAGCCGCCGATTCATTAGCGTACAGCTGCCTGAGCTAATAGATGAAGGTAGTGAAGCGTTTAAGGCGGGATTTAGAGCTATTTCTAAGCTTGCCATCGAGCGAATACGTTTAGCGGCAAAAAGTATCAGAGATAACTCCCCTGAATTTTCTGGTGATCTTGGAGTGAAGTTTTTCAAACTCGGAAAATCTAATATCAATGTATGGAATCCTGACCATTCCGACATCGAGGAAAGCTTGTTTACGCATCAGGAACTCCTCGTTCAAGATCGAACTGAACAGGATGTCCTCTACGAATTGTTACTAAAACGAGGTGTTGATCTCGCTGTTCCTATTGAATCCCGAGACCTAAATGGCAAGACAATCTACAGCATCGGCTACGGCGTCCTGTTTGCTTGTCTTGATGAGTCGATCACCAAAGATCAAGTCGAAGTGATCAGTCAAGGCATCGTCGAATGGCATCGGGAGCTTGCGCCTAGTTCGGATACCCACATTTTCTTCCGAGACAGTGCCTTTAGCGATGATGTTTCAAAAACCAACATGGCCGCCATTCTGGAGCAGAATGGCATAAACCATGTGCGCAGCTTGTAAGCATGCGGCCACAGAATGCTCCGAAAGTAGCGGTGCTCTCTGAATCGATGCAGTTTTGAATGGTTTTTAAGAATTTTTTAAAAATCATAAGGGTAGATCGTCAGCCGACCGGTTATCTGGACTTGTCTGCTGGTTTCGTCTATAATTTACTTAACACAGCCGCCACGCCTCTTAACAATGCGCAACCTTGGTGGCTTTTTTATGCCCGCCATCTGGAGGTGCTCAATGCCTGAGACCTACCAGAAACCTGCCCTTACCTTTAACGATCAGCTGGCGTTGATGCGAGAACGAGGGCTGGTCATTAATAACTCAGCGTATGCGTTATCGCAGCTAAGCGCTATTAGCTATTACCGCCTAAGCGCCTATTGGCATCCATTTCGCGTGAGGGATGGGCGGGGAAATATCAGCAGTGAATTTATCGAAGGTACACGTTTTGAAGATGTAGTGGCGCTGTATGAATTTGATCGGGAACTTCGATTGCTGGTTATGGCTGCCATTGAGCGTATAGAAGTCCATCTACGAACATTAATCACATATCATATCGGCCATACCTATGGAGCATTTGGCCACGCTGATCCTGGGAATTTTCATACTGGGTTTAGGCATGAAGAGTGGTTGGCAAAGCTGGAGAAGGAGGCGCAGCGTTCCAACGATGCGTTTATTACTCACTATAAGAATAAATATACCGAATTCCCAACTTTGCCCATTTGGATGACGACCGAAATCATGACCCTAGGGAGTCTTTCGCTTTGCTACAGAGGACTCAATCACAAGGACAAAAAAGTGATCTCCGATCAGCTAGGCATTCACCATAAGCGCCTGGGAGACTGGCTCCATACATTGACGTATATCCGCAATGTGTGTGCTCACCATAGCCGTTTATGGAATAGAGAGCTTTCTATTCGCCCAGAGAAGTCAAAAGCACCCGAGTGGAATCCACCAATCACCCCTAGAAATGACAGGGTTTTTTATATCCTGTTAATGCTGAAGTTCCTGCTTAAAACAATAAATAATACCCATAGCTGGACTCGGCAATGTAATGAATTAATTGTACCTATTGCCCTCAATGCCCGATGGTGTGCGGCAATGGGAATGCCTGACAACTGGAAACAGCACCCAGTATGGGGCGATCAGTTCGACAAGCAGGATGAAGCTCCATGAAGCTCCATTTCGAAGACGATCTAGATTACCAAAAAGCCGCGATAGACTCGGTTGTTAGTCTGTTTAAGGGGCAGGAAATCTCCCGTTCCGAATTCACTGTGATATCGCCTAAGAATGTAACGGTAGATTGGATTGAAACCGGTCCAGGGCAAGTTGATACCTCACTCGGTATCGGCAACAGGCTGGTGTTGGTGGATGAGGAAATTGAAGAGAACTTGCGCAAGGTGCAGCTCCAGAATGGCCTGCGACCTACCAAGAAGCTGGCCAGTGGTGACTTTACCGTTGAAATGGAGACCGGAACGGGCAAAACGTATGTGTATTTGCGCACGATCTTCGAGTTAAACAAGAACTACGGTTTCACCAAATTTGTAATTGTCGTGCCGTCCGTTGCAATCAAAGAAGGTACATACAAAACGCTACAAATCACGCAGGAGCATTTTGAGGGCTTGTACCCAAAGGCCAAGGGCTACGAATACTTTCTCTACGATTCTTCAAAGCTCGGACAGGTTCGTAACTTTGCGACCAGTAGCAATATCCAGATCATGGTCACGACGGTCGGCGCGATCAACAAGAAGGATGTCAACAATCTCTATAAGGAGAACGAGAACACAGGCGGTGAGAAGCCGATTGACCTCGTTCGCGCCACAAACCCGATCATTATCGTCGATGAGCCGCAAAGCGTTGACGGCGGCTTGAAAGGGGCTGGGAAAGCAGCGCTCACAGCGATGAATCCGCTGTGTACCCTGCGTTATTCCGCTACCCATGTTGACAAGCATCACATGACATTCCGTTTGGATGCCGTAGATGCTTATGAGCGCGGCCTGGTTAAGCAGATTGAGGTGGCCTCGCTCCAGATCGACAGTGGCCACAACAAGCCCTATATCCGGTTGGACTCTACCCATAGTCGGAAAGGATCAATCACGGCCAGGGTCGAAGTGGACGTACAGCGTGGAAAGAATGTCCGGCGAGAGTTCCTAACTGTAGAGGACGGCGACGATCTGGAGCAAATCACAGGTCGATCCATCTACGAGAATATGCAGATCGGCACCATTACCTGCGGCAAAGACAACGAATCCATCGAAGTGAAAGGTGACGGGTTCGATCAACTACTGAGGCCGGGCGATGCCATTGGTGGTGTTGATTCCGACCAGATCAAGCGTTTGATGATCCGGCGCACAATCAAAGAGCACTTCGATAAGGAGCTGATGTTCGCTGCGAACAAGAAGCCGATCAAGGTGCTGAGTCTGTTCTTTATTGATAGCGTCGAGCACTACCGCCAGTACGACGAAGACGGTAACGCAGTGAAGGGCAAGTACGCTCGGATGTTTGAGGAAGAATACCGTAAGCTGGCCAAGTCAGCGGAGTACCAAAGCCTGTTCAAGGAGATTGATCTGGAGGCTGAGGCGGACGAAGTTCACAACGGCTATTTCTCCATCGACAAGAAGGGTCGATCCGTAGAGACCGCCGAGAATAATCAGGCAAACCGCGACAATGCCGAGCGAGCGTACAATCTGATTATGAAGGAGAAGGAGAAGGAGAAGGAGAAGCTGCTGAGCTTCGATACCAAGCTGAAGTTCATCTTCTCTCACTCTGCCCTGAAGGAAGGTTGGGACAATCCGAACGTATTCCAGATTTGCACGCTTCGTGACATGGGCAGCGAGAGGGAACGCCGCCAGACACTTGGCCGTGGTCTGCGTCTCTGCGTCAACCAGAGCGGTGAAAGACTTCGCGGTAACGACGTCAATACGCTGACTGTGATTGCGACGGAGAACTACGAGAAGTTTGCCGAGAACCTGCAAAAAGAGATCGAGCAGGACACGGGTATTCGCTTTGGCATTGTTGAGCCGCACCAATTCGCAACCATCCAAACCCTTAACGATCAAGGTGAGGTTGCGCCCTTGGGTGTAGAGCAGTCAGAGAAGATTTGGCAGTTTCTCAAGGATCAGCAATTTGTGGATGCCAAGGGCAAGGTGCAGGACAGTCTCCGCGCAGTATTGAAAGACGGTAACTTTGAACTGCCGGAAGGCATCAAGCAGGAGCTTGTCAAGGATCACGGAGAGGAACAGGCGGACATTATTGCTTCGGACATTCAGGGGGTTCTGCGCAAGCTGGCAGGCAAGCTGGATATCAAGAACGCCGATGACCGGAAGATAATTCGAACGCGGGAAGCGGTTCTTGAGTCCGATGACTTCCGCCTACTTTGGGAACGGATCAAGTACAAGACGACTTACCGCGTAGAGTTCGACAACCTCAAACTCCTGAACGATTGTGCTGTTGCAATCAGGAACTGTCCGCCGATTACCAAGACTCGTGCTCAATTCCGAAAGGCCGATATCGCAATCGGCAAAGGTGGCGTAGGGGTTCAGGAAACCAGTGCATCCGGCTACACGACAATCCACGAGAATGATATCGAATTGCCCGACATCATTACCGACTTGCAGGACAAGACCCAGCTCACCCGAAAGAGCATTGTCCAGATACTCAGGCAGAGCCGCAGTCTACAAGACTTCCTGCGCAACCCGCAGCAATTCATCGACTATTGCGCCGAGGCGATCACTTCTATGCCCAGGCGCTTTTTGAGCAGGAAGAGCTGAAAGGCTATCTGAAGAATACACTGGAAGTGCAAAAGTCTGTTTATACCCATGTCGTCTATGATTCGGGTAGCGTAGAGAAGTCATTCGCTGAGGACTTGGAAAAGAACGAACAGGTGAAGGTCTACGCCAAGCTGCCCCCATGGTTTAAGGTGCCAACGCCGCTCGGTTCCTATAACCCCGATTGGGCTGTTGTTGTGGAAGATGGTGGTGAGGAAAAGCTCTACTTCGTCGTCGAAACAAAAGGTAGCATATGGTGGGACGATTTGCGCCACCTTGAAGGGGCGAAAATCAAGTGCGGAGAACGCCATTTTGAGGAAATTTTCAGAGATGCGGAAGAGTCGGCCCAATACATCAAGGCGACGAACGTCGCAGGGATGATGGGATACGTGGAATAGGAAATAGGTACAGCGTTTGCAGCATGGAGAGGGATAATGCTATGGGGGATTCAAGCCGGGAAGTGGCCCCTAAAACCCAGGGAGCCGTGCTCAAGTGGCAGGCGCCCATTTATGATTTGGAGTGTGCTTTAGTTGGTTTGAGGAAGAAATTCCGGCGGGAGACTTTACGCCATGCCCACTTAAGCCCCGGCGAGCAAATTCTGGATGTAGGGTGCGGGACCGGCGTGTTGACGCAATGGGCGGCGGAGAAGATCAGCTCCTCGGGGAGGGCGATAGGCATTGATCCTTCTATTCCCATGATTGCCTTGGCCAGGAAAAAGGCGGCCCGCGCCCACAGTCAAGCGGAGTTCAAGCTGGGCGTTGTGGAGCGCCTTCCTTTTGAGAGCGGGCATTTTGATGGGGTGCTGTCCAGCTTAATGCTGCACCATTTGCCGGCGGAATTGAAACGGCAGGGATTAGGGGAAATCCATCGCGTGCTCAAGCCCGGTGGACGGCTGCTGGCGGTGGATTTTGACCGACCGGGTCACCCCCTATGGTGGCTGGGAGTATGGCCCCAATTATTCATGCCTGCCCTCGTTGCCCATATTCGCGGGGAAATTCCGAATTACCTGCGCGCGGCGGGTTTTCGTCAGGTGCAGGCGGTAGGGCGGTGGTTCAGCCTACTGACATTTTGGGAGGCCAGAAAATGATAGGTAAGGAGGCTAATTAATGGTTCCACGGCTTAGAGGAGAGCGCGGATCTCTCCTCCTATTTTTGGGGCACTGGGGTTGGCGCTTTTTCTCGCAGAACATCAAGATCGCTCACATTCCAGAACCATGACAGGAGATTGCTACGCCAGCCATAATAGGTCATTTCCACCATAAAATCATTCTTTTCCGCAAGGGCGGCATCGCCCTGGATGTCGGCGCTATCAAATTTAAACCGATACCAGGCGTCTTCGTTGCGGAACACCATCCGTTTGTCATCTTCTTGGCGAATGGCTGTGATACGGTACTGATCCCCGCCATCGATGCGCTTGACTTCGGTATCTACAATTTTAAAGGTTGCCGTCCTGGGCCATTGATAGCTGATGAGTGCCACGAGCGCGCCTAATATCAGTATGCTGACAATAGCAGCGGCGGTTTTTTTGAATGCGTTCACACGAAATCCTTTGCTGGTAGCAGTAGTCAATTTAAGCTAAAAAACGCTTGTTTGGAAAATACCATATTGAAGAGATTTAATCTAACAGTTTAAGTGCCCCTATCCCTAGCTACACGCCCTTTATTGGTAGCGGCTTAATCTTACTGGCGCCCATGCGCCGGCACTGTCAAGTTGTCGCCCGCATAGTAGGGTGATGCCATGAGCAACGACACAGATCTGTATAGTGTCTTCCGGCATCCAGGAGAAATTATCACCATCCTGATGGCATAAGCGACGATCATAGGCTACGGATATAAGCTATATTGTTCATTAATCACCTTTAACGGAGATCTCAATATGCTCGAAATCCACAAAAAAATCTTGGTAGATGAAAATCAGCAACCGGTGGCCGTTCAAATTCCCTTTGATGAGTTTCAGCGGATCGAGCAAATCATGGAGAATTTTGGATTAGCGAAGCTAATGGATGAAACGGAACACGATGAACGACTCTCGGGGGATGCGGCTAGGGAATATTATGAATTATTAAAGGCCAATGATGTGGAGGGTTGAATACACCAAGCGTTTCTTAAAAGAACTCGCCTCCTTACCAAACCCTGTTCAACAACGGGTAGAGAGAATTGTTTTTCAAGCACTGAAGTCCACCCACCCTTTCGAATGGGGATACCTTGAAAAAATGATGGGCTATCCAAATAAGTACAAAATTCGCGTGGGTCCTTATCGGATCGGGATTACAGTGAATAAGCAAGCTCACACGATCCTTTGCCAGCGTATTGCGCATCGGAAAGATATTTATAAGGTTTTTCCTTGAGCACCCATGATGACTCTTCGTCAAACTAAATTTATGCTGATTTAGATTTACTTATTAAGAAAATACGGTTCGCCCTATCGGCGATTTGCAATCATGAATATTCTTGCTCCTGATAAACTTAAACCTTGCCTAAGGATGTTTAGCGCAAGCGGGTGTCGATCTGATGGCTATCAAACGGATTAGCGGTCGCAAAACGCTGTCGATGGTAGAGCGCTATGCTCATGCCAATAGCGAGCACATCCAGAGTGCGATGGATAAACTAGAAAAGTGACTAAAAGGGGTGCCCTAAGCTCAATTTTTGGACTTAATTACAGCAGGATTATACAGACAAAAAATTAATTTTAGGGATACTATGTTTAATTAAGCTATTGTTTTATTTGGTGGCCAGGGACAGAATCGAACTGCCGACACGGGGATTTTCAGTCCCCTGCTCTACCGACTGAGCTACCTGGCCTTGAAAACCGGCTATACTTAAATTGTTTGGTCGCCATTAAAACGATTTAGCAGCCATAAGTCAAGGCGACATCGCAAGCTAGGTCGCGTATACTTGAAATCAACTACTGATAATATCGGTTACTAAATGTTTCGCTTACTTTTTGTTTTTCTCCTTACCTTTCCTCTAATTGAGATCTACCTGCTGATCCGTGTTGGCAGTGCCGTGGGTGCTGGCTGGACCGTGTTCTTATGCATAGTCACGGCGGTGGTGGGGGCGGCTTTATTGCGCCAGCAAGGATTTTCTACCGTAAGCCGAGTTCAGGCCAGTATAGCCCGTGGCCAAGTGCCGGCGCTAGAGATGCTGGAAGGAGCATTGTTGCTGGTCTGCGGCATGTTTTTACTGACCCCTGGTTTTTTTACTGATACCTTAGGATTCTTGGGGCTTATTCCTCCTGTCCGCCGGGCCTTTCTGTTATGGGTTGCAAGGCGCGCCCTGCAACGCGATGGCGTTGAAGTCACCCTATACCGCCAGGGCCAGGGGCCGGAAGATTCTGACCATCGCCAGCGTCCTCGTATTATTGACGGCCAAGCTAAACGGGAAGACGAATAAGAACTTGACTTTCCTCCGCTAACCTCCTCTCTGCGAACTTTAATCCCTGTTCGTCAGTGCCTTGCGCCTCCTGCTAGGCGAGTTCTTTCGCGTTTTTTCTGTTGACTCGTGTTGTGATATTGCTATCATTAGCACTCGTTATATGAGAGTGCTAATATTTTTTAATAATGCTCTTGAAACTTGGAGTGCTCGTCCCCATAACAAGCGTTCGTGTATTTCCTTAATTTAACTTTATAAAGTAACGAGGAGAAGTTAATGAAGATTCGTCCACTTCATGATCGCGTTATCGTCCGTCGTATGGAGGAAGAGAAAACTTCCTCTGGCGGTATTGTGATTCCAGATACAGCGGCTGAGAAGCCGATTCGTGGTGAAGTCGTTGCCGTTGGCAATGGCAAAATTCTTGAAAGTGGAGAAGTGCGCGCCCTTGACGTGAAAGTAGGGGATAAGGTGCTTTTTGGCAAATATTCTGGCACTGATGTGAAGGTCGAGAGCGAAGAACTGCTGGTGATGCGTGAAGACGATATCATGGCGGTGCTCGAAGGTTAAGACCGGGCTGGCAACGCAACGAAAGCTTGAAGTAATCACGAAATTAGCAACAGAGGATTGAAACAATATGGCAGCTAAGGATGTAAGATTTAGCGAAGATGCGCGCCATCGCATGATTCATGGCGTCAATATTTTAGCCGATGCGGTACGTGTGACCTTGGGTCCCAGGGGGCGGAATGTGGTGCTGGAGAAGAGCTTTGGCGCGCCCACCATTACCAAGGACGGCGTTAGCGTCGCTAAAGAAATTGAACTTAGGGATAAGTTCGAGAACATGGGCGCGCAGATGGTCAAGGAAGTGGCTTCTCAAACTTCCGATGTAGCCGGTGATGGGACCACCACGGCAACCGTACTGGCCCAGGGCATATTGCGCGAGGGCATGAAGGCGGTGGCCGCTGGCATGAACCCCATGGACCTTAAACGGGGCATCGACAAGGCAGTGGCGGCTGCGGTTGAAGAGCTGAAAAAGCTCTCCAAGCCTTGCGAGGATAGCAAGGCCATCGGCCAGGTAGGGACGATTTCCGCCAATGCGGAAGAGTCCGTCGGTAAAATCATTGCCGAGGCCATGGATAAGGTAGGTAAGGAAGGGGTAATTACGGTCGAGGAAGGTTCTGGCTTGGAAAATGAGCTGGAAGTTGTGGAAGGAATGCAGTTTGATCGGGGTTATCTCTCGCCCTATTTCATCACCGACCAGCAGTCCATGGCGGCGGAACTGGATGATCCCTATATCCTCATCCATGATAAAAAGATCTCTAATATCCGCGACTTGCTACCGGTGTTGGAAAGCGTAGCCAAGGCAGGTAAGCCGTTACTGGTGATTTCCGAGGATGTGGAGGGCGAAGCGCTGGCAACCCTAGTGGTCAATACCATCCGCGGTATCGTTAAAGTATGCGCGGTCAAGGCGCCAGGCTTTGGGGATCGCCGTAAGGCCATGCTGGAAGATATTGCCGTGTTGACCGGCGGCACAGTGATTTCCGAGGAAGTGGGTCTTTCTTTGGATAAAGTGACCCTAGATGATTTGGGCCGGGCTAAGAAAATCAGTGTTAACAAGGAAAATACCACCATTGTAGATGGTGCGGGTAGCGCTGATGATATTAAAGCCCGGGTCGAGCAGGTCCGGATACAGATTGAGGAAGCGACTTCTGATTACGATAAAGAGAAACTCCAGGAGCGGGTTGCTAAATTGGCAGGTGGTGTGGCCGTCATTAAGGTGGGCGCTGCGACCGAAATGGAGATGAAAGAGAAAAAAGCCCGTGTGGAAGACGCCCTGCACGCTACCCGTGCGGCGGTGGAAGAAGGCGTAGTTCCTGGTGGTGGGGTGGCGCTGATTCGGGCTCTGCTGGGCATCAAGGATCTTAAAGGCGCAAATCATGATCAAGATGTGGGCATTAATATTGCCCGTCGCGCCATGGAAGAACCTCTGCGCCAAATCGTGAACAATTCTGGGGAAGAGGCTTCTGTCATCGTTAACCAGATCAAGGGAGGCGAGGGTAACTACGGTTACAATGCCGCCACCGGCGAGTTTGGCGACATGATTGCCATGGGAATCCTGGACCCCACCAAGGTTAGCCGGACAGCTCTGCAAAATGCCGCTAGTGTGGCGGGTCTGATGATCACCACCGAGGCGATGATTGCCGAGGCGCCAAAGGACGAGGAGGGCGCTCCTGGCGGTGCGCCTGGTATGGGCGGTATGGGCGGTATGGGCGGTATGGGTGATATGGGCATGATGTAAAGAGCCCCATCCTTACCTATTGACCGTTTAAAAATAAAGGCCCCCGCTATGCAAGCGGGGGCCTTTATTCCTTTCGCTACATCCATTACCCGAGTGGATAGGGCGTGGGAAGTAGCCAGAGCTATGAATTAATTATAAGCAGCCATAATTAGCGAATATACGTCGCGTTTCTTACATATTAAATCTTTAAAATACCTACGGAACTTGATCACTACTGGTTTAATCCGGCTCATTTTTTCAACCTCCCCTCCTCTTGAGCTACAGTACCAGAGTCGTAAAAAGTATGTGGCTCTTTGAGTCTTTACGAGCGCCATCTTATCCGCTTATTTCTTCCATAACTCACCATCCCGTCTCCGATACTTCAATCCTCCTTTTTAGCCCATGCTAGATTAACAAAAAGAGGTTTATATCTCCTATACTTTGTTATTGGTTTTTGAATATTCGCGCTGCCTGCTAACGTGCCGGCAGAGCTAAGGTTCGGCCCGCTAGTGTTGCCTCCCGATACTCTAAGGGCCCTTAACGTGCAGAAAGCGAGGTGGGTTATGCTAGCAAAGATTACGGTCAAGCCTGGTAGAATCATTCTTAACGATGGATCTACCTTCCTTGTTACTTCTGCCGATGGCGCAATTGATGAAAATCAGGCGGAAGGTCTATTTGTACAAGATACCCGCTTGATTTCTCACTATGAGCTTACACTTAATCGTCACCGACTCCTCCTACTAGCATCTAGTAACATTACTCATCATAGCGCACTCTACGTATATACTAATTCTGAATTAGAAACTTTAAAGGGGATATTACCTAAGAACTGCTTAGTAGTTAGTCAACAGCGCGATTTAGTCAATTGCATGCACGAGGACATTGATATTACGAACTGGCATGAAGAACAGGTCATGTTTCAAATGGTACTGTCTATTCGCTCCGATTTTGCTGATATCTTTCAAGTCAAGTCGAAACAATTGTTGATCCGTGGCCACATTGAAACAACATGGCAGGATGGCAAACTCACCGTACAATATCATAGCGGCGAATCGTTCCACCGGGGACTAATCATTACAACGAATAATGCTAGTTCGCCGCCTCATAATGCTAATGGTCGCCTCGTGTTCGATATTGCCCTTGAGCCAGGAGAGAGTTGGCATCTCGGTCTTAACTATACTGCCTTAGTGGATGGTAAAGAATTCAAACCGCCAGAAGTTTACTCTCTCGACCATACAACTGAAGCTGGCAAGGAACGGAACGCTTTTATTGAAAAAGCAATGCGAATACAATCCTCTAACGCGGATGTTGTAGCTTGCTATCAACAAGCTCTTATGGATATAGGGGCATTGCAGATTAAAGTAGAGGACAAAGGTAACCAATTATGGATGCCGGCAGGAGGTATTCCTTGGTTTATGACTGTATTCGGACGCGACTCTTTAATTGTCAGTTTACAGAGCCTGTCTGTTTATCACCAATTTGCCAGTGCCACTGTTGTGCGACTGGCTCAGCTACAGGCAAATAAAGTAGATGATTGGCGGGATGCTCAGCCTGGGAAAATGCCCCATGAACTCCGGTGCGGTGAGTTGGCGCAACTACATGTGCTCCCATACACGCCTTACTATGGAACGGTGGATGCCACCATCCTCTGGATTATCACCCTTGCCGCAGCCTATAGTTGGAACGCTGACGCCGGTATGCTCGATGAGTGTCAGCCTTCACTCAAGAAGGCGCTGGATTGGATTGACAATTATGGTGATTTTGATGGCGATGGATTTGTGGAATATCTGAGCCGTTCCCAAAGCGGAGCGCGCAATCAAGGATGGAAAGATTCGGGCAAGGCGATTATTTATCCAAATGGTGAACTAGTTGACCCTCCGATTGCATTGTGTGAAGTCCAGGGCGAAGTCTATAAGGCATGGAAAGAGGCGGCTGAGCTTTATGAGCGTTGGGGTGAAAAGGCGCGAGCAACGCAACTGCGCCAGAAAGCCAATGATCTTTATCAACGGTTTAATGAGCGTTTTTGGATGGAGTCAGAAGAATTTTACTGCTTAGGGTTAGATAGCCATAAGCAGCAAATTCGCACTATTACCTCGAATCCTGGTCAACTGCTATGGACTGGTATTGTGCCTGAGGAACGAGCACATAAAATTGCGCAACGGCTATTCCAAGCAGATATGTGGTGCGGCTGGGGCATACGTACTCTCTCGTCTAAGAACAGAGGCTATAACCCGATTAGCTATCAACGTGGCAGTGTTTGGCCGTTTGATAACTCATTGATTGCATATGGACTGAAGAAGTATGGATACTTTCAAGAGGCTAATCAGATTGCAGAAGGTATCTTTACCGCTGCTAAGTACTTCGATGGCGGTAGGCTGCCGGAGGTTTTTGGGGGAATTGAGCGTCGTCCAAATAATTTTCCTGTGCCTTATATAGATGCCAACATTCCCCAGGGATGGTCTTCGGGAGCGATTTTTTTATTTATTAACGCCATTCTAGGCCTTGAACCCGATGCTGTAAGGCAGCGTCTGAAAGTGTATCCTACTTTGCCAGATTGGCTGCCTGACCTTGAACTTACAAATCTAACTGTTAGGGATGCAAAGGTGGCATTGCGCTTTTGGCGCGAAGGCGAGCAAACGCGATGGGAAGTAACTCATATAGAGGGTGAATTGCAAGTAGAAGCTAACGGATAAGTACGGTGGCATCGGGGGATTAATCTGCTCCTTTTAATGCGGCGTACAGCAGGGCATAAGTAGAGGTTGGCTTAAAAACATTTCCAATACGTCTCCTACCGCTGGCGCTGACTCTATGCTCCGCTCATATCGAGAGATATTGGAGTTCGATAAGCTATAAAGCATTGGGTTTATGCGAACTCGTAGCTACTAGAGGGGACAGACCGTATGCTATCCAGCGCATTTATCAAACCGCCGCCTACGTTCTCAACGCTAAGCGATGACTCCACCCGTTATTTTCTTTAAGCCTCTCTCTAAGCTTCATCGCCAAAGGAGGTACTCATACCCTTTCTGCATCGTCTACAATAAGGGATGCGCGCTTATTATAGTGGGAGTCATTGCTTTTCTTCTATTTAATATCTAGGTTGAGGCTGGGATAGACCTTCCAGAATGGGACAATCAGGCCGCTGGCCGCCTTGGCAACGTTCGATAAGCTGAGTAAGCGTGGTCCGCATAGCGGTGAGTTCGGCAATTTTGGTATCGATGTCAGCCACCCGTTGCTTGGTGAGACGTTTAACTTCAGCACTAGCCCGGTTTTTATCTCGGTACAGCGAGAGCAAATTGCGGCACTCCTCGACGCTGAAGCCAAGTCCGCGAGCCCGCCTGATAAACTGGAGGATATGAACGGTTTCTTGATCGTAACGCCGATAGCCGTTACTTCCTCGCCGCGGAGGGTAAACTAGACCAATGCTTTCATAATAACGGATAGTTTTGGCCGGTAGCCCAGCTCGTTTTGCGGTCTCACCAATGTTCATCTTGATTTTTATTCCTAATCCTTTTTAAAAGACCGGCCCTTCGTAATCAAAGCCAGCGTCTTCCACAGCTTGAGCGACCAGGTTATCGTCCTCGACTCCAGTGACGGTCACTTGGTTGTTTTCTAAATCGACCTTGACAGTTGCGGTAGGCGCTACCCCACTAATCGCTTTTTCTACGGATTGGGCACAGGCTCCGCAGGTCATGCCTTCTACTTTGTAAGTTTTTTCCATGGTCACTTTCCTTAAAAAGATGAAATAATTTATTAGTTCTCTGGTTGCCAGCGCCGCAATAGTAAAGAATTCGAAACGACGCTTACCGAGGACAGGGCCATCGCTGCTCCTGCTATGACTGGGCTTAGCATCCCTGAAGCCGCTAAAGGAATAGCGATGACATTATAAATAAAAGCCCAGAAAAGATTTTGGCGAATCTTATGGTAGGTCGCCTGGGAAATAGACAAGGCTGCCGCCACCAAAGTGGGTTCGCCACGCATAAGGGTAATCCCGGCGGCTTCCATGGCCACATCGGTGCCGGTGCCCATGGCCATCCCCACATCCGCTGCAGCTAAGGCCGGAGCATCGTTGACCCCGTCGCCAATCATCGCCACATGGCAACCTTTGGTCCGTAATGCCTGAATATGTGCCGCCTTGTCTTCAGGTAAAACTTCGGCAATTACTTGGTCGATACCTACTTTATCGGCCACTGCCTGAGCGGCGCGCGGGTTATCCCCGCTCAGTATCATTGTAGTTAAGCCTTGCGCTCGTAATGCAGCTATCGCTTGCGGCGCGGTCTTTTTGATGGGATCAGTGACGGCTAGCACGCCCAGCAATGGGGCTGCTGAGTTGATTTCCGCCACCCACATGAGGGTATGGCCGCTTTCCTCAAGTCCTTGGGCGCGGACCGACAAAGAGGTGACGTCCACCTGGTGTTCCCGCATTAGACGAAGATTACCTATTATTAGAGTCCGGTCCTGGACTTGAGCGCGGAGACCTCGTCCAGGAAGGCTGTGGAAATCCCGAGGCGGATGCAAGGGAAGTCCCTGCGCTTTAGCCAGTACCGCTTTGGCTAGGGAGTGCTCACTGCCCTGTTGGGCAGAAGCTACCCATTGCAGCAATGTTTCCTCGGAAATACCTCCTACCGCAAGTATCTCGACAAGGGTGGGTTGGCCCTCGGTAAGTGTTCCCGTTTTATCAAACACGACCGTATTGGTATTTTGGGCCCGCTCCAGTGCCACCGCATCCCGAATTAAAATACCATAACGAGCGGCAACGCCTGTTCCTACCATCAAGGCGGTAGGTGTAGCGAGGCCCAGGGCGCAGGGACAGGCAATGACGAGTACCGAGATGGCTGCTATAAATGCGGTATCTGTCGATCCCTCTAACCACCACCAGCCAGCAAAGGTTAGCAGGGCCAAAGCTACCACGACCGGGACAAAGACATGGGCCACCCGGTCTACTAATTTTTGCACCGGCGCTTTACTGGCTTGGGCATCTTCTACCAGGCGGATGATACGCGCCAGCGTCGATTCAGCCCCCACGGTAGTAGCGCGAACGCGCAGTAGCCCCCCCCCATTAATTGAGCCGCCGGTAATGGTCTCTCCTTCTCCCCGGGATACTGGCAGGCTCTCACCGGTGATGAGAGACTCATCCAATTGGCTGTAGCCTTCCAGGATAACGCCGTCAACAGGTACCCGTTCTCCTGCCCGCACTAGGACACTATTGCCTTTTGCGACTTGCTCAATGGGAACTTCGAGTATTTTCCCTTCCCGCTCTATTCGGGCAATCCCGGGTTGGAGCGCCATTAGAGCACGGATCGCTGAAGCCGCGCTTCGTTTTGCTCTTCCTTCGAGACGTTTACCAAGTAGAATCAGAGTCATGACCATGGCTGAGGCTTCAAAATACAGATCGCTACCCGTACCTGGCACAAGCGTATTCCAGGTGCTGAGTCCCCAGGCTGCGGAGGTGCCGAGGACAACTAGCACATCCATGTTGGCGCTCCCACCGCGCAATGATCGGTAAGCGCCCTTATAAAAGCGGCGGCCGACCCAAAACTGTACTGGCGTGGCCAGTAGGAATTGAATCCCAGCGGGCAAGTCGGCATGGATATCGAAGGGCATGAGCAACATGGGCAAAGCTAAAGGTAAGGTAAGGAGTATGGCAAGCAGTAACTGGTTCCATTCCCGTTGTTCCTCGGCTATTTTCTCGGTCTCATCCTGGTTCCGTTTTTCCGACTGATTGGACAAGGGTGTTGCGGTAAAGCCAGCTCGTTGAGCAGCCGCAATGACAGCGGCGGGAGGCAGCATCCCTGCCGGTGCCTTTAACAGCGCTCGCTCTGTCGCTAGGTTAACGGTTACTTCGCTGACTCCGGTTAGCCGAGAGAATACCTTTTCCAGCCGGGTTGAGCAGGTGGCGCAGGTCATGCCTCCAATATGGAATTCCATCCCTTCCAGGGGCACGCTAAAGCCCGCCTGAGTAATGGCTTGATAGAACCGCTGGGGGGAGGTTTGTTGCGGGTCAAAGGTAATGTTGGCTTGTTCCGATGCTAGGTTGACCTGGGATTTTACTACCCCAAGGATTTTGTTGAGTACTCGCTCTAGCCGCGTTGAGCAAGTAGCGCAGGTCATGCCCTTGATGGGCAAGACAAGTGTTTGTGCCGCTTTCTTAAGGGGGGGTGCGGGGGAAGATTCTTGATCCGTGGTTAAGCGTGATATTTCTAACATGAGCCTATCACTCCCTTTTTAGCTAAGTTCAGTACCGGGCCTATTCTAACTATAAGTTGGACTCTCCACCTTCCAGTTACTGGAAGGTCAAGGGGATGGTTACCTGGATGCTTTATTCTTAGCAGCAAGCTAAGGGGCCATACGCTATAGTGATCCTAATTATTGCAAAATGGTTTTTTAGGGTCTAACTCAAGTTTTTATTAGCGCGATGTGGTTCAGGAATGAACCGTTTTTTTACCCGTGGATACTTCTCTTACCAGCATTTATTACTTTGGGCCTTTCCGTTTTGGGTTTTATACAGAAAAACTCTTCATATAGAGAGGGTAAATTAATGATGATTAATTTTAATTCTTTTTGATGATTAATGCTGTAAGATCATCAGACTGGGAAACACCTTGGGTGTAGGCGAGGAGTTCACGGTAAATCTGTTGGATAATTTCAGCTGCGGGAAGCGTTGAGTAGTGTTTGACGATTTTGCAAATCCGTTCTATTCCAAAGGGTTTACCCTCTGAATTCACCCATTCAAAAAAACCATCGGTAAAGGTAATAAGCATATCTCCTCGTCTGAAGAGTACCCGATCCCGCCCTTCATAAATGATAGTGGGAAGTATCCCAATGGGCGGTCCATGGGTGGGTAATTTCTGTATTTGGTTATTTTTTGCTTGAAATAATAAAATTGGCCCATGTCCTGCGGAAGTAAAAACAAGTTCTTGGTCACGGGGCGATAATAAAGCAAAAAATACTGTTACAAACCTGTCATCTGGAATATCTTCCGACAATAAACGATTGACGAGCGTAGCAACTTGTTGAATCTCCGGCAGGAGAGAAAAAACTGCTCTTTGCAGTGCATGGCATTGCGCGGCAACCAGTGCAGGGCCAATACCATGTCCCGTCACATCGGCGATAGTTAACATCAAACGGCCGTCAATGAGTGGTTGATAATCAAAAAAATCACCACCCGTTTCTTCTGCCGGCTGATTCCAAGCAGCAATATCAAAGCCCTCTACTGCTGGTGACTGCTTAGGCAGAAGATGTTGTTGAATCTTCCGGGCAATATTTATATCATGCTGAAGACGCTGTTTTTCCACGAATTGTTCCAGAAGAAATTGCCTTTCCAGAGCTACTCCGCATTGCGCGCTCAAAGTTCTAAGTAATATCTCATCCCATTGATTAAATTCTCCGCTGTATTTATTCAGTACTTGTAATACCCCGATTGGAGTTTGGTCATGGGTGGTTAGTGGACAAGCAAGTATACTTTGCGTTTTAAATTTAGTTTCATCATCCACAGCGGGGTTGAATCGAGGATCTTTATAAGCATCGGAGACTTTTATGATGTGGTTATTATGGAAACAGTCTCCTGCAATTCCTTGTTTGGCTGAAAAGCGGATTTTTTCTGATCGGGAAGTTACGTAGCTATATAATTCGTTAGTCTCATGGTCAAAGACAAATACGGTGGCTCGTTCGCAGGCAAAAATTTTTAATGCCGTGTGCTCAATGGTAGTTAATAATTTTTGTAGATCCGTGATGATTGCGAGTTGTCGAGAAATCTCTAGCAAACGCAGTAAGTCTGCAGCCCGAATATCGGTTAATTTCCCCTCTGGTAGAGAAATATTCACAATGGCGGGAATAGCTCCATTTTTGAAGTTCATCAATACTATATCCAGGGACCGCTACTTCATCCTTGCCGTCGAGATATTTTTCGCAGGAGAAAAAATCATATACATTTTTTCTCCTGCGAAAAATATTAGGCCTTCCTGCCTAACGGCATATAAAAATCATAATATATGATATTTTGTATAGACTATTTTCAGGATAGATCCTATCTTTAAAGTGACGGGGTTTCTGGTTTGGCCGAAACCGTCTTTCTTCTAGTCTAGCGGTTTGATAAACTCAAAGGACTTCCTGCTCTAGGGGGAGGGGTTATCAGGGCAGCTTGTTTTTAGTTAGGAGATACGGCCATCTGGGATGTTCGTAGTCCTGCTGAAGCGCCGGGATTTCCCGTTGATTTCTTATTTTAATTAAGCAGGGAGCGATTGCTTTTCTCGCTTGCTCAGATTCCTATTAAGGAGTTATCCTTTAAACGAGTTCTACTTGTTTCTCTTCTATTAGGATAGAGGCGGTACGTAAGTGTGCGCTTTTTTAGAATATAAGCACAGCAAAAACGTTATTTGAACAAGCCATCTCCGTTAGGGAAAGTTTTTGGGGGTAGGCGGAGGATGGAAAGGCTATTGATCTCTAATGTGCGTTAGTGGAGGATTCTTTAAGGAAATAGGTAAATTGGGAGTTATGGTAGCTATTGAGTCGCGCCGGCCGAGCAATTTGATCGGTGTCTATAGGTAATGAGTAAACGAGAAACTGATCCTATCCGTGCCGAATTGGAGTTAGAGCGCGAGTTGGCTAAAGAAAAATTTGCTGACCAAGCGTTACCCCGGCAATTCGTTAATCTGAAAGAACGCTTATCTCAGCAAGCGGTTGAGCTGGAGGCCGTCAAGGCAACTCTTAAAGAAAGCGAAGAACGTTTTAACCAGATCGCCGCCATGACAAAGGAATGGATCTGGGAGCAAGATGCCGAGGGCCGTTATACTTATTGTAGTGCCAGTGTGAATGCCATTTTGGGCTATTCTTGTCAGACGTTGATGGGGCGGTTTTATTATGAATTCGCTCCTGCCGAGGAGGCGGAGGCGCTGCGCTCGAAAATGCAGCAAGGCGCTGAGACAGGGGAGGGGGTTCAGCGTTTTATCCGCCGCTACCAGCACCAGGATGGCCACCTTGTTTTTACCGAATCGATGGCAACGCCTATCTTTGATGAGCAAAATCATTTGCTCAAATGGCGTGGTATTGATCGGGATATTACTGCCACCCGGCGGACCGACGAGCTGGTATTTATGCTTTCCCGTGCGTTGGAGCAAAGTCCCAATGCTATTCTGATCACCAGCCTCAAGGGCAACATCGAATATGTGAATCCCTCTTTTACGCGGTTAACTGGCTACCAGGCCGAGGAAGTGATCGGTAAAAATCCGAGTTTGCTACAATCTGGAAAAACTCCTCTTGAGCAATACCGGCGATTATGGGAAACCATTCGCGCGGGTCGTGAATGGCGGGATGAAATTCAGGATCGGAAAAAAAGTGGCGAGCTTTATTGGGCCTTGGAGACAATCACCTCGCTTCGTGATGAAAAGGGTAATCCTACCCACTTTTTGGCGATTCAAGAAGATATCACCGAGCGGAAGCGGGTTGAGGTGGCCTTGCGGGAGAGTGAAGCCCAAACCCGGTTGATCATTGAGAATGCCTTGGATGCCGTCATCCTGATGAATGCCGACGAGTTAATTACCGACTGGAATCCCCAGGCTGAAAAAATTTTTGGTTGGGAGCGGGAGGAGGTATTGGGAGCGTCATTAGCCGATACCATTATTCCTCCCCGTCATCGGGAAGCTCACCGGCAGGGGCTGCGGCGATTTTTAAATACTGGCAAGGGACCCATTTTGGGTAATCGAATTGAACTGAGCGCCCTGCATCGAGATGGGCATGAATTTCCGGTTGAGCTGACCGTCTCGCCCTTAAATGTAGGGGGCAGTTACATGTTTAGCAGTTTTCTGCGCGATCTTACCCAGCAAAAAGAAACGGAAGAGGCTATTCGGCAAGCACGGGTGAAGCTGGCAGTAGCCCAAAACGAAATGCGAATCGCCCAGCAAATCCAAGAATCCTTATTTCCTTCCGCCCCGCTGATATTGCCGACGGTAAAAATCATGGGCCATTGCCTCCCCGCCACCCATGTGGGCGGAGATTATTTTGATCATTTTCAGTGGCGGGATAATACCATTGACATTGTGATTGCGGATGTCTCGGGGCATTCCGTGGGACCGGCATTGTTGATGGTCGAGGCGCGAAGCGCGCTAAAGGCGCAGTTTCATTTACATAGAACGGTGGCGGAGACGCTATCTAGCCTTAATAAAACACTTTATGAAGATTTGGATCGATCCGATCTTTTCATCACTCTCTGTTATTTGCGTTACGATACAGTGACACGCCAATTGACCTATGCTAATGCGGGCCATCTTCCACCATTATTGTTTCGACAAGGGCAACGCTGCAAGCAACTGGACGCGGATGGGTTGGTGCTTGGCGTAAATAAAGAGGTTGTTTTCGAGGAGTGCTCCGTGAGCCTGCAACGGGGAGATATGCTTTTTCTCTACACTGATGGCATCACTGAAGCCGAGAATAAAAAAGGCGATTTTTTTGGAATTGAGCGCCTCTGTGACTTGCTTAATGAATATCATCAAAGGGGATCGGAGCCTCGGGAGATTATCGCGGCCATCATTGAACGGCTGCAAGCTTTTCGCCATAGGAGAACTTTTGAAGACGATGCTACTATGGTGGTGGTGCAGGTATTGTAAGTCATTGTTCTTGCGAGAGCCTTTATCTGGTAAAGTTTAGGAAGTATGTTAGCTTTGGATTATAATTGGGATCAAGATGAGCAATCCACTCCTTGAATTTGCGAGCCTACCTCCCTTTTCAAAGATTCAGCCAGCCCATGCGGAGTCCGCCATTGACTGCGTTCTAGCGGAGGGGCGGACTTTGATCGAGCAACTGCTTACCCGCCCTGCCGCCTACACCTGGGATAATCTAGTGCAGCCATTAGAAGAGCTGCAGGAGCGCCTTGACCGCGTTTGGTCCCCCATTTCCCATATGAACGCGGTGGTTAATAACGATGAATTGCGGCGGGCTTATAATGCTTGTTTGCCTAAGCTTAGCGAATTTACTACTGAGCTTAGGCAAAACGAAGGCTTGTACCGGGCCTTTCAAACAATTGCTGAAGGCGCTGAGTATTCAAGCCTGAGTATTCCCCAGCAAAAAATTATTGCCAATGCCCTACGCGATTTCCGGCTATCAGGCGTGATCTTGCCATCGGAAAAGAAGACTCGCTTCAAAGCTATTCAGCAGCGGTTAGTTGGTTTGAGCGCCAAATTCGAGGAAAATCTGTTGGATGCGACGCAAGCTTGGCGTAAACATCTTACGGATGAGGTGGCGCTGGCGGGATTACCCGAGGGAGCGCGGACCCAAGCACGCCAGGCAGCGGAACGGGCAGGTCTGGAAGGCTGGTTGCTGACTTTGGAAGCACCCTCCTATATTGCGGTCACGACCTACGCCGATGATCCGGAGCTGCGGGAGGAACTATATACTGCTTTCGTTACCCGCGCCTCGGATCAGGGTCTCCACGGGGGGCGTTGGGATAATACTCGAATCATGGAAGAAATCCTGGCTTTGCGCCACGAGGTAGCGCAACTGCTTGGCTTTGCCAATTATGCCGAGCGATCACTGGCCACCAAAATGGCTGCAAATACTCAGCAAGTACTGGATTTTCTTAATGATTTATCCGCACGCTCCAAGAAAGTGGCCGAGCGGGACTTTGCCGAGATTCAATTCTTTGCCCAAGCACAGTATGGTGTCGATGAACTCCAAGTCTGGGATGTGGCTTATTATGGAGAAAAGCTGCGGCAGCACAAATACGCCGTTTCCCAGGAGGAACTCAAGCCTTATTTCCCGGCCCAACAGGTGCTAGGAGGATTATTTACCATCGTCAATTATCTCTATGGCCTGGATATCCGGGAACGCAAAGATGTGGATACCTGGCATCCCGAGGTGCGTTTTTTCGATATTTTCGATGACAGCGGCGAGTTGCGGGGACGGTTCTACCTGGATCTTTACGCCCGCAGCAACAAGCGGGGTGGGGCATGGATGGACGATTGCCTATCTCGCAAGCGCCAGGGAAGTCAACTACAAATTCCGGTGGCCTATTTGACCTGTAACTTGACACCACCGGTAGGCGATAAGCCCGCTCTGTTCACCCATAATGAAGTGATCACTTTGTTCCACGAATTTGGCCATGGGCTGCATCACCTGCTTACCAAGGTGGATTATCCTAGTGTGGCTGGAATTGGCGGTGTGCTCTGGGATGCGGTGGAACTGCCTAGCCAGTTCATGGAAAACTGGTGTTGGCAGCGGGAAGCATTGGATCTCATTGCCCGTCATGTTGAAACCGATGAGCCTCTCCCCGGGAAATTGTTTGAGCGTATGTTAGCGGCCAAAAATTTTCTCTCGGGGATGATGATGGTCCGCCAGCTTGAGTTTGCCTTGTTCGATTTTCGCCTACATCTGGAATATGACCCTGCAAAAGGCGCCCGGATTGATGAGATGCTGCAGGAGGTGCGGGCGCAGGTTGCCGTTGTCAAGCCGCCGCCCTTTAATCGTTTCGCCCACAGCTTCAGTCATATTTTTGCTGGCGGTTATGCCGCCGGTTATTATAGCTATAAGTGGGCTGAGGTTTTGTCGGCGGATGCCTTTTCCCGGTTTGAGGAAGAAGGTATTTTTGATCGGCAGGCGGGTGGGGCCTTCATGAGCAGCATTTTAGAGCAGGGAGGCAGCCGTGATCCCCTGGAGTTATTTATCGAATTTCGGGGCCGAGAGCCTGTCATCGACGCCTTGCTCCGCCACAGTGGTATTGCCGCCTGAGCTTTAAAGGTGAAAATTGCGACTTGGAATGTCAATTCTTTACGGGTGCGTTTCTCCCAAGTGGTGGATTGGTTGGAAATCCATCAGCCTGATGCCCTGGCGCTTCAGGAAACCAAGCTGGTGGATGAGAACTTTCCCCAGGAAGCCTTTAAGGACATCGGCTATCATGCGGTTTATTCAGGCCAAAAAACCTATAATGGGGTCGCTATCCTCTGCCGCCAAGAGCCCAAAGATATCTTGACCGATCTCCCCAACTTGGTAGATTCCCAGCGGCGCATTCTGGGAGTGACGTTGGATGATATTCACGTGCTGAATCTCTATGTTCCCAATGGCAGCGAAGTGGGATCAGAAAAATATGCCTATAAGCTGGACTGGCTGGGACGGATAAAAGATTATTTACAGGAAGCTTTGGTTGAGTATCCCAAACTCATTGTCTTAGGTGATTTTAATGTGGCTCCAGCGGACCAGGATGTCTACGATCCTGAAGTTTGGCATGAGACTATCCTTTGCAGCACGCCGGAACGAGAAGCGCTCCAAGAAATTCTTGCTCTAGGATTTCAGGATAGCTTTCGTTTGTTTGAGCAGCAAGCGCAGTCCTTTAGTTGGTGGGATTATCGGGGAGGAGCTTTCCATCGTAATAGGGGGTTGCGTATCGATCTTATTTTGATTAGTAAAGCTTTAGTATCTAAGTGTATGGGATGTGTTATTGATAAGGAACCTCGTCGTTTGCCGCGCCCCTCTGATCATGCTCCCGTCATCGCGACTTTTGCTTAGCATACCTAGCGAACTCATTCTAATTACTGTCTTTCCGTGAGTGCCCAAAATCAAAGCGAACTAGATGCGGAGCTGAAAACATGGGTGCATCGCCTTTGCCAAAAAAACTTTAGCGGAGCGGGTGAGCTGCTGCGGGAAGCGGCAGAAGGAAAAGCGAAGCAGCTCGCTAAAGTACGCAAGGAATTGGAGCAACTCACGGAAGAAACCGTGAGCAGTTTTCGGCTCGCGGGCGATACCCACAGCAATAATGGCGCTTTTGACGAAGCTTTAATTGCTTATGAGCAGGCCCTGGCATGTGTGTTGAGAGAGATAACCCCTCATTTATGGGCGGTTATCATGGTTCAGGTGGGGAGAGCCTGCCATGAATTGGGCATTCGGGCTAAAGGAGGAGCGGCGCTGCATTATCGTTTATCGGCTGCGGTAGAGGCTTACCGGCGGGCGCTGGAGGTGCAAACCCGATGGCATTTACCCCAGGACTGGGCCCGAACCCAGGCATATCTGGGGACTACCTTGCGGGAGCAGGGAGTCCGGATAGGAGGGGAGGCCGGACACCGGTTACTAGAGGGGTCAGTAGAGGCTTACCGGCGGGCGCTGGAGGTGCAAACCCGATGGCATTTACCCCAGGACTGGGCGTGGACCCAGAGCCACCTGGGGACTACTTTGCGGGAGCAGGGAGTCCGGATAGGAGGGGAGGCCGGACACCGGTTGCTAGAGGGGTCAGTAGAGGCTTACCGGCGGGCGCTGGAGGTGCAAACCCGATGGCGTTTACCCCAGGACTGGGCGTGGACCCAGAGCCACCTGGGAATCGCGTTGCGGGAACAAGGTATCCAGACGGAAGGAGAAGCCGGGCGGCAGTTATTGGAAAAAGCGATAGCAGCTTGCCAAGGGGCGCTGGAGGTTCAGACGCCTGAAGCGCTTCCTTGGCATTGGGAGCAAACCCAGTATCATTTAATTCAAATTTGGTGCGCGCTCGAAGATTGGTCCAAAGCAGCCACGGGTTTTGTCCGCTTACTCCAAATCTATCCTGATAATGCAGAAGCCTATTATGGAGCCAGTATGCTTTATCATGAGAAGCTGTTTGCTTTTGAAGAGGCTTTTGTTCTTAGTCGGCAGTGGTTCGATTCTCATCCCAAGGATGGGGAAGCCCGCAGCCAGTTGGCGGAACAGTGTTTTACCACTGGTCGTTTTGCCGAGGCCATTGAACATTTTGCGGAATTGCTGGCCAACCCTGATCTTGATCCTCAAATAAAGATCCCCTTGCAGGCTTTTGAGATTGCGGCGCTGCTAGGTTTAAATCAAAAGATGGTCGTTTCAGAAAAATTCGAGCGATTATCCATGGCGATTGCTCATCAGCCTGGGAATTTTGTGCTGGAATGGGCCTTTGCAGGGAGCAAATATTTTATTGCTCGAAATGAGTGTCTCATGCCTTACCGTGAGTGGCTGTTAGCGTTTTTCATCGCACTAGAAGCACCAAGCCGGGATGCTATTTTAAACTGCTTGGGAGTAGATATACGATAGGCCATAGGAGCCAAGCGCAAGGCCGGCCTTCTTAAATCTTTATGAGTGGTGATCCGTTGTAAATTCCCAGTTAAACTTCGTCAATGAAATATAAAGATCTGCGTGATTTTATTGCCAAGCTGGAAGCAGAAGGGGAGCTGAGGCGGATTACGGTGGAGGTAGACCCTTATTTGGAGATGACCGAGATTTGTGATCGGGTGCTCCAGGCGGGAGGTCCAGCTTTGTTATTTGAGCGCCCCAAGGGGGCGTCGATGCCTGTGCTAGGCAACTTGTTTGGCACTCCCCGGCGGGTAGCCCAAGGCATGGGGGAGGAATCGGTAGCCGCACTGCGGGAAATAGGTAAGCTCCTTGCCTTTCTTAAGGAGCCCGATCCGCCCCGGGGTATGAAAGAAGCCTGGCGGGCTTTACCCATTTTTAAAAAGGTGCTGGATATGGCGCCAAAAATAGTGCGCTCTGCCCCCTGCCAGGAGATCATTCTTGAAGGCTCCCAGGTAGATCTAAGCCAGATTCCTATCCAGACTTGCTGGCCCGGGGATGTGGCCCCTTTGATTACCTGGGGTTTAGTCGTAACTAAAGGGCCTTATAAAGAGCGGCAGAATATGGGTATCTATCGCCAGCAAGTTTTAGGACCTAACCGGGTCATTATGCGCTGGCTCGCTCACCGGGGTGGGGCGCTAGATTTTCAAGCCTGGCAGCAAGCTTATCCTGGCGAGCCTTTTCCCATAGCGGTTGCTCTAGGTGCTGATCCGGCGACTATTCTTGGCGCCGTGACTCCGGTACCTGATACCTTATCGGAATATGCCTTTGCTGGATTGTTACGAGGGTCAAAAACCGAATTGACCCGCTGCCTTGGTAGCGAATTGCAGGTTCCCGCTAGCGCCGAAATCGTGCTGGAAGGCTGCTTGAAGCCTGGTGATGAAGCCGAGGAGGGTCCCTTTGGCGACCACACCGGGTATTATAATGAAGTAGAGCGGTTTCCCGTCTTTACTATTGAGCGTCTTACCCATCGGCGGCACCCTATCTACCATAGTACCTATACGGGACGTCCTCCGGATGAGCCCGCGATCCTGGGGGTAGCTCTCAATGAAGTCTTTATCCCTATTTTGCAGAAGCAATTCCCGGAGATTGCCGATTTTTATTTGCCTCCCGAAGGTTGTTCCTACCGGCTGGCCGTGGTAACCATGAAGAAACAATATCCTGGACATGCGAAACGGGTGATGTTCGGTGTTTGGTCTTTCTTGCGCCAGTTTATGTACACTAAGTTTGTGATTGTCACGGATGAGGATATCAACGCCAGGGAGTGGAAGGATATCATTTGGGCTATGACAACTCGCATGGATCCAGCGCGGGATTGCGTCATCATTGAAAACACGCCCATTGATTATCTAGACTTCGCCTCGCCGGTTTCGGGCCTTGGCTCCAAGATCGGTTTTGACGCTACCCATAAATGGAAAGGTGAAACCCAGCGTGAGTGGGGTCAGCCCATTACCATGGATAATGCAGTTAAAAAACGGGTTGATGAGATGTGGGATCGGTTAGGTTTATGAATTAATAAGGTTTTAAAAAAAACCTGAAAAATATAGCAACTACATATAGCAGCCTTGATTCTATCGTATTACCCTTGGTTTGTTAGTTATTTTTCCTCTTTAAAAAACACTCTATAGCTATCATTTTTTTACAAAGCGATCTTAAAATCCGGTTAATCTCTTAATGATCAATACTCCGTGGGATGCGCGCCTTGCGGCCTTACTTGTCCGGCCTCTTTGTAACACTTGGGTTACACCTAATTATCTGACAACCTTACGGCTGGTGACAGGACTTGGCGCGGCGCTGTGTTTTGGGAGTGGGGAGTGGCTCAATTTGGCCGCTTGGTTGTGGGTTATATCGACTTTTCTCGATCATACCGATGGTGAACTAGCCCGAATGAGCGGCAAGCAGTCCCGTGCTGGCCATTTTTATGATCTTATAACGGATGCGGTTGCAACTATTGGTCTCTTTATAGGGATTGGCTGGGGTCTCAGCAGTTCCCTGTTGGGAGGATGGGCATTGTTTATGGGAGCGATCGCAGGAATTGCCATCGCTATTATTTTTCATTTTCGTAACGAAATTGAACAACGTTCCGGGAAAGCAGCGACAAAGCAGCCTGGTTTTGCGGGTTTTGAACCTGAAGATACTTTATATTTGTTACCGTTGATAACCTGGCTGGATGGTTTAGCTCTATTATTGTTGGTGGCAGCCCTGATTACGCCCATCATTGCTATTGTGGTTGGTTGGCAATATTTTACCCAGCCCGATAAGGTGTAATTTAGGAAGGATAGGGTATAAAATACATTCTATGGAGGCACCTTCTCAAGGTGAGGTAAATAAAATCGGAATGGCATGAATCGTGCTCAAATTTTGTTATAAAGAGCAAGCAGGCTGAAAAACTGAAGGCGTCCGCTGTAGCCTTGGAATTTTCTTTCGGTGGGTTTATCTTGCTCTCAAACTATTATTATTCTGGGAGTAAATGAGCAATGTCACGCTTTCCTAGCAAAAAAATGGAACGCCGCCAAAATTCAAGAAGACAGAGCGCGGTTAAAGTTTATTTATCCTGGTTAGGACAGGAACCCCAATGCTGCCGCGTGAAAAATCTTAGCGCAACCGGCGCATTTATCGAAGTTGGAGCGCTACGAATTCCTGAGGATAGGATCATTAAGCTGGTTTTCGTGCTCCCGATTGACTCTTTGATTAAAATACACCGTCTATCCGCTATCGTGGTGCACCGTTCTCAGCAGGGGCTCGGACTTATGTTTCAGCAGGTTTAGCGCTTGCAGCTCTTTTAGCAGGGCTGGTATATCTCATTTTTGATTGCCGTGACCTTCGGCCATTGATCCGTTGTGCAACGGGACAAAAGTAGCTGGCATTTAATTTAATGCTCTCAAGAAGCATCCATCTCTAGATAAGATTGTCCATCGGCTTCGAGCAGTCTGTCCAGGCGGATAATTTCGCCTGAGCCTAGCACTGTAAATTCCTCCTTATTTTTTGTATAAATATCGGCGATGGTATCTAGCGTTTCAATCACTTTGCCGTCAGCAGTTTGGTAAACGATTTGGCACTGCTTGCGGAGGGTAGCAAGTGCTTCAAGGCGGTCATGAAAGTTACAATTTATGGGGATGTAGTCAGGCATCTTCCTAAAATCCTCCTAAGTACAGAAAAGTATATTCTTCATGCAGGGCGGGGTTATCACTGTCCAGCGGGAGTCCACTGGCGAATAGTTTCAAGCGTGAAAGGCCACTTCAAAGTGAGTCCCGAAGCGGGTTGCAGGAGTACGGGAATTTCGGTTCCATAGCGCTCGGCTAGCAAAGGATCATCCCCGATATCTACTTCCTCGGCGGTAATTTCAGGAAGTTGCGCCAGCAGTCGGCGCGCCTCTTCGCACAGATGGCAGCCTGCGGTATGGTAGAGAATAAGTCGTTTCGTCGAATGAGTAGTCATAGTCATTGGATAAGCAACTGAGTCAGGGTTGGTGGCCAAAAGTAATGGTTGGTTTCTTAGGGATTTCGCTCTTAAATCATGGGTAGTATAGCATCGGCGTGTTAGTGAGAACCCATTCCTGGAATTTATCGCCTAAGGAGGCCGTAGCGTTGCAGCGACGGCTTGCTGGTCAAGTGATTACTGAAGATCGCTTGGGCCGAGTTCGTTTTGTTGCCGGGGTCGATGTGGGATTTGAAGAGCAGGGCAAGATCACCCGGGCTGCGGTGGTGGTTCTCCAGCTTGCTGATTTGAGCTTGGTTGAGCAGGTCGTTGCCCGGCGGCCCACCCACTTTCCTTATATTCCCGGACTATTATCATTCCGGGAGTGTCCCACGGTATTGGCGGCGCTGGAGAAATTAACCGTGACGCCAAATCTGCTGCTTTGCGATGGTCAGGGAATCGCTCATCCGCGCCGTTTTGGGATCGCTTGCCATCTCGGGGTGCTTACCGGCTTGCCGAGCATTGGCGTGGCTAAAACCCGTTTGACCGGCCAACATGGGCCGGCACCGGATGAGCGCGGCGGCTGGACACCCTTAGCCGATAAGGGTGAGACGATAGGCGCTGTATTACGCACGCGCCTCAAAGTCCGCCCTGTTTTTATCTCGATAGGCCACCGGATTAGCCTACTTACCGCCATCCAGTATGTAATGGCGTGTACTACGCGTTATCGGCTTCCAGAGACGACGCGTCTTGCCGATAAGCTTGCTAGCGGTTCCAAAAAAAAACGAGCCTAGGGGAGATTTGTATTGTTCCGTTCTAAAGATCCTGTTTTTGTAAAATTTTTATTTTTAATAGCTTAAGATCAAATTTAAAGTGGCTATGTATACAACTACGTTCCATGCTAGGGAAAGCCAAACTCTATTCCGGTTTATGCTTTGTTTCCTTGATTTCTGCGGGCAGCCCTTAAAAAGAGGGTGGGCGTATTATGAATGATGCCCGCTGGATAGAGCGGCACAGTACTGCTTCACTCAGGCGCCTGATGCCTCGTCTGGAGGCGCGTTTCAAGGCCCAGGTCGATCCTGACGAGTGGCAGGGTTACGTGCAGCGCTTGGAGACCCATTTTCCAAGACTGTTTGGTTGCCTATACCGCCTCTATGGTCGGCAATATGACTTTTTCTTCCACCTAGAAAGCATTCTGGCGTCGGCCACGGAAATGTGGTGGGTGCGCCCCGCCGAACTCAAGGCGTTGGATGCGCTACGGACTGCCGACCCCTATTGGTACCAATCCCACCGTTTGGTGGGCGCTATGTGCTATGCGGATCTGTTTGCTGGCGATTTGGTGGGTCTGCGCGAGCGTATTCCCTATTTAACTGAGCTGGGGATTAATTATTTACATCTCATGCCAGTATTTAAGGTGCCCGAAGGAGATAGTGATGGGGGTTATGCCGTAAGTAGCTATCGTGAGGTCAACCCTAATCTGGGAACGATGGAAGATCTGGCCCGGCTGGCCGATGAGCTGCGCTATCGAGGTATTTCTCTCTGCCTGGACTTTGTATTTAATCATACCGCCGATGAGCATGACTGGGCCCGCCGGGCCCAGGCTGGTGATCCAGAGTATCAGGAGTATTATCGCATGTTCCCTGATCGGGAATTGCCAGATGCTTATGAGCGTAGCCTCAATCCTATTTTTCCCGATGAACATCCAGGATCGTTTACTTACCGTAATCGCATCCGCAAGTGGATCTGGACCAGTTTCCACAATTACCAATGGGACTTAAATTATGAAAATCCGGTAGTTTTCAACCGGATGCTGGAAGAAATGCTTTTTCTTGCCAATCAGGGTGTGGAGATTCTGCGTCTCGATGCAGTGGCTTTTGTCTGGAAGGAGCTAGGTACCAGTTGTCAAAATTTGCCTGAAGCGCACATCATTATCCAGGCTTTCAATGCCTTGGTGCGTATCGCTGCGCCGGCTATGGTATTTAAGTCCGAGGCCATTGTGCATCCAGACGATGTGAGAAAGTACATTAGCGAGGAGGAATGCCAGCTTTCCTATAATCCCCAGCTCATGGCCTTATTATGGGACGCCTTGGCAAGCCGGGACATCCGTCTTCTGCGTTATGGGTTGCAGCGGCGTTTTGCCCTCCCGTCCGGTTGCGCCTGGGTGAATTATGTTCGTTGCCACGACGATATTGGGTGGACCTTTTCTGATGATGATGCACGTGTTCTGGATCTCGATCCCCAGGCTCATCGCCAGTTTCTTAGCCAGTTTTATACCGCACGGTTTGAAGGCAGTTTCGCCCGGGGAATGCCTTTCCAGGAAAATTTGGCTACTGGGGATGCCCGGGTGTCAGGCACTTGCGCTTCTTTGGCAGGCTTGGAAAAGGGCCTTTATCATAACGATGAAACAGAGATCGAGTATGCGATCCGCAAAATCTTGTTGCTCCATGGTGTGATTTTGACTATTGGTGGCATACCTCTCATTTATCTGGGTGATGAAATTGGCGTTTTAAATAATTATGACTACGAAAAAGATTTGGCTAAAATTGGCGATACCCGCTGGTTGCACCGATTGCCCTTTGATGAGGCGCGGGCTGAACAGCGTTGGGATTTTACAACTGTTCCTGGCCGAATCTACCAAGGTTTGTTACGGCTGATTCAAATCCGCCAGCAAAATATGGCCTTTACCCGGGCTGAAACGGAAATTGTCGATACGGGTAATGATCATGTGTTTGGCTATTTCCGCAACCACGATGAATACACGGTACTGATACTGGCTAATTTCAGCGACTCCACCCAGCATCTGGAAGCTCGGCGGCTACGGATGTTGGGGTTGCGCAAAACCGAGGTGGACCTTTTTGCAGGCAAAACCGTTACTGCCACCCGTGAATTGAGCCTGGAGCCCTACGCTTTTATGGTGCTGGCCCGGCCTGGCAGATAAACAAATAGTTTTAGGATAAACGGTTGTGAGCAGGAAACGCAGATTTGAGCGCCTTCATCCTTCCCCGGGTTTGGAGAAGTCCAGGGATGATAGCCGTTCGAGTAGTGGATTGCGGTATGGGTTACATGCCGTCCGTGCGGCGCTGGAACAGCCTGCCCTTCAAGTCATGGCCCTATGGCTGGATCAAACCCGGATGGATCAATCCCTTCAAAAGTTGGCAAAGCTTGCTTTTGATCGGGGTCTAAAGGCCCAACCGGTGAAGCGGGAGGAGCTTGATGAGTTAGTTCCTGGAGCGCGTCACCAAGGAGTCGTAGCCCGTTGCTCCGTGCAGTCGGCGCTGACGGAGGAAGGCTTATTAGCTTTTTTGGATCAACTAGGGACGCCACCTTTATTGTTGCTCCTGGACGGCGTTCAAGATCCCCATAATCTTGGGGCCTGTTTGCGTACCGCGGAGGCTGCTGGGGTCCATGGGGTCGTGGTGCCTAAGGATCGTGCGGCAGGTTTAACGGCTGTGGCGCGTAAAGTGGCAAGCGGCGCGGCAGAACGGGTTCCCTTAGTGCGTGTGACTAACCTGGCCCGGGTAATGCGCGCGCTGCGTGAGCGCGGACTCTGGCTAGTGGGTGCCGTAGTCGGTGGAACTCATGCTACTCTTTATGAGACCGATCTTCAGGGTCCCCTTGGGTTAGTGCTTGGCGCTGAAGACCGTGGCCTGCGGCGTCTAACTCAAGAGCATTGTGACTGCCTGGTGCAAATTCCCATGCAAGGAGCGGTAGGTAGCCTCAATGTTTCGGTTGCAGCGGGAGTGTGCCTTTTTGAGGCGCAACGCCAGCGTGGGTTGGCGCCTAGTTTGAAGAGCAAAACGCCTCTTGAGGGGGGTTAGATCCCGATTTTTGTGATCTGCAAGTAGCTGGCGTATAATTCTCCACCCTTTTACTAACCTCCTTGCCATTCTTTAAATAGGATGGCTGTCTAGACCGTAAGGAGTCAAATCGATGCGGCATTATGAAGTTGTATTTTTAGTTCACCCAGACCAGAGTGAGCAGCTCTCTGCTATGATGGATCGCTACCGCCAGATGATTGAGGTTGACGGAGGACGGATTCATCGTTTGGAAGATTGGGGTCGGCGCCAGCTCGCCTATCCCATCCAAAAGCTTTACAAGGCCCACTATGTATTGATGAATATTGAGTGTACCCCTCGGGCGATTGAAGAACTCACTAGCGCTTTTCGGTTCAATGACGCAGTGTTACGGGATATGGTCATTCAGCGAGAGGAAGCTATCACCGAGACTTCGCCCTTGGCGAAAGGAGAGGAGTCCAGTGGCCGCAGTTATGACGGCACGCGTCCTGGCAGGGATCGGGGTGAATCCAGTGGCCGTGGTTATGGCGATGCACACTCTGACAGGGATCAGGATGAAGCTACAGAGAACACGGATGAGGATGAGCAGAGCGAGGACTCAGAATAAACCAGATGTTTTCTAGCCAATGCTAAGATTGGAATGATTTTGCGGTCGCTTCTGACAGTACATTTTTATAAATGAGGATAGCCCGGTCGTGTTGGCCGGGTTGAAAGAAATCAATTCATTGAAGGTGGAATCATGGCACGTTTTTTTCGACGCAGAAAGTTTTGCCGCTTTACAGCCGAGGGAGTGAAAGAGATTGATTACAAAGATCTAGCTACCCTTAAAGACTATATTACGGAAACCGGTAAAATCGTACCGAGCCGGATTACTGGTACTAAGGCTAAATATCAGCGGCAATTATCCCGGGCGGTCAAGCGGGCCCGTTACCTAGCATTACTTCCTTATTGCGATCGCCACTAATCCAATTTTGGAATAGTTAATGATGGAATACGGGAAAATAGGGCTAGTTTGGCGCGGTGGAAAAGAGTGAAGGATAGAAAATGGAAGTGATATTGCTGGAACAGGTGGTGAATTTAGGCAAACTTGGGGATAAGGTAACGGTAAAATCCGGTTACGCCCGCAATTACTTGATACCCCAAGGAAGGGCGGTGAGCGCGACGAAGGAGAATGAGGCTTATTTTGAATCCCGGAAGGCCGAGTTGGAAAAAGCTGCTGGTGATAAGGTTGCGGTAGCAGAGCGGCGTAAGCAAGCATTAGCGGATCTTGGCAGCGTTACCATTGCAGCCAAGGTCGGTACCGAAGGCAAGTTATTTGGATCGGTGGGGGTTGCCGATATTGCCGAGGCTTTAACCAACGCCGGGGTAGAGGTAAATAAAAAGGAAGTGCGGCTGCCTGAAGGCGCGCTACGCCAGGTAGGCGAATATGAGCTAGCGATTCATTTACATCCTACGGTAGAGGCTCCTATCAAGGTAGTGGTGACGGGAGAGGAGGGGTAGCTTTTTTCTCCATGTGCTCATCTGAAACGGGTCTGTTTGCCGGGTATGAGGCTTGGCGGTAACTCATCAGGAGGGGAAGGATGCCGGAACTCGCCTACCAGGAAAAGAAAGATCAATTCGTCGAAGGGCTAAAAATTCCTCCCCATTCGATGGAGGCCGAGCAATCGGTATTAGGAGGGTTATTACTCGATAATCAAGCGTGGGAGCAGATCGCCGACATTCTGGATTCGAAGGATTTCTACCGCCAGGACCACCGTCTCTTATTTCTTTCTATCGGTGAGATGCTTGAACAATCCCGGCCTTGCGATGTGGTGACCCTCTCCGAGTGGCTTAAAAATAAACGGTTACTGGAAGAAACAGGCGGTTTAGCCTATCTCACGAATCTGGCCCGCAATACCCCTACTGCCGCTAATATCAAGGCCTATGCCGAGGTCGTCCGGGAGCGTTCGGTGTTGCGCCAGCTTATCCGGGTGGGCACTGATATTGCTGGCAGTGCCTATCAGCCGGAAGGGCGAGAGAGCGGGGAATTGTTAGATGAAGCCGAGAAGCGGGTCTTTGAAATTGCCGAGCAAGGCGCCCGCGGCCAGCGGAGTTTTGTCAACATAAAAAATCTGCTTGGTAAGGTGGTGGATCGGATTGATCACCTGTTCGAGCAGGATAGTCCCATTACGGGACTATCCTCTGGCTTTGCGGATTTCGACCTGCTGACTTCTGGTCTTCAGCCATCGGATTTGATTATTGCCGCGGGTAGGCCCTCCATGGGAAAAACCACCTTTGCCATGAATATTGCTGAGCATGTGGCGATTAAGCGCCGGGTTCCCGTGGCGGTATTTAGCATGGAAATGCCAGGAGAGCAGCTAGCCATGCGCATGATGTCTTCTCTGGGACATATTGATCAACATCGCGTCCGGACAGGCCGCCTGGAGGATGACGATTGGCCGCGCCTCACCTCGGCGATCAGCCTATTGACCGAGGCGCCGCTTTTTATTGACGATACGCCAGCTCTTTCCCCGACCGAACTGCGGGCGCGGGCTCGGCGGCTGATGCGGGAGCAAGATGGCCTGGGTTTGATCCTCATTGATTATTTGCAGCTAATGCAGGTGCCGGGACATCGGGAAAACCGGGCGACTGAAATCTCTGAAATTTCACGTAATCTCAAGGCGGTAGCCAAGGAGCTCAAAGTTCCCGTGCTGGCCCTCTCCCAGCTTAACCGGAGCCTGGAACAACGGCCTAATAAGCGGCCGGTAATGTCGGATTTACGTGAATCCGGTGCTATTGAGCAGGATGCGGACGTGATAGTATTTATCTATCGCGATGAAGTTTATAATGAAGAAAGTCCTGATCGGGGAACGGCGGAAATCATTGTTGGCAAGCAGCGTAATGGTCCCATTGGAACCGTGCGCCTCACTTTCCGTGGCCAATATACCCGTTTTGAAAATTATGTGCAGGATGCCTATGGAGCAGGTTCTGGGTTCCCGGCCGCGGGTAATAAGATGAATTAACAAGCAGTATCCATGGGCTTGCGGTTTCCTTGAATTTTCCTCAAGCTATTATTGATGCCAGCGCATTACGTCATAATCTGCAACGAGTCCGCGAACTGGCACCCCGCAGCCGAATCATGGCGGTCGTTAAGGCCGATGGTTATGGCCATGGATTAACAAGCGTAGCTGGCGCGTTGGTCGCAGCCGATGCTTTTGCCGTGGCACGGTTAGAGGAGGCTATGGCGTTGCGCCAAGCCGGTCATCGTTGCCCCGTCGTTTTGCTGGGTGGTATTGCTGATAAGGAACAGTTGCAACTTGCCGCCGCCCATCGCCTGACCCTGGTGGTCCATGAATTTGCCCAATTAGAGTTGCTAGAACGGGTTCCGATAATCTCCCCCCTACCGGTTTGGCTCAAGGCGGATACCGGGATGCACCGCCTCGGTTTTTCCCCCGAGGTAGCGGCCGAGGCAGTTGCCCGCCTGCGTGGTTGTCCGGCGGTGGCCTCTGTGGTTGGAGTGATGACTCATCTTGCCAGCGCGGATGAAAGTGAGGACTCCCTGACGCCTATTCAGTTGCAAGTTTTCGAAGAAATAGCAGCGCCGGGATTGTTGCGCAGCATGGCTAATTCCGCGGCTGTGATAATTTACCCTCACGTCCATTTTGATTGGGTACGTCCGGGCCTGATGCTTTATGGCGCGTCCCCTTTTGCCCATGGTACCGGCGCTGCCGTGGGGCTTAAATCCGTTATGACCCTGAAAACCCGCCTTATCGCCACCCATCACCTGCGCCCTGGCGATAGTATTGGTTATGGGGCGACTTGGGTATGCCCCGAGGCGATGATGGTTGGGGTGGCGGCCCTTGGCTACGGTGATGGTTATCCCCGTCATGCTAGGTCAGGGACGCCAGTGTTAGTGAACGGCCGGCCGGTTTCCCTGGTGGGGCGGGTTTCCATGGATATGATTACCCTTGATCTGCGTACTCAGCCAGAAGCGAAGGTAGGCGATCCAGTGATTGCCTGGGGGCCCGATTTGCCGGTAGAGGAGGTAGCCCGCCATGCCACGACCATCCCCTATGAATTGCTATGCCAGGTCACCGCCCGGGTGCCACGAACTATGGAGTAAGCGGGGTGGGAAAACCTAAGACTGTTTACCAATGCACTCAGTGCGGCGCTGAATCAGTTCGTTGGGCCGGCCAATGTGCTGGCTGCGGCGCCTGGAATAGCCTGGAGGAGCAGCTAAGCGTCGAGCTGCCGAAACGGACTGGACGTTATGCCCACTACGCCGGTGCATTGAGCACGGTGCAGCCCTTGGCGGAGGTGCAGGTAACCGGTGAGGTGCGCTTGTCAACGGGTCTATCCGAATTGGATCGGGTCTTAGGCGGAGGGTTAGTAACAGGTTCGGTGGTGCTGATTGGCGGTGCGCCGGGGATTGGTAAATCCACTCTATTATTGCAGGCCCTGGCTAACATGGGGGCGCTCCAGGAAGGTAAAGTGTTGTATTTAACCGGAGAGGAATCCCTGGCGCAAATCAGTCTCAGGGCCCAGCGTCTGGGTTTGGGAACAGCGCCGGTGCGGCTATTAGCGGACACCTTGGTGGAACGGGCCTTAGCTGTTGCCCGGCAAGAACGGCCCCAGGTGATGGTGGTGGACTCTATCCAGACTTTATATACGGAACAGCTGCAATCAGCGCCAGGCACGGTGACTCAAGTGCGGGAAAGCGCCGGGCAATTGCTGCGTTTTGCCAAGCAAAGCGGGACCGGGGTCATTCTTGTGGGCCACGTGACTAAGGAGGGCGCCTTGGCTGGCCCCCGAGTCCTGGAACATATGGTGGATACGGTGCTTTACTTCGAGGGCGATGGGGGCGAGCGGCTACGGGTGTTGCGGGCAGCTAAGAATCGCTTTGGCGCGGTGAATGAGCTGGGGGTTTTTGCCATGACCGAGCAAGGACTACGGGGTGTCACCAATCCTTCTGCTATCTTTTTGTCTCGAGGGAAAGAAGCGGTTCCCGGGAGCGCCGTCACCGTAATCCGGGAAGGGAGCCGTCCTTTGCTGGTAGAAGTTCAGGCCCTGGTGGATGACAGCCATCTTGCCAATCCCCGGCGGGTTACGGTGGGCCTGGAGCCCAACCGGTTAGCCATGTTGCTCGCCATTCTTCACCGCCATGGCGCAGTCATGCCAGGGGCCCAGGATGTTTTTATAAATGTAGTAGGGGGAGTGCGGGTAAACGAAACGGGCGCTGATCTGGCGGTTCTCGCTGCCATTGTTTCCAGCTTGCGGGATCGCCCGTTAGATCAGGAATTAGTGCTGTTTGGAGAAGTAGGGTTGACAGGAGAAATCCGTCCAGTGCCGGGGGGGGAAGAACGCCTGGCTGCTGCCGCTAAACATGGTTTTAAAAAGGCGATTCTGCCTCGAGGAAATACTCCGAGACGGCCAATCGAGCATATTGCTATTGTTCCGGTGACCCGTCTCGCTGAAGTGCTGGAGGCCCTTAAGGAATAAACTTCTTGTTTTGAACGGGTAAATGGCAGGCTCGTGGATGAGTCGGTTCGGCATTATATGAAATGGGCATCCGCTCCCGTTTTTATGGAATTAGCCGACCTAGGGTTTATTTTAAGCAGTGCGGACAAGGGCTGTGGACGACCAAGACCATAGCCTTGTCCATAATCTATACCGAGGTTGCGTAGTTTATCCAAGATAGCGTTGTTTTCGACGTATTCAGCAACGGTTTTTTTCCCTAACAGGTGGCCGATTTCATTGATTGAACGAACCATAGCCAGATCAATGGGATCATGGACAATGTCTTTAACAAACAGGCCATCAATTTTGAGAAAATCAACGGGTAGGGCCTTAAGGTAGGCAAATGAAGACAGACCACTGCCAAAATCATCGAGAGAGAAACGACAGCCGCGTTTTTTCAGCGCCTGCATGAATCGGGTGGCGTCAGCAAGATTAGCCACGGCGGCTGTTTCCGTAATCTCGAAGCAGATTTTTTTAGCCGACAGGCCGGTATCGTCAAATTGCCGCAGCACGTAAGCGTGGAAAAAGCGATCACCGATAGAGCGTCCCGACAGATTTATAGTGCATAACATGATCCGGTCAAGCAGCGCCGGATGGGTGGCCAGCCAGCGTAATGCCTGGCTGACGACCCAGCGGTCAATCGCAACGGCCAGGTTATAGCGTTCGGCGGCAGGCATAAATGCGCCTGGCGGCGATATTTTACCGTCGTTTTCTACTAGCCGTAGCAACAATTCGCAGTGTATGCCACCGGATGGCAGCTTCTTAAACGGCACTATCGGTTGCGCATACAACTGAAAACGATCCTCTTCCAAGGCCTGCTGAATACGCGCCACCCATTGCATTTCACCGTGGCGGCGGGCTAGATCTACATCGTGCTCGCGGTAAATGTGAATTCGATTACGGCCGCTGTCCTTAGCAACGTAACAGGCGCTGTCAGCCGCTCGTAAGACACTGGCGACGCTTGAATTAGCACTGTTGATGGGCACCAGGCCAATACTGACGCCGATCCGAAAATATTGCCCATTCCAGCAAAAACGGAAATCCTCAACCGTTTGTCGTAAGGTATTGACTATTCGTAGCGCGCTGTCCAACGGACAGTGTTCTAATAGCAGCCCAAATTCATCCCCTCCCAGCCGCGCCAGCGTATCGTGTCGGCGGATATTTTTCTCGAACAGCGTCGCTAGTTGTTGTAGCAGGGAATCACCCGCGGTATGCCCGCAGGTGTCATTGACGACTTTAAACTGGTCGAGGTCAAGATAGCATAGGGCGTGCTCGCTGTTTTGCGTCTGAGCGGCCTCGATCACTCTTTGCAAACGCTGCTCAAACTCGCGGCGATTCACTAACCCCGTGAGGGCATCATGTTGCGCCTGATGGGCAATCTCCCGCTGCAACCGGCGCTGCTCGCTAACATCGTGAAATACCAGCACCGCGCCCAACACCTGGCGGTTGCTGTCGCGAATAGGGGCAGCGGAGATTTCAATTGAATATTCAGTGCCGTGGCGATTGATAAGTACGGTAGAGTGGGTCGATCTCACGATGGGGTTTCCGGTCAAGCAAGGGGCGAGAGGATCAGCTGCTGGCTCGCAGGTGGACTCGTTGATAATCTGAAATACCTCCTGTAATGCTTTGTCCTGGGCAGCCGCCAGCAACCAGCCGGTCATCGCCTCGGCAATTGGATTAAGGTAGTTGATACGACCATTAGCATCAGTGGTAATCACCCCGTCACCGATGGATTCCAGGGTCACCTGAGCCCGCTCTTTCTCGGCAACCAGCGCGGTCTCGGCTCGTTTACGGGCAGTGACATCGTGCATGACTGTGAGCGAGTGAGCCACGCTGCCGTCAGGGTTGTGCTCGGCTGTGGCCGATAGCAGGACATCAAACACTTCGCCATTTTTCTTTACCATTTGGTAAGGAATGTCGCGGCAAACGCCGCTACGCATAAATGCCGGTAGTACAACCTCGATCGCATAGCGGCGCGAGGCATCGGTCATAAAATCCGTGGAGCGCCGCCCAATAACCTCATCGCGTTCATAGCCCATGATGGTGAGCCAGTAAGCGCTGACACTGAGTAGCCGTCCTTGACGATCAATTGAGTGCAGCATGGCTGGGGTATCATGGTAAAGAGAGCGATAGCGCGCCTGACTTTGTATTATCTCTGCCTCCGCACGGAGCCGGTTTTCACGCTCGATGCTGATCATCAGCGCTGGCAGGATGACTAGACTTAGATAAATTTGCAGGGTTTGAATGGTGGTTAGGGAAATGCCGCCGACTTGACTGGCGATGGGACCCACGCCTTGCAGCGTGAGCGCAACCACAATGATAGTGATAACGAGTCCCAGCACCCCACACGCAAATAGCCCGAGACGGAAGCTGAACCAGAGCATCACGGGGGCCGTTAAGTACACGAGGGCGTAAGATGAACTGTGGAACACGCCGACTGTAACCGCCGCAGCGATCAGCAAGGCCGCTGCCGTTTCAGCAGTGCGCTTCGTCAGTAGCGTTTTCGCCACCGGCCAGGAGGCGCTTAGCAGGACCGGTGTGATGAGAGCGATACTGACCACATCGGCAAGCCACCAAGTCGGCCACGCGGCCCAGTAAAATGTACCATAGGTCACGCCAATGAAAGCTGCGCCCACAGCAGTGCCAAGCAGGCCCGCACCTACCAACGCCAGTAATTGCCAGGGTTCGTGGAGTGTAACCGGCAGGGGTATTAGCCGCTGCATAAAAGCGACTGTCACGGCAACCGCTAAACCATTGGCCAGCATAAACCCTAGTGCGATGCTGGTCGCCTCGCCCATCACTTTGCTTGCCACTAGATCAGCTAGCAGGCAGATTCCGAAGTAAACTGGCCGATAGCAGGACTTAGCCCGCAATAATACGCCGATGAGGATGGCGTTTGGTGGCCAAAGCACAGCGATATTATCGCCTTGGCTGGTCAGCGTAATTTCGAGCAAGGCAGTCAGAAAATAAGCTAGGCCGACTGCCAGAAAACGGATTCCCTGTGCTCTTGTTAAGGGTTTACCCCCCATTTCTCTGTAATTGGAGTTGGCGGCTAACGTTCGCGACCGGGGCTAATCGCCCCATGAGCGCATCCCTGCGCTCTCGCTCACTGCGCTTTTCCTGCTTCGATCCGGCCCTTGGGTAGTTCGTCATGGAGTGACAGCCTCCTCCGGTTTGTGTGCCAGTCCACAGGCATCTATTCCCACGCTCCTCGCGGTATTGCCCATTAAATCAATCACCCGGGCGGCGGCAATATCCCGGTCATGCGCGCTTCCACAATGCCCGCATGTCCAGGACCGCACCCTCAGCGGCAGCTTTTCCCCTACCGTCCCGCAATCGGGACAAACGCCCGTGGTACGCTGAAACCTCGGGACGACATTCAACTGCCGTCCGTACCACTTCGCTTTGTAGGTGAGCTGCCGTCGTAGCTCGTACCAACCGCAGTCCCCAACTGATCGAGCTAGCTTTCCGTTGGCCATCATGCCACGCACGTTCAGGTCCTCAATCGCTATGGCTTGGTTTTCGCGTACGATCGAAGTACTCAGCCCGTGCAGAAAGTTCGCCCTCTTGCTGGCTATTCTTTGGTGGAGTCGAGCTACGCGGCTCCTTTGCTTACGACGGTTGTGGCCACCTCTGGCCGCTTTGGCTAATTTGAGCGCCGTCAGTTCCCGAGAAAGCGCAATGGCGTTCAGGGACTCTCCTTTTTCCTTGTAGGCCCTGGTGCGTCTATCTAACGCCCAATTCCACACATACCGGCAGGCGCTAAATTCTTTCTCTAGCTGCCGCCGCTGTTTGAGTGTGGGGTAGAGTCTTAATTGATAGGCTTTCATCTTCGGAAAATCGCCGCCGCCAAAATTTTAATGCTGCCCCCTGCCTGCTGCAGGCAGGTCGCGCTCGATGCGCCACTTCGTTTCGCACGCTCGCTAGGGGGTCGTCATACATCCCTGTATTCCTTCTATGCCAGCAAGACGCTCGGTCAATCGGTTAGCTTTGTTTCCCTTATCTTAGCCGTTTTTGGCGCCCAGTAGTTACAAATAGCAGATAAAAAACAATCTTGGCTGCAGCTTTTAGCGGATTCTGAGAGTTGATGACAGTAGGAGCTGTGCTAAAGATTTGCTAATCTAGCAGGCGCTAGGGCTCATAAATAATACTTTTAGCTTGGAGTAATCAAAATAGCATGCTTTGGATCAAAGCCTTCCATATTATCTTTGTGGTGACCTGGTTCGCTGGCCTGTTTTATTTGCCACGGCTATTCGTCTATCACGCCCAGTGCCAGGATAAGCCAGGGCGGGAGCGTTTCAAAGTCATGGAACGCAAGCTTTATCGCGGTATTATGCACCCTAGTGCTATTTTGGCGGTGGGATTAGGTGTGTGGCTGATTTATTTAACGCCGGCTTGGATGGAGGCGGGGTGGCTCCATGTCAAACTTTCCTTGGTTCTGCTTTTGATTGCCTATCATCTTTATTGCGGCTGGCTGTTGATCGCCTTTCGCGAGGAACGTAACCGCCACAGTCATGTGTATTATCGCTGGTTTAATGAGTTTCCGGTGTTAATCCTGATTGGTGCGGTGATTCTAGTGGTAGTAAAGCCTTTTTAAAGATAGCGCGTGCTTATAAAACAAAAAAATAAGACAATCGAGCGGGAAGAAGGTGTGATGCACCGTCAGCTAAAGCAGACGGCTTCTTGCGGCACGCACGCGCTATTGCGCCACGTTAAGCCGCACAGACTCCAACCGGGCCTGGCCACGGGCCAAGATATTTCTGGCCGCGTTGACATCTCTTTGCAGGCGCAAGCTGCATGCCGGGCATTTATGCGTACGCACGGACAGCGCTTTACGTACCACCGCGCCGCAGCCGGAGCACGCTTGCGAGATGCCCTGCGGAGGAACTTCAACCAACACCGACCCGGCGCTTTCAGCCTTGGCGCGGAGTATGTTCAGAAACTGGCGCCAGCCAGCATCCGAAATCGACCGGCTCAACCGACGGTTCCTGACCCTATTGCGCACAGTCAGGCTCTCCGCCGCGATGAAGGCGTATCGACTCACCAAATCGCGGGCTACTTTGTGGTGGTGGTCCCGTCTTTTGTTGGCTACGCGCGCCTGTATCGCGCGCAATCTAGCAACCGCTTTAGCTCGGTTCCGGCCACCCTTTCTCTTACGCGAAACCGCGCGTCCAGCAATCCTCAATCGGCGCAATGCTTCTTTTTGGTAGCGCGGATTATTGACGCGCTCGCCTTGATCGGTGGACAGAAAATATTCCAACCCAACATCCAGGCCGACCGAGGTATCCTCGGCGCGGGGGGCTGGCCCATCGCCGATATCGCAACTGGCGATGACAAACCACCTCCCGGCTTCGTTTTTAACCTGCACGATTTTGACCGCGCCTTCCACAGGACGATGCTGGCGTACTTTGACCAGGCCCACATGCTGAAAGCGCAATTGGTCATGGAGCAGCCGGGCGCCGTCACCGTGCGCCGGATAGGTCCAGCTATCGAATCGGCCACGGGCCTTGAAGCGTGGATAACCGGGCTTTTCACCTGCCTTAATGCGCCGGAAGAACGCTTGGAAGGCTTTATCCAGGCGGCGCATGGTGGCCTGAGCGGAGGAGAAGTTAAGACGCGCAAAGTAGGGATTCGTAGATCGCTCGTGCTTGAACCACGAAGATTGCTCGGCGTATTTGACCGACTTTTTCTCCAACTCGTAAGCCGCCTTTCGCTGTTCAAGGCGGGCGTTGTAAAGCCGCCTGTGCGTTTCAAGCGCAATCTCCAGTTCGCGCGCCTGATGGGCATTCGGATAAAGACGGTATTTGAATGCCTTGATCATCTATTTGCCTTTCTGGTTTTCGATGTAAGCGCGAACAGTGCTTTCGGATACGTGGCCGACCGTGACGGCGTAGTAGCTTCGGCTCCAAAGCGTGGGGAGCCTGGATCGGAGGATAGGGAATTCTTTTCGCAATTCCTTACTCGTGAAGCCCTTGAACCTGTTAACGATTTCGGCCACGCCCCAACGAGGATCAAACTCAACGAACAGGTGGACATGATCCGGCATAACTTCCAAAGCATGAAGCGTCATTTCCAGCTCATCTGCCTTCTTGTGGAGCAAGGCACAAAGGCGTTCGGCAATCTCACCCACAAGAACCCCGCGGCGATATTTGGGGCACCACACAAGATGCAATTTAAGACTAAAAACCGCCCCGGCATTTTTGGCATATCTACTCATCTGGCTATTATGGATTCGCTAGAAACTTACTTTAATAACTTAACTAGAGGAGGTGAGCGCTTCCGCTGCCAGCTAAAGCAGGCACTCCCCGCGCTCAATTAATTTATGGAAATTCGTCTTTCGGAGATTGCCCAGTTTTTGGGTTGTGCTATTGAGGGCGATGAAGACACCCTCATCCAGGGGATTGCGCCCCTCGATCAGGCCCAGGCGAGTGACTTAAGCTTTTATACTAATCGTAAGTATGCGGCCCAGGCTCGGTTATCAAAGGCGGGAGCTTTCATAGTAGGGGCCGATCATCGGGAACAATTCCCGGACCGTTGCCTGCTTATTTCAGACAACCCTTACCGTGATTTTGCGCGGGTGGTAACTCGATGGTTCAATCGCTCTTACCGCCCGGCGCCAGGCGTACATCCCACGGCTATTGTGGGGGAAGGCGTACAAATTGCGGAAAACTGTAGTATTGGCGCCTATTGCGTGATTGAAGACGGAGTAATTATCAAAGCTCATACTGTCTTGTTTCCCTTTTGTTATGTGGGCGCTAAGACGATTCTCGGTGAGCATTGCTTGCTCCATCCGCGCGTTACCCTGCTGGAGCGGGTGAGGATTGGGCACCGGGTTATTCTTCACTCTGGCGTGATTATTGGCGGCGATGGTTTTGGCTTTGCGCCGGACCCTCCTCACGGCTATTTTAAGGTGCCTCAAGTGGGATGGGTGGAGATTGCCGATGATGTAGAGGTACAGTGCAATACCGCCATTGACCGGGGGGCGTTGGGACCGACCCGAATCGGTCGGGGCACCAAAATCGATAACCTGGTTCAAGTTGGCCATAATGTAGAGATCGGCGAGCACAGCATTATTGTTAGCCAGGTGGGTATTTCCGGGAGTAGCAAAATTGGTAATTGGGTGACCCTGGCGGGCCAGGTAGGGTTAGTGGGTCATATTCGGATTGGTGATGGGGCTGTGATAACTGCTCAATCCGGGGTGGCTAAAGATGTGCCACCCAAGGCCATTATGACTGGTAGCCCCGTCCAGCCTATGATGGAAAACCGCAGGGCGCTGGCGGAGCTAAACCGGCTTTCGGATTTGCGCAAAAAGGTCCGTGAGTTGGAGCAGCGACTCACGACGCTGGAGCAAGCCGAAAGCTGTTAACTTTACTGCCTGTGCGGCAGTGAACTCCGTAAAATGGCTGCAACGGAAAGAAATCTATTTCTAAACCGCCTGTGCGGCGGTGAACAGAAATACATGAAATAACTCCGGCAACTGATGTTTCTAAGCTGCCTGTGCGGCAGTGAACTCTGTTTTGCGTCCATTCGCTGCTGTCCTAAGTTTCTAAGCTGCCTGTGCGGCAGTGAACATCTAATGTAAAAGCAGTTAATTAAACATACTTTTCTAAGCTGCCTGTGCGGCGGTGAACTTTAACCGCATTGCTTGTAACCTGCCCATCGTTTTCTAAACCGCCTGTGCGGCGGTGAACCGTCCAGACATACTCTCTAACGTCAAGATAGGTTTCTAAACCGCCTGTGCGGCGGTGAACCAGTGCAATGACCCGTTCGACTTCTGCTTACTTTTCTAAACCGCCTGTGCGGCGGTGAACCTTGGCAACCGGCCCACAACATCTCGCCCAAATTTCTAAACCGCCTGTGCGGCGGTGAACAGTAAATTAAAGCTAAAAACTGTAGCAATGATAAAGTCTTGTGTCGAATATTAGCCTACAACCTTCCTTTTTTAAAATTCATTTAATTATTTGTTATTATTGGATTTTTTGTTCCATAAAATAAAGTAAGGTCAGAACATGGGTACGGCCGAATATTTATCTTCAACCTTCCTGGCTAATCCATAGCTACTGAACTGACAAATATTCGTATTAATCTGAAGGCTTGCCGTATTAATATGAATAGGCAGCCGTCGGCCCTCCCGTTCTAATAGTAAATAAGGTGGCCGTTCCGCCTTCTCGTTATCTTGCAGCCTGCTCTTTGCCTCTATTCTCAAGCTCGTTTCCGGCTGGTTTTGGGCATGTTCGGCGCGCCGGACTCGGCGGCGCATCTGCCGCTGCCTAAACCCTGCTAAATCTTTCTCTGCGCTACGATCGCGTCGATAAGCAATTGCAATCGCATCGGGAGGCACGGTTGCTATTGGTTTGATTGCAATCATTCCGCGCCCTTCAAGATGAGTGATACCGTTATTGCGCTGCAACTGTTCCAATTCCCGAGATACCCCAAAACACCGCACAATGCTTCCAGGGGAATGTCGGCTAAGCTCAGGAAATCCAAGGCCAATATTTAACGACTCGGATTTCAGCACGCCATGTATCCGGGTAAAAAGCTTGCTTAGAATAAAATGCGTGTCTTCAGGCAGTCCTATTGATTGGATTTCAAAATAATCTGAAAACATGGGTAATATTTCCTCTACTTAGCTTTTTTCTCTCCGCTAAACACTCCCCCGCGTATCAACACGGCCATAAAATAATGAGCATGTCCCGGTATGGCTTTGGCATCTGGAGCACACTCGATGTCATCCTTTAAAGCAGGTAAATTTTTTAAAAAACTATAGAAGTCCGATTTTTCATGATCTGGCAACCGCACGGTACGGGCCCGGCGCTTATCGACGGTAAAGGGGTCAACCGCGAGCGGGCGATCAGCACTGGCGTTTGGGTACCAATTATCAATGGTGCGGATAGCGTTACCGATTTTTTGACTGTGCATGGCGGCGACCTGTTGATCGGCGACTTGCACAGAAAAGAGAGTTTTGGACTTTTTCCCCTGCCCTCGCGAATCCTTATCAACAAACTCCTGGCTGGGATATACTTCTTGCCCGAGGCCAATGGTTACCCTGGCGCTGATTTCCATAAGGAAATACGGAATTTTGCCGCTGAGCGCCTGGGTAATATGCTCGATCCAGGGTTTAAGCTTATCCATCCGCCCTTGCGGCAGTGTGGGTTCCGAACGGTCAATAATCTCAAAAGTTGTTTCTTTGATCTCCTCGTTATAAGGCGCGCGCAGGGTGATTTGACGCTGGGCGCCATAACGATTACGCCATAAAAACCGTCCGTTTAGAAGGTTAGCCAAATAACGCTCGGCCAATACGGTAAAACCCCCTTTGTCAGCGTATGCTTGTGCTATGCTTTCTAGGTCTTCTCGAAATTCAGCACCTTCGCAGGCTTCAGGGCCGTTGGCATTCGCCAGAAATTTAAGCGTAAAACGAAGTTCAAAAGTATCCACATCAGCGGGCAGATGACAGCTATCCACCCGCTGAATGTTGTTGTCTCCGGCCATCATTTCCTTATTGATTGCATCTTCATCACGCTGTTTATCTTTTTTATAGACTGAACTGTAGTTGGCGATGGTGCCTAGCACCGTTTTATCCTGGATAAGCAATGGCCGGTTATCGGCATTGGCCACCCAGAAGGTGCCTTCGCTGGGAACAATGCTGCGGGTATAATTGAGTAATGAGGGAAGCTGAACAGTCGCCATAATGGAAACTCCTTAATAGTGTTTAAAGCGCTTGCGTTGAAAGATAAACCGTGCGGCTAGGAGCATCGCTCTCCCAGCGCCACAGTAGATTGTTTTCCGTTAGCCAGTCATCGGCTGTGGAATCATCCTGGGGCCGTAACAAATTTCGCGCCCAGACCAGCTCAGCCAGGCTGTGTACAGGTTCGGCGTAGGCATGATTCGTAGCAGAATCGGCATCTGAAGAAGCATGGCTGCGGTTACGGCGCGGTTGGGGTGATTCCAGGAGTTGGTAGCCGACGCAGGTGGCATAGAGCCAATGGCCAGGATACGGGCGTTGCCTGGATGGGGAAGGATGAGCGGAGGTAGTTTGGGGTTCTTTATCTTTCACCGGAAACCAAGCCACGGCATTGAGCAGGGCGGCAAAGGGATCAGGAGCATTGCTGATGAGCTCAGCACCATTACCAATAAACCAACCAGGCGGCAGCCGCCGTATTTCCTGCGCTAGTTTGGATCTTTCGATGTAAACTTTTGGCTGACCTATTCCAATAATATCCCCCCCTGCTAAACGGCAAGTCTGTAAAAATGCTGTTGCGCGGTTTTTCAGCCACTCATTCAAGGCGGATTTATCTTCCAGCTCCAAAGCCACCACCAAACTAAGGGACACGGAACCCTTGACTTCCGGAGTGAGAGGCGGGTTCAGCAAATCATCCCGGGCTTGACTGAGCCCATTACCCTTGCACAAGGCAAGGGGGTTTTTGCTCAAGCCTTCATAGATTTGTCCGCCATGGAGACAGATTGCGAACCCTTCCAAGTTGGCGCCAGCCTCCGCCGCGTTATCGGCAAGCTCAAAAGACATCAAATAATCGACAAAACCCGCCATGGCGGTTAAGGGCAATGAACGGGTGAGGTGGCTGCTTTCCCAGTTGCAGCCAGTCACATTTAAAGTGGGTAAGAGAAGATGATAAGAACTCATGCTACTGCCTCCCCCACTGAATGGCGGGTAGCCAACAGGCTTTCCAAGGCGTCCCTAATCAGCTTATTGATTTCATCGCCCGGTGAATTCAAATGAAAAATAAGCGCATCATAGGCCGCTTCTTGCCGTGCTTCGTAAACGCTGTGCCCTGTTTCCGGGTTTTTACTGATCCCCGCCAAGGTTAAAATCCAGTTAGGCACATTCCCTGTTTCAAATTTTTGGCGCTCGTTATTAGCATCCAGGGCGTCGGAGGATAGCCAGGCAAAGAGTTGGTCCTGTTCCTCAAGTTCCGGCGATAGCCATTCATCGATCCGCTGTTCAAGGCGCTGGAGATGGTCTTGCCGATTGCCATAGCGCTGAGTCCACTCCAGCGCCAGCCACTGTTGAAAGCGCCGCGCCTCTTTTTTCGGTAGGGGCTGGAACAACCGTCCCTGTTGCAAATGCCAAAGCCGCCGCTGCCGCTGGGTGAGATCAAGCCGGGGTATGGTCATGGTTAATTGCCGCAGATTACCGCCTAGTTCGTTCATCAGGCTGCCGGCATTTTGCGGCTTAGCGCCACCAACACCTATCCGGTGAAAATTTAGGTTAGCGTCTTGTTCCCGCAATTTGCTCCGATGCTGCTCAAACGCGCCGATGACTGCCGTGGCGGCAAGGGGTGTGATGACGATAAAATCGTTATTCTGGCCTGGATCAGGAATAAAAACTTGTTTTAATTGCCGATCCAAGGGTGCAAGATTGGTGGTCTCTAAATGCGCCTTCGCCGCTTCCTGGAAGGCTTGCCACTGACTTTCCTGAATGCCCAAAGTCAGCACCGTTTCGCCCAGACGCTCATCCTGGCTAGCGGCGCGCTCAATCACGCTGAATACTCCGGCCGAGTCTTCATAGGTGAACGCCAACCATTGATAATGGGCGGTATTGGCGCCATTACCGGAGCCGGAGAATTGGCGCGTTCTGAGGTTAGCCGAGGTTACCAAGCCTGCCGGCGGCGGTGTTAAGGAACGAGCCACAATGGGTCCGGAACTGACCTTATCATTACGAGACTTGGGATGGTGGGTGCCCATATGGGAAGCCAAGGCGGCCCAAATAAATGTGCCCGCAATAGTTTTATCGATTACCTTGGCGGTCAGCGCGGCTTTGGCGCTTTCCCCGCTTAGCAACTGCTCAGAGGAAGTAGGGCTGCCGTAAGCGAAATTAATCGCGGCAATAAGCAGAGGAGAAACGTCCTCATCCGCAACCTTGACAGGCGCCCGGCAATGGCCTAAAAATTGGGATTTTATCTGTTTCAACTGCTCGGCGGATGAGCCTTCACTGGCGCTAAGCGCTTGGGTTAAATTATCTATCAACACGGTTTATAACTCCGTTGCCTTAAATACAGAGAGCAATATAGACTTACCTGTTGTTTAAAGCAATACCGTTTTGGTTTTATTTTTAAATAAAAAAATGTATCCATCGATCAAATCCCTCTTTACGGCTGAGCGTGCTAAAGTTATCGTCGCCTTCGGGCTAAAAATAATGCTTCATGAATAGGTTCACCGCCGTGCAAGTGAATTAGAAAAAGCGGAGGCGGTTTAGAAAGTTTTAGTTTTTTTATTGAATAGTCTTTCACCGCCGTATAGGTGGATTTGATGACACAGATAGGGTTATTTCATGCCGATACTGCCTTCCCACCGCCAGGGGCTTTATTATTTGGAGCATTGCCGGGTAATGGCCAAAGACGAGCGGGTGGTGTATGCCCGCCAGGAAGGTGCGTTCACCAAATTTTTTGCCATCCCGCCGGCGAATACCAATGTCATTCTGCTGGGTAGTGGCACTTCCCTGACCCAAGCGGCTGCCCGCCTGCTAGCAAGCGAGCAGGTGATGGTGGCGTTTGTGGGCGGCGGGGGAAGTCCCCTATTTCTGGCTTCTCAAAACGAATATCGGCCGACCGAATATTGCCAAGCGTGGATGCGCTTATGGCAGGACAATGACCAGCGCCTTAGGGTGGCTAAGACATTTCAAAGAAACCGGGCCGAATTTTTAATGCAGCAATGGCCCAAACTGGCAGAGCCGAAACCCCATAAAGCGAGTCTGGAAAAGCTGGCCGAGCGTTATCTGGCGGACATTGAGCTGGCCGGGGACAATGGAACGATCCTGGTCCAGGAGGCCAAGTTCGCCAAAGAACTTTATGGCCTGTGGAAGATCTGTCCTGGGGCTGAAAATTTCACCCGCGATCCTGGCAAGCGGGATTTTAACGACCCCTTTAACAGTTATCTTGATCATGGGAACTATCTGGCCTACGGGATTGCGGCAGCGGTTTTATGGGTTTTGGGAATTCCCCATTCCTTGCCGGTGATTCACGGCACTACCCGGCGCGGGGCTTTGGTATTTGATGTGGCCGACATCATTAAGGATACATGCGTGATGCCCATTGCGTTTCAATACGCGGCGGCAGGCCGCAGTGATCAAGAAATGCGCCAGGCGTGCATTGCCTGGCTTGACGAAAGCCATGCTATGACCTTTCTCTTCCAGTCCATCAAGCGCGTGGCCCGGCTGTGATTATTTTATTCGTCAGTGAATGCGAAAAAGCTGCCTGGAAACGCTCGCGCCGCATTCTATCTCGCTATGCGGTGCAAATCGGGCGGCGCACTTGGCTAGCACGGATTAGCGCGGAAGGTTTGCAAAACATACGCCGGGAATTAACTCAAGCGGCCAGCCGCCATACCTCGGTCGCCTGTCATCGCGTCAAGGGGCGTTACCAAACGGAGTTAGCCTGGGTGGTGGGCAGCCGCCGGCATTTTAGCCGGAATGGTGAGTTTGCCTTCAGCCATAGTGCGACTCCTTTGCCGAGCGTCAACGAAGAGACCGCGCCCGCCGTGCGGCTACTTAATCATCTTTGTATATTGGCCGGGCTTTTTCATGATCTGGGGAAACATGGCGCTTGCTTTCAGCGCAAACTACGGGATGAAAACAGTAACCAAAGCGATCCTGTGCGCCACGAGAGAATATCGCTTTTGCTGCTGTTGCGGCTTATCATTTTAACTGCGCTACCCGCCGCCGAGGATAACCCACCACCGGTCGAGCCTACCCCCAAAAGACGCCGCCGCCGGGTTGCCGGCGCTAATCATAACCTCTCCAAACCTGCCCTTGGTTTGGCCAGTCTTAAAGACGAGCAATGGCTCGCGGCGCTTACCGACTCCAAAAAAATTTATGAAGCCCTGCATCGGATATGGAAGGAAACGTCCCATGATCACTGGCGGGAACTCATGCCCATTGAAGGGAGCACGTTACGTCCACAATGGAGTTCAGCAGAGGGTGATCGGGGTTTAGCGCCTTTGCTCAGCGTACTCTGTTTTTTGATCATATCTCATCACAAATTACCGGACGGACATGAAGATAGCTTTGCGCCGCTGGAAAAAACCTACCTTAACAGATCCCAGGAATTGCAGGATGGACTACGGCTAGCCACGGATTATCGTCCCGCCTGGTCACAATCGCCAAGATGGGTCAATGAGATTATCAAACATGCCCGGCGTGCCCGTTACCTCTTACAGGAACACGCGCTTCCTATCCGGGATCGCGTGCTTTGGTATAGCGCCGCCCGCTATATGGCCCGCTGCGCCCTCGTTTTGGCGGATCACAGCATTTCCAGCCAGGCGAAAAGGGAACTCCCTGTCAGGCCCCAATCAGCCCAGGCGCAGGTTTGTTTCGCCAACAGCCAGCAAGGACAATTACGACAAACGCTGGCCGCCCATTTGGAACGAGTCGGCAAACTTTCGGGAAAAGCCTTCAACCAGCTGCATCAACTTCAGCATAATCGCAAAGCCAGCACCATTGAAACCTCTCCCCTCGCCCTGACCGTTCCAATTAAAGAAGAAGCCTTTAGCTGGCAGCAAAAAGCCGAACGCAAGGTGCTCCAAATCCAACGGCAAGAAGATAACGCCAAGGAAGGCTTTTTCGCGCTTGTAATGGCCGAAACCGGCTCTGGCAAAACGCGGGGTAACCGCCCGCATTCTAGCCGCCGCTAACCGCCATCAAAATTATCGGTTAACAGTTGCTTTGGGACTGCGCACCTTGACCTTGCAAACTGGCGATGAATACCGTGATGATTTGGGGTTTGGCAAGATGCCTGATGCCGTGGGGAATCAATGCGCGATCATGGTGGGTGGCGCTTTAACGACCGCCCTTCATGGGATGGCGAATGCCGGGGAAGAGACAGGCGCCGAAAAAGGAAACGACCTGTTTTCCCAGGAAGAACAAGCCGGCGTTGAAAGCAGCGCCCTGGACGACTCCCTCTATGAAGGAATCACCGGCGAATTTGATTTCGATTACGATCCTGACGCCCCCTGGCCAGAAGATATAATCGCGCCCAATAATCCCAAACTTAACCACCTGCTACAGGTTCCTGTTCTGGTCTGCACTATCGATCATTTGATGCCGTTTCTGCAAAGCCAGCGGGCATCAGCGGCCGTCCTGGGTTTTCGCATGGCGGGATCGGACTTGATTATTGACGAAATCGACAGTTTTTCCGCCGAGGATTTACCCGCATTATTAAAACTTGCCTATGTGGTGGGTTTCAACGGGCGGAAATTGCTGCTTTCTTCCGCTACCTTGCCACCGGCCACCGCACGCGCTTTCTACCGCGCCTACCAAACCGGCTTTAATCGTTGGCGGCAACTTCAAGGCATGGAATCGGGTCCTATCTGCTGCGGTTGGTTCAGCCACCATGCCACCCATATCAAATTAGCTTCTGTCGCTGATCATGCTGCTTTTACCAAGCAACATGATCGATTTATCCAGGCCCTGTTGCATACGCTACAGCAACAACCCGCGCGGCGGCGGCTGGATACCGTTCTCATACCCACTTCTGAAGGACCGGCAGCAGTTTATCAAAATGTAATGGAGAGTTGCAGGGAACTGCATCAACAGTGGGCGGACCACGATCCGGAAACCGGCGTTCGCTATTCCATCGGCTGCGTTCGCTGGAGCAATGTTGCCCATACCCGAGGATTTGCTCAGCACTGGCTTAATATGCCTGCTAATTTAGACGGCATTCAGGTAAAACTGATTTGCTATCATGCCAAACATTTACCGCTCATCCGCCATCATATTGAACAAACATTAAATACCCTTTTGAAGCGTAAAGAAGGGCAGCAAGCGCATGATCATCCAACTTTGCGCGCCCATTTAGAAAATTGTCGGCAACAGGGAAAAACCCACTTATTGGTTATTGTGAGTACCTCTCCCATATCTGAAGTGGGACGGGATCACGACTACGACTGGGGAATTGTCGAACCCAATTCTTACTGGTCTTTGATTCAAATGGCCGGGCGCATTTGGCGGCACCGGCGACATTGGGAAGCCCGTCAACCCAACATGCGGATAATGAGCCAAACCATGCGGGATTTAAATGAGCAACCCATGCGCTTTACCAAACCCGGGCCGGAGTCTAAGCACTTTAAACTATCTGACAGGGCCGAGACATTAGCGCAGATATTCGATTTGGAAAGCTTGCAAGGAAGTATTAATGCCCGCTTTACACTCCAAGAACCGCTGATTCAAGCTGAGAAAATCAAAAACCAGTATATTTATCCCGATATGCGCCAGCTTGAACATGGTCAGTTACAGAGACTTTTGGAAAGTACCGAGCAGTCAAAACAGGCTATGTCTTTTATTGAAGGCGCTCGTCCGCAAATGATATTGACCCAAAGACATAGTCAGCGTCAGTATTGTCCTTTCCGAAAAGATCAAAATCCGAACTTGCTCTGGTTTGATTGGGAAGACGACGGCGTCTGGAAATATCTTGGTAAGGGTAAAAAAAAGGTTGAAAGAATAAATGATAAAGTTCATGAACAACGCAACTACCCATGCCTTGCGCAATCTTATTTCGCCCCTGACGAACTTTCCCGGGATTCTTTACATGAAAAATGGCGGGAACAATTAGCCCGGAGAGGCGTGACTGACTCCCATACCATTAACGCGCTGCCTCTATCCATCGGGGATAATTTCGAACAAGGAAAACAACTATATTATAGTGATATTATCGGCTGGATTTTTTCTTAAGGAAGCGTTAAGAACTGCCCGGGTTACGCTTCCAACGGCACCCTCAAACCCGCCACCATTTCCAGATAATCGGGATGCTCGGGCGTAATAAATCCCCGGCGTATCAGAAAATCAATAACCACCAGATTGCAGTTTTTTTTGAATGAATGAGTCTCGCGGACTAGCGCCGCTACTTTTTCCATGGGCCATAGATAAAATTCCTCCACCTCGCCATCCTGGCACTGGGGCATGAAATCAGACGGAAGCTCCAAATCGTAGCAATACATCACATCCGGCTTGAAACCCTGGGCGGTTTCCATGCGGTAGGAAATATAGCCCACGGGAATCGCCTGGGCAGCGAGATCACTGGGGATGGCCGCTTCTTCCCAGCACTCTTTAGCCAGGTTTTCTCCTAGCGGAACTCCATGGGGCACACCGCCGGCTACCAGGTTATCGAGCTTGTCCGGCGCGTTCCATTTAGTGGGGGAGCGTCGGCCAATCCATATTTTTAACTGGCCCCCGTCATAGACAAAACCATTCAGATGCTGGCCAAAAGCCCGGATGCCAAAATAAGGAGCCGCTCCCCGGTCAATGGCAAATAGCGCCGCTTCCCGGGAGGAAGCAGTTACCGGATATTCTTCCCCATGCCAGCGGGGAAGAATGCCTTTTTCCAGCAAGGCTTTTAAAACGTCTTTTACCTTCTCTGTCCGGGTTGCAAAAGAGCGAAGATCAGGCGCGAGATACACCGCTGCCGGAGTCACCCGGAAAACCGCCGGCCAGCTTTGGAGTTTTTCCGCAAAAGAAGATCGGATATGGCCTACCTGAACCTCGTCTACATAAAAGGGACGGAAGTCCTTTAGAGTATAGCCATTGCAAGCCTTAATCTGATGAAGATAACTCATTATTTTTATGACCTCGAGGGCAATGGTAAAAATAAGTGCGTTTCCATGGGCGCGGATGTTCAGCAATCTTCCCTATTATAAATAAGTGCATATTGTATGCGGCGCCGATTACCGTAAGATATGATGACAGGCAAATCGCTCTGGCGTAAGGGGCTGAAGAAGTTCTATAAGTTCGGTTCGGCCTCTGGTGCTCAACCGCAATATGCGAGGCGATTGAAGATACGGCTAGTGGCTCTGGATATCGCCCATGTCATTGAAGATATAGATATTCTGGGTTTTAGTCTCCCTTCGTTGCAGGGTTGGGATAAAGGCCGTGAGGAAACACGCCTGTGAGAATGAAGGGAGAAATCGCATCCTGGAATGATGAAAAGGGGTACGGTTTTATCTCCCCTATGCGAGGCGGTGACCGAGTATTCGCGCATATCAAGGCTTTCGTGAACCGAGGTCGTCGGCCAGCGGTCGGTGATGCTGTGACCTTTTCCATGTCCACCGATGCGCGTGGTAGGCATTGCGCCAAAGAAGCCATCATTGCAGGTGTTCCGAAAACTGAAAAATCAAAGCGATCCAGTGCCCTGCCTAATGTGTTAGCGGCCGGCTTTTTGCTAATTGTTGTTAGCGCAGTTTCGGTGTCGGCAATCCCAATGCAGATCCTGTTACTCTATCTTGTTGTCAGTACCGCCGCATTTGGAGCATATGCTCTCGATAAATCGGCGGCTAAAAGAGGGGCATGGCGAACAAGTGAGAGTACGCTTCATCTGTTGGCCCTCGTTGGTGGCTGGCCAGGCGCGTTGATCGCGCAAAGCCGTTTACGTCATAAATCGAGAAAGCAACCATTCCGAGCTGTTTTCTGGGCAACCGTTGTAATGAACTGTGCAGCATTCGTGTGGTTGTTCACCCCGGAGGGTGCTAAGGCATGGCAGTCTGTCGTTTCTCTTGTAATAAACTGTGCGGAATTTATTTGGTTGTTAATACCGGAAGCTGCTAAGGCGTGGCAATTTGTCGTTTCTATGATCGCGTGAGAGCTATAAACTGAAAGAAAAATTATTGCAATTGAGCACTTTATCATTTTATTTCTAGCTTCCTCGCTGAGTATTGCAGGCAATCTATATGGAACGGGAGACACTTTTGGAAGTGGTTGGCGAATTGATAGTTCCGACAGCATAAGGGAGGGTGCTGGCGGCAATTCTAGGAAAGGGTGGCGTCAGCGTTAACTGTCTCAGTCAGTTATTGTAATCACATAATAAATCGCTAGCGCCTTAGGTTGCTCTCCGCGCAGTCCTCGGCTGCTCTGGTGGTAACTGAGCTTTGGTATTATGCGCCTGGTCAGTAATGGTAGCGAAGCTGGGCAATGAAGAGAGAATCTTCTTGGATTTTGTACACAATGCGGTGTTCTTCATTAATTCGCCGAGACCAATACCCAGAGAGTGCATGCTTTAGTGGCTCAGGCTTCCCGATACCCTCAAAGGGTTCGTGCGCAATGTGCTTTATGAGCGTATTGATTCTTTTAAGAATTCTTTTGTCAGTCTTCTGCCAGTATAGGTAGTCATCCCATGCGTTCTCGGCAAAGACCAGTTTCACTCCAGCAGTTCTTTTTCGCGTCCCTTGCCCATTTCTAACTCAGCAATCGATTCAATCAGCCTCCTAGTATTTTTGGGGCTTCTGAGCAAGTAGGCCGTTTCCTCCAATGCCTGGTAGTCCTCCATAGATATCATAACTACGGCACTTTCGCCCTTGCGGGTTATCGCAATGGGGGCATGATCGTTACATACTTGCTCCATCGTCTTAGCAAGGTTGCTGCGGGCGGCAGTATAGCTTATGCTTTCCATTTCAACTATCCTGTACATGTACTTAATAATGTACGTATCTTAGCATATATAACAAGTAAAGTAACCGGACGTCTTGCCACCGGTTCTTTAGGCGTTAGGGTCGGTCATAGTGTCCACCAATGGCGAATATATAAATGAAGTTTTCGTCGAAACGATATATTAGCCGATCTTTTTGCGAAATGCGCTTCGACCATAATCCGGAAAGGCCATGCTTAAGTAGTTCCGGTTTGCCCAAACCGGAAGACGGATCATCGGAATGGAGCATTTCCTTAAGTAGCTTGCACAGGGCTGTATGTAGCTTTTTATCCTTTTCACGCATGTTTTCATATGCTTCCCAAGTGTTACCCTCAAATACCAGTGATCTCATCCATTTGCTCGCCGGTCGGTTTGTAGCCTTGGCCACGGGTATGGGTTTCAAGAGAGGCGGCAATTTGCTGCATCAGGTTCTGACTTTGGAGTACATGCAACGTTTCCTGCTCTCTTTCCCAGTCATGGGCACTCAAGACCACAAACGCCTCGCCGGCCCGCCGCGTAACTTTGAGGGGTTCATGCCTGCTAATCACTTGTTCTACGAGGGTTTTCAAGTTTTCTCTGAATTTATTTACGCTAATGGTATCCATAAAATCGCTAATAATGTACGGAAGTACCGTACGAGTATAGCTTGAAAACCCTAACAAGGCCAAGCTTTAAGACTCAGTGTCAAGCAGCCCGTTGCTTAAAGATCTCCGGCGTGTCCCCAAGAAAGAGATTGCGAGAATCTTCAAGTCCATAGAGGCGCTTACTTTGGAACTTCGGCCCCCAGCGTCAGAAAAACTATCTGGGCAACAAAAATACCGACTCCGGCTGATTCACGGTAGTCGAAATGAAGCGTTGGATGAGTCCCTGTGGGGAACAAGAAATTCCAGGCATCCTTCAGGATCTCGATAAACTTCGTTTTTCTAATGCGGAAAATGCCCTCATGATTAACATTTCCGGCCAACCTGTAAAACAAATAGGCGCTCTCTTAGGGCGACTATTCGATTAGCTTGGTATTTCTACGATTGAAGTTTTTTCTCCGTGGAAAAGCAATTGCTTCCCTTTTTTGGCTAGCTGCGCTTATATGCTATGTCACCACCGAACTTGCTTTTACGAACAAACGCATGGTTGCGGAGTTTGGCTTTATTAGCCGGAGAACCATTGAGCTCAGTCTTAACAAAGATTAAGAGCTTCCAGGTCGGTCAAGGTATCCTTGGTCATTCAGCTATGACACCATTATGATTTCCGGTGCTGGCAATCCGCAGGCCCCCATTCCGGGTATCTAGCGTCCGATGATATTTCGTCGCTCCTTCATGGAGTACCAAGACCGTGAAGGCAACGACTAACAAATCACTGCAGCGGATGGCCCTGACGATCCGTCGCTGAGCGGCATTGCCCTATGATATCATCTGAAGTATCATACATGCTTCATGAGCAAGGCCGAAAAGTTACTCGCGAAGATGCGAACCAATCCGCGCGATTGGCGCATCGACGAGCTGGAAACGGTGGCGAAATGCTTCGGTATCGATGTTCGGAAAACTGGCGGTAGCCACTTTGTCTTTCTGCATCCCGATTCCGAACTGGCCGTAACGATTCCGTTCAAGCGCCCCATCAAGCCGGTGTACGTCACCCAGTTCCTTGCTTTGTTGGATGATATTGGAGCGGAAGAATGAAGAAGCATATTGAGTATCCTTTTGAGTTCCGCCCTCTCACCGATGAAGAAGGCGGTGGATGGCTAGTGAGCTACCCAGATTTACCGGGCTGCATGTCGGATGGTGAAACGCCCGAAGAAGCCATGGTTAATGGCAAGGATGCGCTGGCGGCTTGGCTCAAAGCTGCGGAGGAATCTGGGCGCGAGATTCCGAATCCCAGCGAGCTACCCAGCGGAAAGTTCATTGCCCGAGTTCCACGCAGTTTGCACGCTCGATTGACCGCACGCGCCAAGCAAGAAGGAGTGAGCATGAATGCCTTGGTATCGGCTTTTCTCGCCGAGAGCTTGGGCCGCCGGGAGGGCACAAAGTAGTGGCGCCTAACCAGGCGCCGCAGCGAACAACCGTTTGACCGGCAGAACCTCCTGCATAATCAGATGCCGCACATCCATTATCCAGGAGAATCCGCCAGTCAATTTCTCGATTATACGTAAAAAGGCCGGAGAATAGATCATCCATTAGTGCGCAAACTGCTTGACATTGCCTCCGCTCTGGATTGGAGCGATTGGATTACGGCTATTGCCACCTTGGTTCTGGCGATACTAACGTTCATCTACGTCCGGCTCACTCGGTCGATTTTGGCTACGCCATCCGATCCGTGCGTTGTCCTCACGGTGGTGCATGACGAAGAGCGTGTATCAATCCTTCAGCTCGTAGCCAAGAATATCGGCACCGGCTTAGCCACGGAAATTCGGTTTGAGTTCAACCATCCTGTACCAGATCGCGCCTGGGGCGTCGCAGAAAGTGATGCGAAAGAAGCCGTTGAAATGAAGCACGGCCCTCTTATCGAAGGCATTCCCGCATTGGGGCCGGGTGAAACACGAAGGATCGATTGGGGCCAATATGGGGGGCTGAAAGTAGCCCTCGCAGGAAAGAATCTTGTCGCAACCTTGCGGTTCAGAAAAGGCAAAAAGGAAATGCCCGCCATACGCTGTCCGCTCGATATCGAGTCCTATGCTCACACCGTCGTCGCCGAGAAGCCTGCGGTAAAAGCCGCGAAAGAACTAGCCGAAATCTCGAAGCATCTTAAGCAGTTAGCAGCTGTCCATAGCAAGCTCCGCATAGAAGTCATATCGCTACCAGAAGCGAAGGAACGAGATGGAAGCGTATAACAAGGCGGTCAAGTTTTAGCAGCAATAGAACGACTGGAGACTTATGATGATGAGAATTGATCAATACACGTATCGAATTTCATGGTCACAAGAAGATGAGGAATATGTCGCCTCCTGCGTTGAATTCCCAAGCTTAAGCTGGCTCGACACCACTCCGGAAAAAGCCTTAGCCGGAGTACGAAAAATCGTAGCTCAATGCGTCGAAGATATGAAGGAATCTGGAGAGGCAATACCGGAGCCACTATCGGTTAAGTCATTTAGCGGTCGTTTTATGGTTCGCGTACCGCCGCAGCTTCATCGGCAATTAGCAAAGCTGGCTGCCGAGTCCGGAGTTAGTCTTAATCGGCTCATTTCGCACAAACTGTCCCAATAACACCCAACAAGGCGCTGCAGTTGACCACCCAAGGCGCTGACGCGCTTTGGGCTCCCTATGCGCCCGGTCAATAATGGTAGCGAAGTTGAGGCAATGAAAAGAGAATCTTCATTGATTTGCCGAGACCAATACTCAGAGAGTACATGCTTTAGTGGCTCAGGCTTCCCGATACTCTTAAAGAGTTCGTGCGCATAAAAAAAAAGAAACAGCGAATCGTTCTACATTAAGCCTGTCATTTCTAGAAAATTACTCATGGGCATTAAAGGTGTAAATTTGGATATTTCCTCAAAAGACATCATCATCGGTATCATAAGGTCGGGTCGAAAGAGAAACCACCTTAACAAGGCAAATTAACTCGGACGCGCTCCCATGCGCAGCTAAGCTTAGGCGTTAACGTCGCTCAAAGGGGGTTGAAGCGAATCGCTTTAAGAAACAAAAATGAGAAAGCCTCAAAAAATAGGGAAGGGTCTTCATCACCCGAATCCCTACGTCAGTCAAAATATTATCTTAATTCCTACCCGCCTGAGTTAATGCTGAGGAATTTGATTCAATTCCTCGGTTTCCCTTAACGCACGCCAGTTCTTCTTTCTTAAGTTTTCTTCTGCCCTGGAAAAAAATCCAGATAGTTTCCGTATTGTTATTTTCAATTGGCTGCCGTAGGACGCGACGACTAACAACCCGCTGCGATAGGTTTCCTACTCAGGACAGTTAAAGTTTGCTGGCAGGGAGACGAACTTACTGAAAGTCGGTTTACTGTTTTTGATATGCCTGCGGATAATTTATTAACGAATATGCAGGCAAATTTGCCCTATTTTTAAGTTAATATCAACTTACCAAGGAAAACTTACCCAAAAAAATATTATTATGACGAAAATGCCTAATTTACTAGCTAATACCCACTTATCAGGGCATATGTGCCTAAGAATAAATTGTTAGGCATTTTCGAAGCAGGACGGGAGTGATTGTTTGCCAACAAATAAAAACCAGCATTTCGTGCCAAGATGTTACTTACGGCCGTTCTCGCATGAGGAGTCGGGCAAAGCGATCAGGGTATTCAATATTGATCGTGAACAAATAATAGAAGGTGCGGCGGTTAAGCATCAATGCTCTGGGTCCTACTTTTATGGTGAGGATAAGAAGTTAGAGGCTGCCATTCAGTCCATTGAACAGAAATATGCGGACACTCTGCGTAGAGTTCGCGAGCCTAGCTACAATGGGTTAGGAACTGATGACGAATTAATCCTTAAGCGGTTTTGGCTTCTGCAATACCTTCGCACAGAAGCTGCATCTAGGCGGGCTGTCGAGATGAATAATCAACTAGGAGAATTGATCGGTGCAGACTCATCTTTCAACCTAGAGATTCGTGCTGCAGTTTTAATGGCTATGCGTGTCTTTGCAAATGAAATGGAAGTAATCGATGACTTGAAGGTCTGCTTAATAAAAAATAATACTGAAACTCCATTCATTGCCTCTGACGATCCTGCGATCCTAGCGAATCGATGGTTCCAGACCGATAACCAACATCGTGGATCGACATTTGGACTGGCTTCAGCTGGGGCATTAGCTATCTTGCCCTTATGTAGGAATCTAATGTTCATAGCATACGACTCAGATGTCTACTCCATACTCAAAAATGCTGGCATCGTAAGAACCAAAAGAGAGAGTGATGTACAGTCACTCAATCAACTTCAGTTCTTGAACTGTAGAGCGAATATCTTCCCGGGCCAGATGTATGATCATGATGCGTTACGCCAATCCTTTCAGGCATGTGTAAATAATCGTCTAGAAAAAAGTCATGTGCTCCATTATTCGGTTCTAGATCAGACTAACGGTGACTATAAGCGATACCGGGTTATAGACAGCCCCGACGATGAAGATCATCAAGAAGCATTAGTTCATTCACAAACGCTTCACTCGTGTCCGCAAAATTGGCCCTTACTACTGCGATGGAGAAAAAAAGGTTTTGGCATGGTAAATGGGACAGGTATAGGCTGCATACGCCGGTCGCAAATTGACGAGCGTCGCGGCCCGTCATTTAAGAGAATGAATACAGGTCGTTAACCAGCCAATCCTAACCAGTGCAGGCACGGCGACACCCATTACATTGCGCCTTCGGCTCCATTGCATGGGCGCGCATGCTGCAGGCGTTAGGCAACACGATGAAAGCATGGAAACAGCCGACCTACTTCGGCCACTTGCAGTCAGGAGGCCAGTCTTTCACTCTGAAGCAGATTTTCAGCATGCGTTAGCGTGGCAGTACCATACGTCTAATCCAGCCTCTACGATCCGGTTAGAGAAACAGGTGGCGTTGAATGGCCGGCCAATGTATTTGGACTTGTTATGTTTCCCTTCAAATTTCCTGCCAAGGCTAGATAATAGTATGCCATTGGCGTATTGTTTACGATATACAAACAGTCGCCGAATTACTCGGCTATATCAGTAAATCGGAGAAATTGCTTACCGAGTTAGAACGCCAGGCTTTCGTGGCTCACTTGGCAGAGTTTCCTAAATCCGGTGCGCGGTCATGCAGGGTACAGGCAGCATTCGCAAATTGCGTTGGACGCGGCAGGGCTCCGGCAAAAGTGGTGGTGTTCGGGTCGTCTATTATTATCACGATGAGCGCATCCCGCTTTACTTGCTCACTGCCTTCGGCAAAGGCGAAAAGGATAATCTCTCCAAGGCTAAACGCAACGAGCTAGCCAAGCTGGTCCAACTACTCGTCAAGGTATGGAGGATATAGTTATGAGTGAAGCATTTGAAAGTATTCAAACCGGTCTAAAAGAGGCCATAGCCCACGCGAAGGGTAAGAACTCTGGCGCAATTGTTCACGAGTTTTCGCCGGTAGACGTTAAAGCCGTCCGAAGAAAAGTGGGCATGTCTCAGCGAGAGTTTGCGGCATCATTCGGCATTAGCCTGGGTACGTTGCGGCATTGGGAGCAAGGCGATCGCCAGCCGCATGGCCCTGCCCGCGTGCTGCTGAAAGTTGTTGCCAAAGAACCTAAACTGGTTCTGAGCGTCCTTGCGGGGTAAACATAACAATGCCATGTAGCCGGCCGTTATAACACAAGTTGCTATGGTTTCTGGCGAACAGTTCGTCTGTCATCTGTTCGCTTTACGGCAATTTCGGCAAGGCCGCGCATACACTCTAAGCGGTTATTCAAGTTTGTTTCCGGTTTAGAATTAATTTAACGCGTAGGGCGGGAAAGCGTAGCGCATCCCGCCATATCTTACTCATGAACTAGGTCAAAAAATAATAATCAATCTATGCAGGGCGGTAAACTTCTCCATTACCTCCATTAGGTTTTTCTCTTGAGTGCCAACGCAAGCGAACTATCTTGGCAACTCATTCCCGGTTGAGAACTCTTGGTTTTGGTAATAACATTACCCGGTTTAGAATTGGTAAGGTGAATTAAAAACTTCCTGCGGTCGTTATGAAAAAAGAAAAAACTAAACTAGCGATTCCTGAAAGCTTACAGGTTCATTATTTTGAATCGTATATTGAAATAGTCCGAGTATGGCGAAGTTGGACTACTCCGCTCTTGGCGATATTCACTGTGTTTTGGAATGGGCTCCTGGTGTACTGGTATTCTATACTTAACGAAGACAGTCCTTTCATTGTGATACTTTTTCCGTTTTTGCATGTTGCCGCTGGAATCAGTTTAGCGTATTACGTTGTGGCTGTGTGGTTGAATAAAACCCATATATATGTAGACGCTGAAAAAATAAAGGTACGACATAAGCCAATCCCCTGGCGCGGTAATAAAGAAATACCAACCTCTTTTATCAAACGGCTATACGCGAAAGAAAATATTTTCCATTCCGCGGAAGGGCAATCAATCTCTTATGAAATTCATGTAATTACCCGTAATGGAAAAAATATTAAACTCGTTGAGAGACTCGATTCAAGCGAGCAAGCCTTCTACCTTGAACATGAGATCAAAAAAATTCTGAATATGGAGGCTGCTCCTCCTATGAAGGGAGAACTTAATAACTCCTCCTGATGAAGGATAAGTATTCCTCTGACGCCAGATGAGCAAGCAGGTAGAATCAGGCACGAGGCAGCAGTACCAGAGGAAAAACCAAATTTACCTCCTATGGTAAAGATTTAGCGACTCCTTACAGGCGAGTCGGCCATGATCCAGCCATTTTCCTATGGCTCCGCAGAAAATATTCACCAGAACGGCACCGTCTAGAATCGTCGGAACATACAATTATCTGCATGGCTTCTCTGCCGCCATCTTACTCTGAAGAGAAAGGCATCCTCACGAAGGTAATTTTTCACTAAAACACGGTTATTTTCCGCACACGATAAGCTGCACTGAGTACTATACTTAAAATCGGCATTCTAAAAATTTTTGGAGGATGCTTGAATGGACGATTTATAACAGTTTAGAACGATGGCTATATTTAACCGATATGAGGTAACGACCATGAAACCGCTACGAATGATGGGGGTCTTTTCTGTTTTAATAGGTTTATGGGGTTGGTTTGCTTCTGGCGGAATTTCTCAGGCGGCTCAGGCAGAAACGGCAAAGTACCCAGAAACGATAAAAACGGAATTTCAATACGCTGCCAAAGTCGCCTGCTCCCTATTACTCCCGCATCAAGATGGCACTTTGGTCAGAGGTACCTACCGTACCATTGTTAATATCCATAATCCTACGAATAAACCCGTTACTGTTGCTGCCAAAGTGGCGTTGGCCACAGCATTTGGCTCTGAACCAGGCCCCTTCGATGTCACGCCCTTTAAAAAGGCCAAGCTTCAGCCGGATGGGGCTACTGAATTGAGCTGTTTTAATATTGCAGGCTTTTTTTGCCCCATTGACGGCGTGTGCGTAGATTTTGCTTTTCTGGAAGGGTTTGTGGTGATTAAAAGTCCCGTGCCCTTGGATGTCGTCAGCGTCTATACCGCCCGGTCCACGGAAGGAGAGGTGGAAACCATGGATGTTGAAACCGTTCAGCCACAGAAAATCCGTGAAATAATTAAGCTGATGGCGCCGGCGGCGCAGGCCAAGATCAAGGAACATATCACCTATCCTCCCAAGGGCAGCCCGGCTTACGGCGATGAAAAGTGCCCAAAGCAAATGTGTGGAGGCATCGCGGGCCTTCCTTGCCCGGAGGGCAAGAAGTGTGTGGATGATCCCTCGGATGATTGCGATCCTGCCCGGGGCGGTGCTGATTGTAGCGGGATCTGTGTGAGCCGTCCCAAGGAGATGTGTGGGGGCATCGCGGGCCTTCCTTGCCCAAAAGGCAAGAGATGTGTGGATGATCCTTCGGATGATTGCGACCCTACCCAAGGTGGCGCTGACTGCGGCGGAATCTGTGTGGACCATCCGGCAAAGTAGTTGCCTAAGGACAAGGCTTTTGCCGCGCTCTCCAGAGACTAAATCTGCTCTGAAGGGCAAGTATTGCAATTTTGGGGATGGTCAAGGTGAGGTGTCCTGATAACAGTGGACACCTCACCCAAGGGATATCATGCGTTTATGCCACCGGGGCAAATCGTGCCAAGGAGCTTCAATTCAGGGGAGGTTAGAAATGATACGCTTAAATTTTTATTTCGAGAGCATTGCTTTTATTACAAACTGGACAGTAAACGGGGTCAAGCAAAATCTGTTGCTTGGATCAGCAACCATTTCTTTATAAGGGAGGCCGCGAATTCCCCTACCACCTAAAGTTGGCAGGCCCCTTCGCGTAAATTTATGGATAGCAAATATTCCATGATCATTTGAGTTTTTGGGCCGCGGCGTTCATTTGCGTCCAGGCAGTATCTAAATCTTCATGGACGCGATGAACCCAGGCTTCTCCCCAGTAAAAGTGGCAACTGGTTTCCGAGCGTAGCAGGTGCCACTCCGCCTCATTGAGAAGACGGGTGATGTCCGGGTTCAGAGTTTGAGTGCCAAGATGTTTTTGCTTTAGTTGATGGAAGGCCGTGCTGGTTTCTTCTACCCGTTTAAGGGCCTCTTTTTGGCGCTGGGAGCCGGTCCACTGGATAAAATCAATCCCTGAGTGATTGCCAGTATTCCAGGCTGCCGTTTTTACCTTAACTCGGCCCTTAGCACCGTATTGGTCTAGGTAATCCTGGATGAAGGTGGGGCGGAGCATAGCATTATCCCGGCGCGCCCCTGTTAAAAATTCCCGGTAAAAGGTTCCCCAAAAATTACTTTCCTCAGAAGTATTACGGAACCAGCCGCCATTGTCCCCATCGCTACAGGTGGTGACCAGGGGTGGAAAGTCACACGGCCGGGTGCGGTGATAGAGTTCATTTAGAAACCAGTCATACTCCATGCCCGCTTCCTGGGCATCCGAGAGTTCCCGGTCCCGGACCACCACAATGATTTCTTCACCCCCATGCTCGGCAATATGGGGGCGGTAGCGGAGTTCCTGCCAACTCATCTCCTCTAAAGGCTCCACATGGAGGCTATCTACCAGGACATAACGGAACCCATGTTGCTTCAGCAGGGGAATCAATTCCATGGTAAAAGCCATCTCTGGCGGCCAAAACCCGCTGAAGCGAGCCTGACTGAAAAGATGCCGCCCGATACCTAGCCAGCGTTTGATGTGTTCCTCCCGATCCGGGCCGGGAATCAGGGGGAGGGCAGGGTGATAGTAAGCGCCCCCCAGAAGGTTAAATAAGGCGGTATTCTGGAGATGCCACAGCAAGTCGCCGCATTTGATAATCCCATAGACCCGTTGCTGAAAGCCGGGATTGGAGAGGGTTTCAAGGAGCGTACCCGAGAAGGCTAGATGAACCCGGGCGATATCCTCGTATCCCCAAAGGGAGCGGGGTATCCGGTCCAGGGCATAGAGAATTTCTTGAGCCTCCCAGGGGGCATGTTCCAGTAAATGCTCCAGATTGCCTGCTGGCTGGTGTAAGTTTAAGACAAGAGCGTGGTGGATGATACTCATGGTGGTATGAAAATTCAGGTGCCTGGGATCATATTGGGATGAGAATTAGGTTCGGGTTTGGAAACTCACAGTCAGGGTAGCCTGGCCCTTTGCCGGGATGGATAGCTGCCAAAGCGCGGTATTGCCGGTTTCCCGTTGGTGAGGGTGGCTCTCGGTAATAATATGCCAATCGCCAGGGATAAGTTCGGCGACCTTGACCAGAACGGGTTCTTTTTTGGCATTGCGAAGCTCAATTTTGAAGGTGGCCTCGAAAGAATCGGAATCCAGTTTGCGGTACTCGGTCCGCCGTTTTTTTGCGGTGATGTCAAAAGCCTGCCCTAGTCTAAGTTTAGCAGAAGCGTTTTTGGAGATATGATTGATCCGATCTTCGCCCACAAATTGGATGTTATCTTTTGAGTCTTGCTTATAGACCCGGATGATACCCGCTGGCAAGGGTAGATCTAGGCCGGCCTGTTCCGTGTTCTCAAAATGTAGGTAAACCATGACCGGAGGTTTTAAGGCGGAAAAAGATTGGGAATGATTGTAGTAGAGCCGCGGTGTATGGCTCCGGAGTTCATACTGTTTTTGGACGGCAACGTTATGGGCGCTAAGCAGGGAGACCTGTTTGGTCTGTTTATTTTTGAGGGTCGTGGCGCGATCCAAAGTGTACAAGTGATAGTCGAGTAACCCTTCTTCCTCCATGGGGGGAGCATCCGCAAGCATTCTGGCCTCTTGCGCTGGGCGTTTGGCATAGTGGATCTGTGGCGCGACCCGGTGGATACTGCCCGCCACCAATTGCAGGTGAGCGTTCTGGTAAGACATTCCGGACTGGTTCGTGAGAGTCACCCAGCCATTCAGATCGAAGCGATCTTCGGTTTGATTAAGCTGCGCCACGTAATCAGCTTTCCAACTCAGACCGCTGGTCAGATAGCTTAGCTCTAACGCCTGCTTGCCCGCCACTTCCGTCTGGAGTTGCAAAATTAAAGCAGGGCGCTCCCGCAGATTTCGGGGGATGGCTTGATAAACCAACCGATCCGGGGAAATACCTGTTTCGATGCGGTTCTCAAAGCGCAGGACTACCTCTGGATTGGCGGCTAATAGGATTGCCTGTTCAATGGTTTCCTCGCCGGTAGTAGGATGGCGGTAAATGACGCCTACCTGCTGTCCCACATGCTTTTGAAGCAAAGCCTCGGCGGTGAGTAAATCAAATTCGTAGTTTTGCTCAGTAATAGAAAAACCCTGGGGATGGGTAAGATTACGAAGCAGAGCGGTCTCGGATTGAATACTGGTACTCACATCCATAAAAGCCAGGGTGTTATGTCCTTTCTTTAATGCCACCTGGCGTTGGTCTTTTATCAAGGCCAAGTCATTATTATAGATAGTGATCGCTACCTTTTTTTGATCGGTATGGGTGGTATGTATTTCTTCCTGACTCCAGACGGTAGAGGGTGGAACCAGAATCCAAAGCGTAAAGGCTACCGCGAGCATTAATTTTGGCATCATAAGCTTTTACTTTAGGGAATCGTCATGTAAATTTCATTATAGCAAGCACACCCTCCCACTGGCGCAATACGGGCTGGATGGAGCAACGACGGTACGTTAATCGCTAGCGTCGTTCAGCCCAGGCGGGTACATAGTGTCCGGCGCGGCGCAATTCCTGATCTAGGCTACGGCAATTAGACTCAAAATGAGTCAGCAAAGTCCAGAAACAGGGGGAGTGATTAAAGTGCACCAAGTGAACGAGCTCATGGAGAAAAACATAGCGCACCAGATGAGGGGGTAAAAAAAGCAGCTTATGGTTCAAGCTGATGGTTTGGCGTTGGGAACAGCTAGCCCAGCGGGTGCGTTGGCCTCGAATAATTGTCTTGAGGTGCTTGAGGCCGATTTCCTTGCTTACGGTCTCTAACCAGGGCGGGAGGTGCAGATGGGCCTGCTCTGTCAACCAGCGCTGCAAAGTTTGTCTTACCAGGGAGTCATGAGTGACATGACCCTGCAATAATAGCTGGTTGCCCAGGGTGTCGAGATGGAGGTCGAGGTTGGCGGCCTTATGGTAAGTCACCTGAAACTGCTGGTTTATGGCGCGCAGGTAAATAAACGTAGGTGAAGCATTCTGAGTAGCCAATGGGCGTTGGTGCTGGAGCCCTTCGAACTGAGAGAGGGTGCGGTCTAGCCAGGCCTTTTTTTTCCAGAGTAAAGCGGGAACTGAGGCTGGATTTACTGCTCGCGGTAAAACGACGATCACTCCTTCCGCAGCGCTGACTTGAATACGGACATGCCGTGCCCGGGATGATACCCGGACCCTGTAGGCAGGCAAATCTGAGGACGTCATTTCTTTAAAATAGGGATTGAGAGTACCTTGATAGTATAGATCACTCTGTTTAGGAGATAATCCTCCTCAGTGCTTGAATAGGTTGGTGTGAGCCGATGGTATTTCGATCCGTAAAGGCCGCCGGTGTTTTTGTGCATCCGTTTTTTATAACACCGGCTCACACCAGGATGATTCCTATTTCAAAGAGCGCACTCATTTCATGGTGTTGCCCCTACTTGCTATTATTTCATCAGCGCCGTGTATCCGCTACATAGGCTTTGATTTCTGAACGGGAGCCGCATCCCGAGCCACAGTTCAGTGCCCAGTTGCTTGCCCAGAGAACACGGCGGCCATCCCTAGAAGGAACGGCATGGGGTTCACAGCGGTAGCAGCCACTAGCGTTACTGTGCTGATGGGCAAGCCGTTCCACGGTCTGGCTTCCGTCTAATTTTACCGCGACGATTTCATCGTTAAACCGCTTGCCGCTTTGGGGGTAATAGCTTACATAGGCCCAGCCTGGACGATCATAGTTGCGAGTAGAAATATGACGAGAATAGCCCTCATCCTCGGGATCTGTTAGGCTCGTGACAGTATTATCCTTTAGGCGCACCATCACCACTCTGCCCATCGCCTTTCCATTTACCGTTGAAGGGCACCAGGAGCGGTGCTGGCCGACAATGACATCCTCGTTATTATCAAAGGGGTTAAGCGTCATGTCCGCATGGCCTACATTATAAATATAGCCGGTTCTAGCCGTTTGACCCGAGCCGCACTGGGACGAAGCAGGTGGCATTGGCCGGGGTGTTAGCGCCAGTGTGTTGGGGTTGACGTCAAAGACCCGGGTATAATCTCCTTTATATTGGGCCACGGCGTACTTGCCGGAAGGCGAGATGGAAACCCAGTCTGGGCGGCAATTAGAAAGGCCGCACTTGGAAAAATTATAGACCGGACCAATGCGTTTATTTCCATTGACATAAGAAGCCAAGGGCGCTTGGGGGTCCATATCGACGATCACCATTCGGGTGGTATCGAAGACCAATAAATAGCGCCCATCAATAGACGTATTGCCTTCCGAGATACTCCCCGAAAAAGGAAGTTGCCACCGGCGGGTCTCGGCACAATTCACCACATCAAACCAGTTCAGGGTAGAGTCTTTAAGGTTGATTCGCTCATGGGGGTGCCGCCGACTTGGATGCCAGCGATCTTCATAGGAAGCATAGTTACGGCACCGGGCGTACTTGGGTTCATAGGTTTTACCATCCAGGAAAATTTGCGATGGCGAACCGCTATTTTGCAAGGCAAGCAACGTTCCATCGGAATTCCAGGGCTGGTCCTTGGAATAATGGTGCCGGGCATCGCTACCCCATCTGCCGTTTATGTTAAGGATCGCTGTACCACTGTTATCGCTGATGCGAGTAATTTTAGTGTTAAATTGGGGATCCTTCACCGGTTCCAGGTAAGCTGGCTCGGGTATCCTAGATACTGAAAGCACTGCATTTGCATCGGTTAGCAAGTTAGTCGCGCCGGGACTTGAATTATGAGACACGGGGTTATTAACAGTCACTACTACCGGATCGGAGGTTGCGGTATTTCCAGCGGCGTCTCTTGCCACCGCTGTGAGTGTATGCGTGCCATTGGCAACCGTAGTCGTATCCCACGAATAACTGTAGGTATTGGTAGTGTCCTCATGGCCAAGGTTAACATTGTTTAGCTTGAACTGGACGCCCACTACGGCAAGATTATCAGAAGCCGTTGCTTCCATCGTAATCGTACTGGCTACGGGGGAGTTTCCCACCGGCTTGGTCAGGGCGACAGTGGGTGCTAAGGTATCGTTGCTATCTCCGCTGGAATTTGCTGCATTGTCAAGGGTGCCTCTGCTGGTATTTCCAGTCCCCATGGTTACGATCAGTTTTGGCGCAAAGCCTGCTTGTTCTTTGGCGTAATAGGCGATACTGTCAGAAGAAGAGGACTTGATGCGTACACTATAAGTGCCATCTCCTTTAATCAGCGAGGTTGCATCGATCTCCACCCATTTACCCTTGCTGACTCGCCCAAGCGAGGCGAAGGGGCTTCCTTTAGCGGAGGGGGCATTGTTCCAGGTTACTTTGTGCTCGCTCCAGTTGTTATTGCTGGCGCTGTAGAAATCTCCGCCTTTATCTGAGCCGCTGGCTGCATAGAGGCGCAGCTTGGCATTGGTAACGGTTCCGTTTCCTACTCCTGATACAGTAAATTTCAGCAGGATTTCATAGGGCTTGCTGCCGCTGTCGAGCCAGAGTTTGTAATAGTCTCCTTTATTGCTTGAGCCGGGTTGAATATAGCTATCGGCGCTAGGGGTAAAAGTCAGGGTGCTTGAAGAAGACCCTCCCTCCGAAGTGCCTGGGTCTTTAGAAACGCTAGGTGAGCTAGTATTAGGCGGGGTAGCGCTAGGGGGAGTGGTGTCGATGGCATTTCCGCTGGTATTTTCATCCTTCACGGTTACGATCAGTTTTGGCGCAAAGCCTGCTTGTTCTTTGGCGTAATAGGCGATACTGTCAGAAGAAGAGGACTTGATGCGTACACTATAAGTGCCATCTCCTTTAATCAGCGAGGTTGCATCGATCTCCACCCATTTACCCTTGCTGACTCGCCCAAGCGAGGCGAAGGGGCTTCCTTTAGCGGAGGGGGCATTGTTCCAGGTTACTTTGTGCTCGCTCCAGTTGTTATTGCTGGCGCTGTAGAAATCTCCGCCTTTATCTGAGCCGCTGGCTGCATAGAGGCGCAGCTTGGCGTTGGCGACGGTTCCGGTTCCCACCCCTGAGACGGTAAATTTCAGCAGAATTTCATGGGGCTTGCTGCCGCTGTCGAGCCAGAGTTTGTAATAGTCTCCTTTATTGCTTGAGCCGGGTTGAATATAGCTATCGGCGCTAGGGGTAAAAGTCAGGGTGCCTGAAGAAGACCCTCCCTCCGAAGTGCCTGGGTCTTTAGAAACGCTAGGTGAGCTAGTATTAGGCGGGGTAGCGCTAGGAGGAGTAGCATCATTAGCTTTTGCGCCGATAGTAAAACTGTCGGCTACGGTGCCGAGGGTACAACTTACATCATTAGTGCCGCCCCCAGGTGGCCCGCAGATAAAAGCGCCTTGAATACCTTTATCTGTAAACTTTAATCTGACTGGCCCTTGCCGCATAGCTCGGAAAGCCGACCAGGCGGGTTTGCTACAGCTTTCCCATAGGCAAGAACCGTCTTGCTCTAGACTTGATCCTCCCCCGCCCGCGGTGATATGTATCACTCCCTCCTGGGGATGGGTCCGCTCATAGTTGTGGCTGTGGCCGTTGAAATTTAGCACATACTTGCTGTAACTAGCTCCCAACCCATCCAAGATTTTCTTCAGTTTCGAGCTGCCTGAATGATGCCCGGAGGAATAAGCTGGCCGGTGACCAAAAGTAACGATAAACTTGATGGCCGGATCACTCTGAGCTTCCGCCATCAGCGTTCCTGCCTTTGTTTCCCAGTCGGACCAGGCTCCCGACCAAGGCTCGGGATAGGCAATAAAGCGGGTGTTTCCATAATCAAACCAGTACCAGTCTTCTCCGCAGCAGCTTACCGAAGGGGAACCTGGCGAACTCTGTTCATTGGGTAAGTCAAAACGGCCCTTGTAGTTTCTCAAATTGTCGCTTGATTTATCCCACTCGTGGTTCCCCCACGTAGGCATATAGGCGGCCTCTTGGGACCAGACCATTACATCGTTGAAGTGCTGATCCACCGCCTCTTGCCCATGGGCATTCCCATAGGTTAAATCTCCCACCGCCAAGACCAAATGGGGGGAACCGTCGGCAATCAAATCCTGTACCGTTCCCACATTGAAATAGGAGTCGGTATCGCCAATATCTCCTTGTACATAGACCGTAAACCCGCCTTTCCCCCGCGGCGGTGGGGTTCGAAATGTCCGGTCCGGCCCTTCGCCAATGGCGTAATGATAGACTCTATTTTCCTCTAACCCTGTGAGTTTTGCCTCCCAGAACGGTCCGCTTGAGGAAAAGGGTAATGGGGTTGGCGTTTTGGCCACTACTTCTTGCCCATACACCCCCGCTTTGGTCCCGTAACGGATGTTTTTTTCCTCCCCACGCCAGCTAAAGGTCACGGAATTCTGGCCCATAATCGTCCAGTGGATCTCGTCCGCTCCAAAGGCTATCTTAGCGCCTAAGAAAGTGATTAATAGTGTGAATACTAATAGGTAGCGATTCATAAAATAACTTTTTACCTTGCGTTCCTTATACATCATGACTGCCTAAATTTCGCATTTACCCCAGAGGAAGCGCTGCTTTGCGTCCATCGTAAAAGTTTTATCGGCCGACCAATATTGATCTCTCTCTAGGACGTAATAGCTGAAAAATTCTGGCTGATTCCTGTCCGTCTTGTGACAATGCCGTACCCGCACTTCAAAGCCACTGGTATCGACGTTGCGAATCCCAATGACGAAGGGGTCACTTACGTGTTCATTTAGTGGTTTGGCAACCACAATGGGATCAACCATCCATTGGGCGAATTCAATGCGAGTCCAGGTTTCATCCGCCATGAGTTCGCTGTGTTCAATGGCGAGTATTTGAGCATTATCCTGGAGAATTTCGGCAAGAGATTTGGCGCCAGGCGCGGTTTCTCTTCCAGGCTCGCCTTGTTCAGAGAAGTGGAGTTGTTCCCCCTTGGCTAACGGGCCAATGAATAAGCATCCTATAACTAGGAGAACTCCAACAGGGATGATTGCGCATGGCCTTAAGAAGCGGCCAGGAATCCATTCGGAAAAATGTAATTGCAACATTTTTAGCTATCTCTATAATAAAGTTATTGACTGAGCCGCTCAGCGCGGCGCGTTATGAAACGGACTATCGGCCATAGGCCAGATTTTCTTTAGAAAAAGAAAAAGCTCAGAACGTGGATGGGTTCTGATTCACCTTAAAAAAACAGGGCTAGTGGTTAAAGGCGCCGTTTGTTCTTTTTTTCGCTATTCCATTTATCCCCCAGGTTGGAGAGGCGTAGTTTTACGTCGCGAAGAGGAGTTAAGTGTTTTTCCTAACTTAAGAAGAAGAGATATTTCAATCTCATTAATTTGCTTTTCATATATCCCTACCTATATACGTAGCTTTTATTTTTTATCTGCTGCTCAGCGCCGCTCCCTTTAAAGGGTTTCCTTTATAAAGTTGAGAACGCTATTTACAACAGTAGGGCCTTAAGCAGTTACCATGCCAAAAAGTGGACTTTCTTTTTAATCTACTACTTAGTCGGGAAGGCTGCATTTCATGCAGGTTATAGGCTGGGGAAGGGTGTTGCGTTATGCGGACAGGGGGTCTATATCTATAAATCAGCGGGTGTGTTTTATGTTAATTTTGTATTTATTTTGTAGGGCACAAACTCGTTATTAAACAGTCGGCTAACGCCCTTTATAAACTACCTCCTTTTGCTGAATTAAGCACCCACCTTTTGCTGTAGCTAATTGGCAACATAAAGGTAAATATTTCACTAGACATGCGATTAATTTCCTCCTATGATCATAAGTATGTTTATGTGATTGTTAGTGTATTTTTTGAGAAAGCAGATAAATTAAACACTCGGGTATAAGAAGCGAGACCAAGACCTTATTGAAGTAACGTTAACGTTTATTTAAAAGCTAAACCGACCGCAAGGTTGGGGCAGAAAGTCACGGGTCCTTATTTCCATGAGAAGCGGATAGCCGGACTGTCGGAGCGACATCGTAAAAGTCGCATTGGCAGTCCGGCTATTTTGTTTTGTGGCGTTGGCAAACTGAAAGGCGGGTAGGAGGGTTAACTCTATATGGCGGCCGGGAGAAGTTGTGCTTGGGGAGGAGAATATAATGACTAGCGGTGGTAATACAACGTTGATGGTTGGCAATTTGGAAAGAACGCAAGATGGGCGGATTAGGGGCAGCCAAGGGGTCTGTGGCGCTTGGTGGATTGTCCCAGTGCTGGCGCTAGCAATGTCCCATTTTCTTGCCCCTTTAGCTTCGGCGGGAACGTGGTATGTGGATCAGAATAATTCCCAATGTAATAACTCTGGGCCGGGAACGGAGCAGGAGCCGTTTTGCGCCATTGGCGCGGGCGCGGCATTGGCGGTCGCGGGGGACACCGTGGTGGTGGCTGCGGGCACCTATGCCGAGCAAGTGACGGCAGCAAACTCAGGAACGACGGGGGCGCCCATTACGTTTATCGCGGCGCCAAGCGCCACGGTAACCATCACTGGTGGCACGTACGGTTTTAAAGTTTCAGGTCGGGAATGGATAACGGTTAAGGATTTCATCGTCTCTGATACCTCTTCTTCGGGAGTCTATGTGGCTTCCTCTTCTAATGTCACCTTCTCTAATAATCAGGTCAGGAATACTGGAGATAGGGGAATTTATGTTAAACAATCCTCGGGCGTTACTGTTTCTGATAACAAGGTTGAAGATACCTCTAGCTACGGCATTTATGTTTATTTCTCATCCGAGATCACCGTTTCCGGCAACCATGTGACCGGGGCGGGACAGCCAGTTTCAGGGGCTATCCGCAAGGGGATTTATTTTAATAATGCCGTTGATTCGCAAATAGCGAACAATGTGGTGGATTACAATACCGACTCAGGCATTTATCTGACCAATGGTTGCACCAATGTGCAGGTGGTAAGCAATCTTACAACCCATAACGCCCGTGGTTACGCGCGCGCGGCGCCAGGCATCGAAGTGCGTGGCAGTTCGGGCAATACCATTGAAGCCAACATTAGCCATGAAAACGAGGATACGGGCATTCAATTGTATCCTGGAGCCAGCAATAATCTGGTGGTGAATAACCTTACCTACGGCAATGGGGATCATGGGATAGACAATTTGGATGCGCCAGGCCAGCGGATTATTGGGAACACCGTGTATGACAATGTAACGGCGGGGATTAACGTTGAGGGTAGTTCAAGCGGCGCCCTGCTGGCCAATAATATCAGCGTTGATAATGGCCTTAACAGCAGCCCACGCACGAAAGGTAACATTCGGGTGGATAGCAATTCAATCTCGCAAACAACCGTTGACTATAATTTGGTCTTCCAAAGTCAGCCGGGGAACGTAATGTTCCAGTGGGGGGATGATTTGTATGCTTCCCTGGGGGATTTTACCGCCGCTACTGGAATGGGAACCCATGGCCTGGAGGCTGATCCTCAATGGCAAAATCCCGGTTCAGGGGATTTTCATTTGTTGCCTAGTTCCCCAGCCGTTGACTCGGCCAACTCGGGAGCGAGCGGTGCTTTGGATAGGGATGGCGACTTTGGGCCTCGAATTGATGAACCGCAGACTCCGAATACGGGCGTGGGACTCCGGGCGTATGATGACCGGGGCGCATATGAACTCAATGCGGACGAGGTCCCGCCAGTGGTTGCTATTACCGATCCTGACGTCGGAGTCACGGTTTCCGGCACGGTCAATGTGGCGGCCACTGCCAGCGATGATAATGCGATCGCTGGCGTACAGTTCAAGCTGGATGGCGCTAACCTCGGCGGAGAGGATACGGCGGCGCCCTACGAAGTTTCCTGGGATACCGCCGCAGTAGCCAACGGTCCTTATGAACTCACGGCCGTAGCCCGTGATACCGCTAATAATACAACCGTTTCTGACCCGGTCAATGTGACCGTGGATAACGCAAGCTTACCCACAACGTTAACGTTTAGCCCAAGTGATGATGCCTATATTAGAGCCGGCTCGCCTGGCAGTAACTATGGAGACAATGGCAAGCTCTGGGTGGATAACAGCCCGTCGGTGTATGAGTTTCTCCTGAAATTTTCGGTTTCCGGAGTGGGCAGCCGACAGGTGGAGAGTGCCAAGCTATGGCTTTATAACGTGAATAGCTCAGACAAGGGAGGGGACTTCTATGAGGTTACCGATAACAACTGGTCCGAGCAGACCGTAACCTGGAATACCGCGCCATCGGCTGAAGCTAATCCAATTGCGTCTTTGGAGTCAGTGAGCAGCAACACATGGGTTATTGTGGATCTCGCGCCGCTGATTGCGGGGGATGGCACCTATAGTCTACGGGCCAGGACTACCTCTGCTAACAGTGCGGGTTATTTTGCAAAAGAAACACCAGAATTTACCCCGCAATTGGTGATCGAGCTATCGAATTGATATTCCAAATGGAACATCGTTAATAAACGGTGTGTGGGGATGGTCCAAGCCACTTCAGGAGGAGCACTATGAATAAGCGCTTTTTAGTATTGGCCGGTTTCGTGATGGCAAGCATGGCCACGCCATTTTCCTTATCCGCGGCGGCCTCTAATTCCCTCAATGCTTTTTTTACGAGTATTGATGATTCAGGATGTATTACCACGGAGGTTTCCGTTACCGTCCATACGGGTGGCCTCTCGGTTAAAAGACTTACTCAAAGCCCGGATGAAAGTCCCGCTAAAAATCTAAGGGGAAATATAAATAAAAGCCCAGGAGGAGAGGCGCTTTTCATTAGTATCTCGCGCATTGATGAGTGCCAAGGAAAAGTGATTTTGTACGCCAAGGGAAAAAAGGGCTTGGGATCGGGAGGACGGTTGCGAATTGCTTCGGCGCAAGGGACAGCGACGCTAGCGTTCCCTCTAAAAATCGTTACCCCAGGTTCTGGTAAACCTGTTGATGCGGAGGTGAACTTAACGTGGGCAAAAACCGGAAATCCGGTGACAGTGAAAAGATCGAGGTATTTCGATAAGCCAGGGCGTCTCATAGAAGCGGCCGGCCGGTTTAAGCAGACCTTTCAATCTGCTCAGGCATCGGGTAGCGTTTCGATCAACGGCGAGAATTTTACTCCCGAAGCTTCTATGGATGCCGGCATTTTATCTTATGCCACGTTGGCTAAATTTAAAAAGCGTGAACAATCAGAGTTGGTGGGACGGTCGCGCTAAGGCCAATAGTAAGCGCCACGCCTGATGTTCAAAAAGGAATGACGGCGTTGGAAGCAGATGGGTGGTGGGGATGCCGATAATTTATTTCAGGGAAAATAGGCGTCCGTTTCAAAAAACCTTATATCTTGGATACCTCGTTTAAAGTTAATAATGAAGAGCAATGGCGAAAATATACGAGGCGCTTGAGCAGGCAGAGAAAGAGTACAACGTAGGGGTGCTAGACGATGCTTCTCCCGATGCTTTTATTGCTAGAGAAGTTGAGGCTACTTTGGGAGGCAACGCCCGAGCAGGGGACGAGCCCTACGCGAATCTGAAAGCAAGCCTCTTCCATCGGTACCCAGAAGAAAAACTTCGGGTAGTCATGTTTATGGCCCCTGCTCCTGGGGCAGGCGTGACCACAACGGTTGCTAATTTTGGCGCTGTTTTAGCGCAAGATGCCAATACCAAGGTTCTTTTGGTTGATGCCAATACGAAGAACTTTGATTTGTGCAACAGGTTTAATGTGACCCATGCTCGCGATTTGCCGACCGTGGTAGAGGGTATGCCGCCCGTTACCAAAGTTTATTGGCCTGGAAATCTTTATCTGACTTCATACGGTAAGCAGAGAAGGGAGGATAGGGCTATGTTCTCGCTTCAACCATTCAACCGGTTTCTTGACATAATTCGGGAGCAATTCGACTACGTGCTTTTTGATGCGCCGCCCGCCAAAGATTTCTCCGAAACCTTTAGTTTTTGCTCTCAGGTCGATGGCGTTGTGTTTGTGCTTGAAGCAGGCAAAACCCGACACCAAGTTGCTATTGCCCTAAAAAAGAAAGTGGAAGAAGCGGGAGGAAGAATCCTTGGCGTCGTGCTCAATAGAAAAAAGCGTTATATCCCTGATTTCATCTATAAGCGGCTATTTTAGCAAGCGTTACAGGCTGGTTTGGGAGGAGATATACCTGATGGGGTCGCGGAAAAAGAGGAATTGGCCACCTGTGGTCTTAGTAGCTATGGTGGTTCTCTTTGGGAAGGTGCTAGCGGGCTGTAGTTCTCAGCCCGCTATGGTGGGGCAAGCCATTCCCATGCCTATGACGTCAGAAAATCCCATCGATCTTCCGGAGTACCAAATTCGACCAGGAGACGAATTAGATATTAAGTTTTTCTATAATCCAGAGTTGAATGAAACCGTGTTGGTGCGGCCGGATGGAAAGATCTCTCTTCAATTAGTAGGAGAGCTTACTCCAGCGGGACTTACGCCGGGTGAGTTTAGTAAAGTCCTGAAACAAAATTATTCTCAGGAGCTGCGGCAGCCCGAAATTACCGTCATCGTGAGAAATTTTACCGGCCAACAAATTTACATGGGCGGTGAAGTGGAAAGAGAGGGGCCGGTAGAGTATACGGCAGGCATGACCGCCTTACAGGCGGTGATTAAGGCCGGTGGCTTTAAAGAAACCGCGGAGCCTGAGGAAGTGATCGTGATTAGAAGGACTAAGCAAAATGAAATACGCCCTTATCGCGTGGATTTAGAACGGGCTTATAGGGCACCCTACGAGGCAGATATATGGTTGCGTCCGGATGATGTTGTCTTCGTGTCAAAGTCAACTATTGCCGAGATGAATAAATTTGTCAAACAATATATTTCCGATCTGCTCCTATTCAGGGGTTGGGGCTTCAGTTTTAGAGGGCTTAATTACTTTACTTCTATTAATGGTAATTGAAATGGGGTATTGAGGTAATTGCAGCATATGGACATTCAGGTACTGGTCACCGGTGCAGGAGGATTTATCGGTAGCCATTTAACGGAAGAGTTAGTAAGGACAGGCTATCAAGTCCGCGCTCTTGTTCACTATAATTTTCAAAACAATTGGGGTTGGTTGGAAACGCTTCCCGAGGAAGTTATGAAAAATGTGGAGGTATATCCAGCGGATATTTGTGATCCTTTTGCCGTGCGCAAGGCAGTCGTTGGATGCGATATGGTTTATCATCTGGCCGCCTTGATTGCTATCCCCTATTCCTACATCGCTCCCGCCAGTTATGTCGAGGTGAATGTTAAAGGCACACTGAATGTGCTCCAAGCGTGTAAGGAAGAAGGGGTGCGTCGAATGGTGCATACCTCAACTTCTGAGGTCTATGGGACCGCTCAATATACGCCTATTGACGAGGGGCATCCCTTAGTAGGTCAATCACCCTATTCCGCTTCCAAGATTGCAGCGGATAAGTTAGTGGAGTCCTATTTTTTATCCTTTGATCTTCCCGTTGCCACGATACGTCCCTTCAATACTTTCGGGCCGAGGCAATCGGGGCGGGCGGTAATTCCGACTTTGATTGCACAAGCGCTTTCCGGCGCGGAGGTTATCTCCCTTGGATCTTTAAATCCGGTGCGTGATTTTAACTATGTTAAGGATACGGTATTTGCTTATAGGGCTATAGCCGCCTGTGATGCAGCCATAGGAAAAGTCATTAACATCGGCCCTGGAAAAGGGATAAGCGTGGGTGATCTGGTCTCAGCCATCCTTGGTATTTGCGACTCATCAGCCCGTATTGTATGCGATGAGCGGCGTATCCGCCCGGAAAAGAGTGAAGTCTTTAAATTAATTTGTGACAGCGAGCGGGCTAAGGAAATCTTGCAATGGGAACCCCAGTACTCATTACGACAAGGGCTCGAAGAAACCGTACGCTGGATGAGGGAAAATTTATCCCGCTATAAACCGAGAATTTATAACGTATAGCTCGTTGAGTTCAAGCAGGAATATGATTGTGATTTCTCAAGGAAGAGAGTTCTTTATGGTTGAGACTAAGCGCTTAAAACAACCCAGCGGGAAGGAGGTTTAACAAAAATTTATTCATATTCATAAAGCTAAACCAGCTGAGAGGCTGGGGCGGAAAGTTACGGGTCCGTTAACGGAGAGCCGAGCTACCGAGGTGACATCGTCAAGGTCACAGGGAAGTAGGTTGGCTTTATAAAAACTAAAAAGAAAAGAGCCTTAATTATAGAGCGTTTGTTTGGTCTATTACCCCCTTACGCTTATTAGGCTGTAACGATAAAGTTCAGCCTGATTTGGACCGCAGATTAACGGAGAATGAAAATGATTGCAGTAATTCAAGCAGGTGGTAAAGGAACTAGATTACGTCCCTACACTTTAATTATGCCCAAGCCCATGATGCCAGTAGGCGATCAGCCGGTTATCGAAGTGCTCTTGAAATGGCTGCGCCGATGGGGAATTCATAGGGTATTTATCACGACTGGCTACATGGAGCATCTTATTCGCGCGCTATGCGGAGATGGTAGCCAGTGGGATATGGAAATCAGCTACAGCGCGGAGCCAGAGCCGCTGGGTACTATTGGCCCGCTACGCTTGTTAGGTGGCGAGATAGATGAGCCCTTTCTGGTATTGAATGGTGATCTCATTACCGATTTGGATTTAGGAGAATTTATTACTTTTCATCGGCGCCGGGGTGGTCCGGTCACCATCGGTACAACTCGTAAGGAGATTGCCATTGATCTAGGCGTATTAGATGCTGTTAATGATCGACTCACCGGCTTTCGAGAGAAGCCCAAGGAGGCTTATCGGGTGAGCATGGGAATTTATTGCATGGAACCCTCCGTGCTAGAACTTATCCCGCGGGGCGTTCCCTTTGGCTTTGATGATTTGGCCCATGAGATGCTAGCGAGGGATTTGCCCATTTATCTCTACGAGCATGAAGGGCTATGGATGGATATTGGGCGGGAAGATGATTTCTGCCGTGCCCAGAATGGTTTTCTCCGGGATTACAAGTCCCTCATTTTAGGTGCTTAATTTTTCATGGGATAAGTTATGAACCAGCCAATGCTTGCTTTGGGGGATCCTGTTCTGGGAGAGGAGGAAAAAACGGCGCTTTGCGCCGTGATAGATAGCGGATGGCTGACCATGGGGGATCGGGTTGGCGCTTTCGAGCAGGCTTTCGCCGATCTCCATGGAGTTGCTAGCGCAGTCGCGGTCAATTCCTGTACCGCCGCGTTGCACCTATGCCTGTGCGCTTTTGATATTGGGCCGGGTGACGAGGTTTTGGTGCCGGCCATCACTTTTGTGGCGACTGCCAATGCGGTGATATATGTGGGCGCTACTCCCGTGTTTGTGGATGTGGAGGGGCCTGAGCGGCCCCACCTCTCCCTCCAGGATGCGGCTGAAAAATGTACTGATAAGACCCGGGCGGTCATTGTGATGCACTATGGGGGTTATCCGGTGGATCTGCCGGCATGGCGGGAATTTGCGGATGAGCGGGGGCTAATCCTGATTGAGGATGCCGCCCATTCGCCAGCCATCGAAGAAGTAGGGCATTGGGGCGATGGGTCGGCGTTTAGTTTCTTTAGCAACAAGAATATGACGACGGCGGAGGGAGGAATGGTGCTGTCTCCCTCGCCAGAGGTTTTGGCGCGCGTTCGGCAGCTCCGAAGCCATGGCATGACGGCAACTACCATCGAGCGGCACCGGGGGCACGCCTATTCCTATGATGTGACCGCGTTAGGCTACAACTATCGTTTAGATGAGTTGCGGGCGGCGATCGGATTGGTGCAGTTGGCCCGTTTGCCAGCATGGACTACGCGGCGGCGACGCCTCACCGATAGCTACCGGCGTTTTTTTTCCGAGCTGCTACCCGAAGTCCATTTCCCCTTTGCCGCCGAGGAGCATACGGCTGCCCATATTTTACCGGTCCTATTGCCAGATGATGCGGACAGACAAAATATCATGGCGGCGCTACGCGCCCAAGGCATACAAAGCAGCATTCACTATCCGCCGATACACCATTTTGCTTATTACCGGAAGCGCTTTCCAAGTACGGTGCTCCCTAATAGTGATGCCTTTTTTTCCCGCGAGTTGACCTTGCCGTTGCATCCTCGCATGACGGAGGAAGAGGTGGAGCGAGTCGTAAAGGCCCTCCAGAAGGCTTTAAGAGAGGAAAAACATGACTTGTAAGCGTACCATTGACCTTTTGCTGTCGTTGCTGGGATTGGTGATTGCGGCCCCAGTCATGATCATTATTGCCGCTTGCGTCTGGTTGGATTCGCCTGGCAATGTCATCTTTGCGCAAAAGCGGCTCGGGTTGCATGGAAAGCTCTTTGATTTGTATAAGTTCCGCAAATTTCCTGCTCATTGGCGGGATGAAGGGCCAGGAGTCACGGTGGCGCGGGATATCCGCATGACTCGGGTAGGCGCATTCCTTGAGCGGACTAAGCTCGACGAGTTGCCCCAACTGTGGAATGTGCTCAAGGGGGATATGTCATTTGTGGGTCCGCGGCCAGAAAGTACTAAGTTTGCTGATTTGTTCACGGGCCGTTATCAACCGATTCTTAAGCACCTTCCAGGTATTTTTGGCCCCAACCAGGTGGCTTTTGCGGATGAGTCCCGGTTCTATCCGCCGGATGAAGATCCTGAAAATTTTTACCGCCGGTATTTGTTCCCACGCAAGGCGGAGGCAGATCTTGAATATCTGCGCAAAGAGAATTGCCTTAGGGATTTAAACTGGATAGCCCAGGGAATTGGAGCTAGCCTTCTGCGTGGATTGAATTGGCGCCATCTCATAGGAAACTATGGCTCTGTTTTAGCTATTGACTTATTTGTGATCGAGATGGGCTGGATATTGACCAACATTCTTCACTTCTCTGGTTTTCCGAACGGCGCGGATTATCAAGTATTGGTTGCCGGACTCTGGATTTTTCCTCTCGCTATTATTCTCGGCATGGTATGGGGTAATTGTTATCAATTTCTGAGACCGTATTTTGCATTAGTAGATATGGTGCGGCTAACTCGGGCTGTATCGGTGGGATGGCTGTTTGGGTCGCTGTCGCTTTTTGCCTATAGTTGGCACAGTGCTTCATGGTACTTGGTGTTTACCGCTTGGTTTGTTTTGCTGCCTCTGCTGCTAATGCCCAGGCTAGGGTTCCGGCTGTGGCATGAGAAAGCCATAGCTCTTGACGAAGGGAAGCACCCTCGGGCTGTAATTTATGGCGTGGGCGTGGCTGGCATAGCATTGGCAACCTGGATGAACCAAGAACGGGCGGGACGGAAGCTCATCGGGTTCATAGACGATGATTTTAAATTTAGTGGAAAGCAAATTCTGGGATATCGCGTTTTTGGATTTAAACGCGATATCCCGGTCATCCACGAAAAATATACCATTGATGAGCTTTGGGTAGCTTTTAATCCGAAAACGCTTGATCGAGAGCGGCTGCAAGCGTTATGCCGGCGGTATGGTATCAAGCTGGTAATAGTCGCTGATCTGGAGCCATTTTCTCCCATGACCGGCGACAATGGGGAGGCGCGAGGAGCGGGAGAAAAGAAGATATATGGGATAAGGGGGTAATAATCAATTGGAAAGAAACATAGCTGGGGAAGAAGCAAGAGAAATGCAGCCGACAGTATGTTATGTAGGTGGTGAAGATGTTCACATGCGAATTCCCTTACTACTGGAATTGCAAAAGCGGGGATTTGGCGTCTTGGCCCTGGGCTCGGAAAGCGGAGAAAAGTTTCAGGAGCACGGTATTTTTTATGGGCGCTATCCTTTAGAGCGCTGGATCACTCCGGGCGCGGATTTAAGAGCTTTAGTAAAGTTATTTAACCTATTAAGTAAGTATAAGCCGGATATTGTCCATGCGTTTGACACCAAGCCTGTGCTCATGGCGCCTCTAGCGGCGAGGAAGGCGGGGATTCGGGGTCGGGTATGCACGGTTACTGGCTTGGGCCAATTGTTTTCAACCGATTCTCTCTTATTTTCAGCCATAAAACCCGTCTATAAATGGGTACAGCGTTGGGCGTCCAATGCGGCCCAGGTGATGGTGTTTCAGAATGAAGTAGATCAGGACTATTTTCTCTCCCAGGGAATAGTACAACGGGAGCGACAGGTATTGGTCCGTAGCTCGGGGATTGACGTTGAAGCGTTCGCGGCGAGGGCGCTCGATCATGCTGAGCGGGCGAAGCTGCGGCAAGCATTGGATGTTGAAGGGCAACGCGTTGTTATTATGGTTGCCCGGCTAGTGAAGGAGAAGGGCGTAAGGGAATATGTGGAAGCGGCTAATAAGATCCGTCAGTCTGTCCGCGATGTGGCGTTTTTGTTGGTTGGCCCTATAGAAACGGAGGAAGTGCAGACAATTTTGGCCGATGAGCTTAGAGGTAATACCAACCCTGTCCACTATTTGGGGCAGCGTAACGATGTGCCGGCGCTCCTGGCGCTTAGCGATATATTCGTTCTGCCTAGCTATTATCGGGAGGGTGTGCCCAGGGTTTTGCTGGAAGCCGGGGCAATGGCGCTGCCTTTAATTACGACCGACATGCCAGGGTGCCGCGAAACTGTGCGGCAAGACTGGAATGGCTTATTGGTGCCGCCACGGGATAGTTCCGCATTAGCAGCCGCAATAAGCCAGTTGTTATCAGAAGAAGAGGAGCGGCGACAGATGGGCGCGCGAAGCAAGCAATATATCCGAGATCATTTTGGACTTTCGGGGGTGGCAGATGCCTACGCGGAGATTTATGCCAAAGTACTTGCTAGTCCAATCAGAGAGAAAGTCATTCGATGAGAGTATTTATTCTTTAATAAAAGAGTTAAATAAGGCGATGGAGTAGGGGAAAACCGCATCTTGAAGCTAGGGAAGATGGACTCGCCGCAAGGAATTAAGCAGTAGGTTCTTTTGCTACAATTTTTTATCTCGTCTATATGATGGGCAGGGACGCCATCGAGAGACCTTACAAATCTTGGCGCGCTTTAATTACACGCAGCTGGCAAACTTGTGTATTTATTTTCGATACAGGGTGTGGAAATGGAAATATGCTTCGGTAATTACAATAACCGGTCAAATCTGGATGTGAAAGGAGTTAATTTCTCGGAGATTAGTACACTCTTCAGCGGCTTTGGTATTCATCCGCGCTACCTTACGTTGGTGCCCCCTCTATCGAAGAATCTTCTGCCCGTGCTTTACTTTCTCTTTGCGGCCTTTCGCTGGTTGCGCTCCCATACACCTAGCCTGTTGAAGCTGGCGGGGATAGATCTGGCGCGCGCGCGCCCTAAAAGAATCCTTTAAATGGCAGGAGGGAAGGGGGGAAGCCGCATGAATTTTTCACCGTCAAGATGGGGTTCCGGCATGCCGGGGTTGACGAGCAGCACATTAACGGGAATGTTTTGGATGTCTATCAGCACGGGGGTGCAAGCTTTACTGCAGCTCCTCGTGCTACTGATTTTAGCGCGCCTCCTAACTCCTGCTGATTTTGGGGTGGTGGCGGCTGCCTTGATAGTGGTGGGCTTTAGCTTAATTTTTTCTCAGGTTGGCGTTGGGCCTGCGCTTGTTCAGCGGCCTATTCTTGAAGAACAGCATATACGTACGGGATTTACGCTTTCGCTGCTGTTTGGAACCGTATTTACTGCGCTTATCTGGATGTTAGCGCCAGCCATAGCGCTGTTTTTCCAGATGGAGACTCTGACCTCCGTAGTTCAGGTAATGTCGTTTGTGTTCCTTTTTCAGGCGATGGCTACCGTGGGCGAGTCGTTGTTACAGCGGGAGTTGCGTTTTCGCAGTCTAGCAATTATTGAGATGCTTGCTCTTGGTGGGTTTAGTCTGGTAGGTATTACCTTAGCGTTACTTGAACTAGGGGTGTGGGCTTTGGTGGCCGCGCATTTAGTTCAGGCTCTGTTAAAAGCAGCGTTGCTTTTGGGTGTTCAAGTCTACCCTAAAAAATTATTGTTGAATAAAGGTGCGGCGAGAGATCTGCTGGTTTTTGGAGGCGGTTTCACCATAGCCCGGGTGGGTAACTACCTTTCCGGCCAAGCGGATAACTTAGTAGTGGGGCGCTTCCTCGGCGCTGAGGCGCTGGGCCTGTACAGTCGTGCCTATTATCTCATGTCGGTTCCGGCATCGTTATTTGGGCAAGTACTGGATAGAGTGCTTTTCCCAGCAATGGCCAAAGTACAGCATGATAGCAAGCGATTGGGCCTTGCCTTCAAGCGCGGCGTTGCGGCGACCGCGTTGATCATGTTGCCGCTTAGCGTAGCTTTGCTGCTAGTGGCACCAGAACTTATTCAGGTGTTGTTGGGGTCCCAGTGGGTTGAGGCCATCTTGCCATTTCAGATTCTCGTTGCCGGTATGCTTTTTCGGGCCAGCTATAAAATGAGCGATTCCCTAGCGCGCGCAACGGGCGCGGTTTACCGAAGAGCATGGCGGCAGGTTCTCTTTGCAATACTTGTCGCTGTGGGCGCTTATTTTGGGCAAAAGTGGGGGCTTGCCGGTGTTGCCCTAGGGGTGGTATTGGCCATTGTGGTTAATTTCCTGCTAATGGCGCAACTCAGTTTACAGTTAACGGATCTGACCTGGGGTAGCTTTTGGGCCGTGCACGCGCCAGCGCTGAGATTAGCACTAGTGTTGGGCGCCGTAATCTGGGCGGTTGCTGAGCTATTGAGAACTTGGGCAAGCTCGCCTGGGATAATACTTTTCGCCACTGGCGCGGGCGCTAGCTTAGCGGGGCTGATATTGTTTCGTTATCTGCCGCAGCAGTTGGTACTAGGCGATGATGGCGTATGGATGTGGCGGACGCTTGCGGATTATGTGGGCGTAAAAAGCAAGCTAGCCTTTGGAACGCATGATATCTCAAGTCAATGAACGGCGAGGGGAATGCATTATGGCAGCGGTAGATAGGGGGGAGTTTAGCCAGCAAACAACCGGCCTTAAGGTGGTGATGGGAATGCTAAAGGAGTTAGAGAAAGCAAGCATTCGTTACTGTCACTGGAAGAGCAATGAGCATGTTCATGAAGGTATGGTTGGAGTTACCGACCTTGACATACTCGTTGACAAGTACCCGTCGGATGCTCTTAACCGGGTTTTGGCAGGCGCGGAATTCAAGCGCTTCGCAACGGTGCCCCACAATGCTTATCCAGGGGTGGAAGACTACTTGGCGATGGACAGGGATACAGGGCGGTTGGTCCACATCCATCTTCATCATCAATTGGTCGCTGGCGAGGCGCATTTAAAGGGATACCGTCTCCCGTGGGAGAAATTAATGCTAGAGACTCGCTATTGGGATTCCGAACACGATATCTACGTGGCTGAACCCAATATTGAATTCCTTCTCCTTTTGGTGCGCGCCACTTTGAAGTTGCGGCTGCGAGATCGCCTCTTACATATGCTCGGCAGAGATTATTTCCGAGGAGATTTTGAACGGGAATTTAACTGGTTGCGGGAACGGGCAGACCCAGGGAGAGTAGCACAACTGGCGGCGGAATTGTTGGGCCAAGAAGCAGCGGTTTCTTGCCAGCGGCTTATCGAGGGTTCCCCGACTTTTGCAGAGTTGCTGAACTTTCGCAAATTGAGCATGCCTTTGCTTAGAGAATACCGGACTTATGGTGTGGTGGAGGGTAAGCTGCGTGGTTTATGGAGAGAACTGCACTGGCTGTTTGGCGCGGTATCCCGGCACTATCTCCTTGGGCATGGGCTGTTTCGGAGAGTGCCCAGTGGAGGGGGCGTGCTAGTGGCATTTCTTGGGTGCGATGGTTCGGGAAAGTCTAGTTTGGCGGAGGACACCGCCAAATGGCTGTCATGGAAAATCGATGCTATGCCGGTTTATCTTGGTAGTGGTGATGGCCCCAGTTCTTTATTGCGCTGGCCTATGAAAGTTACCTTGGCGGCGCTGCAAAAACTAGGGCTATTACAAAAAAAACAACCCGCTGGGACAAGGGGCGATGATAATCGCCTGAGCAGGGGAAGAAGTCTTTTGGCTCTGGTAAGGCCCGCTTTAAAGGTTCCTTGGGCGCTAGCGCTTGCGCTTGAAAAGCGCGGCAAACTTCGCCGGATAACAAAGGCCCGGAATAAAGGCATGATAGTGGTTTGCGACCGCTATCCCCAAAGCCAAGTAATGGGTTTTGGAGATGGGCCTTTGCTTAATCATTGGCGCAACCACCCTTGGAAGATAAAACGGATTCTTGCTGCGTGGGAGGCTATCCCATACCAAAAGGCCGAGCTTTACCCACCAGATCTTATTATTAAGCTGCAGGTAACGCCGGAGACTGCTCTGCAACGTAAAGGAGAGATGGACATCGAGGAATGTAAAAGACGAGTCGAAGCGGTGAAAAGGCTTCAGTATCCACCTTTTACCAAGGTGGCTGACGTCGATGCCAACCAAATATTTGATGATGTTCTGCTGCAGGTTAAACGTTATATTTGGGAAGAAGTTTGAAGTGCGCTCTCCGGCTATAGTCGTGGAGTTTCTTGGGATGCCAGGATCGGGAAAATCCACGCTGGCGAGCCGTGTTGCTGAAATTATTGAAGGCAAGGGGATAGGGGTGCGGAAGGAGGCTTATGTCTTGGCCCATTGCGTAAGCCGGCGCCGGCGGGTGACGACAAAACTTTTATATGTATTGAGCGAGCTATTCCTTGAGCCTAGATACGCGCTTCGATCAGCAAGAGCAATTGCGGCGACTAGCCAAAACTCTACGATGGAATTCATTAAGGGGCTATTTAACTGGCTTTTTGTCACCTCGCTTGCGCGGCCAATAATGCGGTTTAATGGAGTCCATATGCTGGACCAGGGCGTATTTCAAGCCTTATGGTCTATCGCCTTTAGCGGCGGTCCTAATTCATTGACCCTTATGGTGGCCAAGCTGCTGGATCACATGCCAGTGCCAAACGTTATTGTCATTATGCATGTCGAGGCGCCAACGGTAGCGCGGCGCCTCGCTGCTCGCCAATCCCAGGATAGCCGATTGGAGCGGCTGCTCGAAAAAGATCCAGGGATCATGGCCAGATCGACGCTGCTTTTTCGGGAGACGGTAGAGACCGTAGAGCTTATTAAAGGCCGATATACAACGCTTGAAGTGGTGAGCATAGACAATAATGAGAATGAAGAATTAGAAACAAATGCCCAGGCGGTTGCGGAAATGATCTACCACAAGCTCGAAGCAGGTCCAGCGCCAAAGAAAGCTATTCAATGAATGCAAGGGTCTTATGGTAACTACTACTATAGGAAAAGGGGCGGTGGCGCGCCCGGATGATCGCTCCTCTATTTTAAAGCGCCTGTATCTCCTAGCCTTGGCGGTATTTTGCCCGATGGTCTATCCGTCCCTGCCTTTCAATACCGCTATTGTGGATTATATCAACGTTGCTTTTGGCGGCCTTTTTTTGCTGTATGGCGTGCTTGGCCGAAGAAAGCCGCAAATACGCTTATTATTTCCATTTACGCTTTTGGTTCTTGCTAGCCTAATTGCAATGTTCAATAGTCCCGTCTTGAAGATCAATATATTAACGCTAGTACAGGATATTTATTTATTCGGTTTCTTCTTGCTCTTATACAATTTATTAGATAGCGAGAGGGATATGCGCTTATTGCTTCGTATTTGGCTGCTTGTGGCGAGCTTAGAAGGCGGCCTTGCCCTGGCCAATATGTACGGGAGTTTTTGGATAGTGCCTACGGCGGATCCGACCCGCGCCAACGGCACGTTCGCAAACAGCAATATGTTGGCTTCCTATTTAGGAGTCGCTTTTTTCCTTAATTTCCAACGCTATTTTGATAGCAGCTTGCTTAGCCGAATGCTTTCGGGTTTTTTGATTTTTGGAGGAATGTTTGCTACCAAATCCATGAGTGCCATGCTGGGATTTCTACTGGGTATGATGCTGATAATGGTGGGGTATTGGTGGCGGGGAAGCGGGCAACAGCGATTGAAGCTTGGAGTGGGGGTATTTATGCTTGCGGCAGTAATAACGGTTAGCATGCCCATGATAATGCAGACGGAAAATCTCTTTGAACGGGCCCCCAAAAGTTCGGAAGGTAGATTAAAAATATGGCAGGCAGGATACGAATCCTTCCTTGCGCACCCAATGGGTATTGGTGCGGGAGCATTTAAATATATAGGCCATGGTCCCTACAATGCAGAAGGCGGGCGGTCGGAATTGCACAGTGACTATATGGGGGCTCTGGTGGAGAGAGGTATTTTGGGGCTACTCGCTCATCTGATTTTCCTGGGAACAATTATTAGTATGGCGTTGTATTGTCTAAAGCAGGCACAAACCGAGAGAGAGTTTTTTTGGGGGATTGGAGTGGGCGCGGTGGTTTTATATATTCTTATTGACTCTGTTACCCATGAAGTGATGCATGATCGGCATGTGTGGGTAATCTTTGCAATTATTGCTGCGGAGGAGAAGCTAATCAAGCGTTCCCGGGCTAGGGCGCAAGCTTAGTCCCGCCTAGATGGAGTAAGTGATTTTCATGGAGTTGGTAATAGCTCAGGGCGAAACAGCCATTATTCATCAGCCTGATTTTATGCTTTGAAACGCTCAATATGGAAACATTGCCCCCCTTGAGGAGAGGGATATCGGTTACCTGGGGGAGAAGCTGATAATTCATATTTCTACTCTGGAGATAGACCGCGCTGATGGAAAATGGGTAAGTTTTTTTTAAAAGTGAAGTGGATTAAAAATAAGAGAATTCCAGGATCTGTGCTAAAAACTGATATGGTTAGAAGAGCAAAGTTTGTATTATTGCAGGGCTATATGCCTTGGCGTAGTGGCGTAGGTAGTAGCTAAATGGTTATGGCATTATGAATAGCGCAATAGCGTCTAATATATCGCTACGGGATTTTATTCAGGTCGTTTTTAAACGGAAATTCCAAATTTTAATTTCCTTTATTGCGAGTGTAGGTCTAGGAATCCTTCTATCCATTATAGCAAAGCCCCAGTACGAGGCAGAAGCTAAACTGCTAGTCAATATTGGTCGAGAGAATTTTTATACTCCAGCAGTACCAATCAATGAACAGCGCAGCACTGTCTTTGTGCCGAACAGGGAAGAACAAATTAATTCCGAAATTGAAATACTGAAGAGTCAGTACTTAATTGAAAAGGTGGTGGACGCGTTGGGGCCAGCACAGATCTATCCAGAATTGAAAAAGACAGAGAACGCTCACGGACAGGAAGAAGCTATCGCCAGAGAGGTAGTCAAAAGAGTCAAGAATAAGGACCTTAAGGTGGAAAAAGTCCCGCAATCCAATGTCATCAACGTGAGCTTCAGGAATGAAAATCCGATATTGGCTGCAAAGCTGGTTAACACGTTAGTTGATTTGTATTTTGAGCGGCATTTAGACATGCACCTAAATTCAGAGACCTCTGAATTTTATCAAACGCAATCGGAAATTTTAGGTGAGAGGTTGAAGCAGGCAGAAGCCAGGCTCCAGTCCCTGATGAATCAATATAAAGTCAGTGCGCCGGAGACGGAACAGAATTTGTTGCTCCAGCAGATTGTGAAACTAGAGTCAGAGCTGCATCAAACGCTGACCGGGGAGGCGGATACGGAAAAACGTATTACTGAATTGCGACGTCAACTTGCTCGAGCACCCAGGACAATTAGCCTTTATGAGGAGTTTGACAATAGCCCGCCTCTTACCAATAGGCTTGAGGCAAAATTAATAGAACTGGAAATAAAGGAAAAGGAGTTGCTCGCCAAGTACAATGAGGAAAGCCGCGTGATTCAGAATATTAGGGAACAAATCCGAATCGTGATGGGAAAACTCGCCGAGCAGGGGCACCGACAACATAGCAGGAATCGAAGTGGCGTCAACCCAGTTTACCAGAGTCTTCTAGAAGAGCTATCGCAGGCTGAAGTTAGCCTGAGGGGGCTTAAGGCCAGCCGGATAAGTCAACTGGCGCACTTGAAGGAATATAAAAAAAGGCTTAGCGATCTCAATTGGGTAAGGATAGAATTTAGCAATCTCCAGCGTAAGTTGATGACGGATAGGCAAAACTACCAGCTTTATCTTACGCGTTTAGAAGAATCTCGAATCTCTAGTGCAATGAATGCAGAGAAAATTAGCAACGTGAGCCTGCTTGATCCAGCAAAACCACCGCTTAACCCTGTCAGCCCGAAGTTATTGCTTAATATTGTTTTGTCTATACTAGTAGGAAGCATTGGAGGACTGGCCCTGGCTTTCCTGTGGCAGTACGTGGACGACAAGCTGGAGAGAGAAAGTGATGTGGAGGAATTTATTGGGTTACCGGTGCTAGCATCGGTTCCTGAACGAAATTGATCGGGTTGAACGTAAAATAGCTGCAGCAGGTGTATTATAATTTTTATGGCTTTTCCGAAGCGCCGTTCGGTAATACTGCTGATCCTGAGTTTCTTTACCTGAATCCTTGTTACCGAGAGGCATTCGCGGCGCTACTTTATGGTGTCCACCACCGTAAAGGCATTATCAGCCTGATAGGGGAAGCAGGAACGGGTAAGACGACGTTGCTCAAGGCGCTGTTAAACCGTTTGGATGAAAATACCAAAAGAGCTTTTCTTTTTTACCCGGATTTACCGTTCGACGAGCTATTGATGATGGCGCTGGTTGACTTAGAGTTGGCCGAGCCTGAAATTTTAGTACCGCGCTGGAAAGCTATTAATATGCTCCAAGCTTATGCTGTCCACCAGCTAAAAGCCGGCGGTAATGTCGTGTTATTGGTTGACGAAGCCCAACGACTTAGCCGGAAGTCGTTGGAAAATCTCCGGCTATTACAGAATTTGGAGACTCAAAAGCGGAAGCTGATCCAGGTTATCTTATCGGGGCAGCAGGAGCTTGATACGAAATTAGTGCAGCCCGCGCTAAAGCAGTTAGCGCAGCGGATAAGCGTTAGAAGATATCTCAAAGCGTTGACGGAGGAAGAAACCTACGCTTATATAGACCATCGCTGCAAATTAGCCGACTGCTCAGCCAAGAAAGTATTTAGCCCTGGGGCGCTAACGTTGATTTGGCGATATTCACAAGGTGTTCCACGAAGAATCAATACCGTGTGCGATAACGCGTTACTGATCGGATATGCTCTGCAGAGGAAAATAATTGATAAAAAAATAGTTGCAGAAGCGGCGAATGATTGCCAGGAGAGTATCCAGTTGGGCAATAAGGCAGAATTAGGCAAGGACGAAAATCTAGCCCCAGAAACATTCTTAGGTAAGAGATTTTACTGGCTTACTGCCGTAACCATGGGTTTTGCTGCCGCCAGCATTGCTGCGTGGTTGTCCTTTCAGCAGGTAGGGGGGAGGGAGGTAGTAAAACAGGCCAGCCAGCAGGAAGCTACTAATACTACCGTTTTAACTGTTCCCGCGAAGAGGCAAGCTAATGATAGTAAAGAATTACAAAAGAGGACCCTTTTGAAGTCGCAGAGCAATTTGCCGGAAATAGCGGATGAGCAGTTGCCGAAACCTTCGGCAGAAGTTTTTGAACAAAGCTTAGTTGAAAAAGATGCCAAACTTTATTCCCCGCCGAGAGCCGTGGTCAATTCCCAGGTTACGCTACCGTTGTTGGAGAGTGTCCAGGAGCAAAAGGAAACTGCTTCCTCTGAACACGCCTCGGGTAGTAATCCTAAAGAAGCAGAGGATAGCAAATGGGTAATTGTAGAGAAAGCCGATACGCTGGAGAAAATTATTCAGCGGGAATATGGCGCTGTGAACTGGAAGTTATTTGCCGCAGTATTGCAGGCAAACCCAGATATCCGGAATCCAGATGAAATAGTGGTAGGTCAGGTTATTCAATTACCGCTAAACGTTGAAGAAACAAATAAAGGTGTAAAAACCCCTTAGCGAGATTGCGCGGTCACCGCTGTCTATAGCATTTCCTGAAATTACTGACTCCTTTGATAACCATTCCCGCACATCCCCCCTGTCTCCAACCCTGCTGACCTTCGGCTTTATACCGCCCTGCACCCAACTATACGACCGATGAGAATGTTTCTCAAATCTATTTTCAAAGTACGCAAGGTTCTCTTTCCCATGGTTTTTGAAAAAATGCGCAGCTGAGCAAGAGGGCGCGCTTTTTTGTGAATCTCATGTGACGGAAATAATGCCTAATCGCACGGGTATGGCCACGCGTTCGGAGCGTTTATAGTTATTTGTGTTAAGAATAAGACAATATAAGTTGATCGATTGACGTGTTTTGTGGCAATGATTGTCGCCTCTTTTTCATGCCGCCAAATGAATTTTCTATGGGATTGAAGTCCGGTGAATATGGCGGTAGCGGTATGACCATGTGGTAATCTGAAGCCACAATCTTCTGGATACGCTTATGATTGTGAAAGGAAGCATTGTCCATGACGATGAGGGTGGGCTCATGCAGCTCTTTCATCAAGCACTGCTCAATCGCTCAATCCATGTTTCAACAAGCGCCGCCGTGCATGAGCCTTCAAAGAGCATGGGCGCCAACCCTTCTTTTTTCTGCCCCTTGGCGGTGGTGAGGCTGTGCCATGATAAGATTAGTCCGGCGCTTGCGTTTGCCTGTGATAAGGCCAAGGATTTTGTGTCCTTTTTGCACCCATCCTGCATCACGGTCACAAGGGGCATCAAAGCCCGTTTCATCCATGTAAATCAGCTTCTTGAGGCCGAACATCCTATGCTCGGCAGCGAGTTTCTCAAGAAATTCTTGCCTTCTCATATTGCACCGCTCTTTTTTTTTACGATCTTTAACATTTTGAGCGCACGGCTTATAGAACTCGTGTGAACGCCAAAAACTTCCGCGCGTTCATGCAAAAACATATCGGGATGCTCCTCAGTGTGCTTCTTCAGAGCAGCCTTATCAATCTTACGATGACGAAAACCAGCCTGCTTGGGAGCCAGAGCATCAGCATTTAGCCAACGATAAAGAGTGTTACGAGAAAAACTAAAATGATCAAAGCGTATCTGGAATATCATTTTGAACCCAAAGGTGATAATAATTTTAGAACCGAACAATGAACGGGCCTCTCGACCCGTATCCCAGCTTTAGCTGGTGGTTGTTTAGTATACTTATCCTGCAATTTATGATGTCTCGTGGAAAATGCCCTAGCTTATCCTCACCACTAGGCTAAATAACTTTTTTAATAAGCCGTCTATGGTTTTATATTGGGAGTATCTGATTCTTTGGACCGCATCTTTGCCCCCATTTATCAAATCTCCAGGCAGAAACGGTTTTAGGAATGCAAGAATAAATCGCATTTTTTAAGGATTCTAGCAGGGCTTTCGAGATTAGAACTGTATAATACCCGTAATAACTAACCCATTCGCAGCATTAACTATATCAGCTCTATACTGTACGAAGAGTTCAGCACGAGAACGATATGACTCATAGCGCTTGTCATTAAATAAATATCTAAGTGAAATGCCTCCGCCCCCTTCCAAATAAGAGCTATTGCTGGAATCTGTACTTTGGTAGCGCCCGTCTACTATTATATGAGGAGTCAAAACAAAGTTATCTGCAATCTTAAATGAAATGCCCTGCCTTGCTTCCCCATAATAAGCTAAAGTCCCAGATCGTTCTGTAAAATAACCTAGGTCTCCATATACCAGCGAATAATTCCAAAAGTCCTTATTTGGCGCCCAATCAGTGCCTGAAGTCCAGCCATAGGTTGCACGAAGAAGCCAATTATTTTGGGCATTATCTCCAATCTTAAAAAGTCTTTCTGCACCAACGAATAAATTTTGTTTTTTAAACGGCTTATAGCGAAAGCCAACTCCTCCCTGAAGCGAGCTTCCTTCTATTTCTAGTGAATCAGGCTTATTGCTCCATAGGAAGCGAGTAAAGACTTGGAAAATACGTTCATCAAGAAAACCTATCTTTGGAGGTTGAAATGAAACTTGAACACCACCTTGCGAGGGAACAACACCCCCAACTACTGTTCCTTGGAAATTATCTAGATTTCCCGTGTTAGATCGATACATCTGATAGAAATCAAAATCTAGATGATTGTTTATGCGTTGAATGTCTTTGCGCATATGGTAGATCTCCAAGTCTATCTTATTCTGCTCTTGAATAGAATCGGCTGGATAAAGTGATTGAATATCAATTGCTCTCTTAAACCAGTGAGTGGCTCTTTCATTATTTCCTAACTGCATTTGTGTATAGGCGAGATCTTTAGCAATAGTCGAATTATCAAGCTGTTCTTCTGCAACCTTGTTCAACAGAGCAATAGCTTCTTGTTTTTTTCCTGACGCTTTATATACGTAGGCCAATTCAAGAGCATACTGGTTGTTAGATGGCGCTAAGTTTAGCGCCTTCTCAAGATAGGTGATTTCTTCTTGCAGATGCCCCAATTGGCGATGATAGAATCCCAATTGATAAAATCCCTCAGCTGATTCTTGGATCTTATTAGCTTGTTCCAGGAAGTGAATAGCAGCAAGCCAATTCTGTCTACTTGCTTCAGTTTTTGCCAACTCCTCTAGGCGAAGTACCTTTAACTTTTCTGTCAAAGCAGACTCATCAATGTGTTTAAGCATTGTTATAGCTTTGTCACTTTTTCCTAATAAGCGCTGAATTCTTCCAAGACGAACTGCTATCTCTGAATTGTAATTTAACTTCAACGAACGTTGCCAAACTTCCTCAACTTTTTGATACTCTTTAGCCTCAGCATACAAGTAGCCAAGCTCATTAAGTATATCTATTTTTTCTTCACTAGTAAGGGCTTGCTCATTATCCAGGGCTTGGCGCAAGTAATAAATAGCCAGCCCAGGTTTTCCTAGTTTTTGGTAAGCTTGGCTAATATAAATTAAAGATCTTGGTGTTTGTTCTAGTTTAGATGCCAGCAAAAATTGCTGCAGAGATTCCTGCTTCTTTTCTTCTTTTTCTAAAGCAAATGCTAAACTCTGGTGAATAGCAGCGCTATTCTCTCCTTTTTCAATAGCTTTATAAAAGGCAGCTATGGCCTCTTTATTCCTCCCTGATTGTTCATATAAATATGCTAAACTATTTAAAATATCACGCTTCTTTTCTTCAGATACACTGGATTTATCTAATAAGCTTAGATAAATTTTTTCGGCTGCCCTTAAATTCTTAACTTGTATATGAGATAGAGCAAGGCGACGAGCTATTTCAGGATGGTATCTGAGAGATAAGCTTTTCTCATATAACCGAATTGCTTCCTTTATATTATTAGTGTTCATATTTGCATCTGCAATAATTGCAAATAATTCAGCATCATTAAGATCGATTCTATTAATATGGTTTAATTTTGTTAATCCCCTTTTTGCCTCATTATAGAGGCCACGCTTAATATAAATATGTACCTGTTGCCTAATAGCACGTTCTTGAATGTCTATAGGAGCCTTTTCTTCCGCTTGTTTAAAGTTATTTAAAGCCTTAGTTTGATTCCCCTGTTTCAAGTACAAGAAAGCTAATCTAAGGTATATTTCTGGCTTAGGCCATATTTTTAATGCCTCTTTCAGTGTCTGTATGGCTGCATCGTAGCTTTTTTCCTTTTCTTGAGCCTGCGATAGAACCATCCACGTATCAAAATCTTTCTTTATCCCTATGGCTTTTTCGAATTCCTGGATGGCATTCTTAAACAAACCCATATTAAAATAAGCGAAGCCAATAGTTACATGGATTGCATATAGTTCATCAGGGGAATCAATATCAGAAATAATTTTTTTAAGTTCCTTAATAGCACTAAAATAGTCTCTTTGTAGGATAAGTAGGTTTGCAAGAAACTCGCGGTTTGAAATACTTGGATCAACAATAATAACCTTACGTATCCATTGTTCTGCTTTTGAATATTTTTTTTGAGCATAAGCAATCTCTGCTAGCACCTTAATGCTCCGTAAGTGGTTAGGTTCTAATTCAAGAACAGATTTAAATCTGCTTTGAGCTTCTTTCCAGTTTTTTCTCTCCTTTTCAATTTCTCCAATACCTAGCAATGCGTTACGTTTTTCAGTATTATTCTGCGCGGAGCCTAATGCATCTATATACGTATTAGCCGCGGATGGAATCTTTCCTAAAGCTTCCAACGCCATAGCTCTAGTAAAATGATAACGGAAATCTTTAGATGAAGAGGAAAAACGGTCAAGTATTTCTATAGCCTTACTATATTCCCTTTTCTGCATAAACGTATCAACCAAACTAAATAGTGCGTAATAGCGTTGATCTTCTGTAGCTGAAGGATTATCTGCGACCTTATAGAAATCTGCAATCGCGTCTTCTATGCGATCTATCTTTTGATTTGCCATACCCCGATAAAGATATCCAACAACTAGCCCCGATCTTTTTTGTAATAATATGTTTGCCTGTTGAATACAATTGTGGAAATCGTGGAGGTGATAAAGTAATTCTATATAGGCAATCCTAGTTTCGATATCCTGTGGGTTTATTTGCAATAGATCTTCCAGTAGGGCTTTAGCTTCTTGGAAGCGTCCAGATTCTACAAGCCGATAGGCACGGTCCAAGCGTGGATAGGAACGAAACTTTCGCACTAGTTCTTCTATCCAACTTTCATTTATTTCTGATTGAACAACTCTTATCTGATTATCTATATGAGTATTAGTGATATCTCCGCTTACATATCTGGAAAAAGTAATGAGAAGCAGCAAGGTTAGTACTGTTTTATTGAAATTCTTTAACTTATTCATTTGTGTTATCTTTTACTAAAACCTCTCTAAAAAATGCTTAGTCCTTTGCATCTAAAGAGTAGAGAAAATGACCAAAAGTAAATACGCTAATGAGAGCTTAAGTAGCAAGTTTTTTTGAGTGATAAAATTGTTTTCACAGCGACAAAGTGCGCACGCAACTTTATCACTCAAAAGCCATTAAAACTGCTTCAAAATATTTAAGAGGGTAGTTTTTATATTATTTCACGCCTGATTTACTGCGTTCGGTGCCAGGCATTAGTTAGGCAAGAAGAATACCCTCAGCTGGAATTCGATGGGTAGGAACAGCCTCTATGTCAAAAAAATATATACTATATTACAATAGAAGATAGGCTGTAGTAAATCTAATATTATTGATATTTTTTTCAGGATCAAATTGATATAAATTTTTGATTCACAATTATAATTATATAAGAGTATAACAAACAGGAATACCGACATGAGCATGAGAAAGTGCAATGCAGTAGCTATAATGGGCACGAGGCCTGAGGGAATTAAGATAGCTCCGGTTATATCCGCACTTCGTGAGCGGAGTGATGAAATAAATACAATCGTAATATCGACAGCTCAACATCGACAGATGCTTGATCAAGTTCTGTCTCTCTTTCAGATCACCCCCGATATCGATTTAAACGTGATGCAGCCTGATCAGACACTTAGCAACTTAACTGCACAGGTTATAGAAGTAATAGAAGTTACTTTGCAAAAACTGCACCCTGATCTCCTTCTAGTCCAAGGTGATACTACTACAGCTTTTGCCTCATCACTCGCGGCATTCTATCGTAAGGTTCCAATAGCTCATATAGAAGCCGGCCTTCGAAGTTATGATATTTATAACCCCTTCCCAGAAGAGGCAAATAGGAAGCTAACATCAGTTTTAGCAGATATCCACTTTGCCCCGACCTCCCTCGCGGCTAAAAATCTTATAAAAGAGGCCGTTCCCCGCAGTAAAATTGTAATTACAGGGAATACGGTAGTTGATTCTCTTAAAATATTTCTTAATACTCCATTTAATATTGATTCATCTCCCCTAGCGAAAATACCTTTTGATAACTATCGGGTTATGTTAGTAACCTCACATCGTCGTGAATCTTGGGGAGAAGAATTAAAAAACATCTGCCTTGCGTTAAGAGATTTAACGGATCGTTTCCATGACCTTCTCGTAGTCTATCCTGTACACATGAATCCAAATGTCAGAAAAGTAGTGATGAGCAGTTTGGAAGGCGTGGAACGGGTCCACCTTATTGAACCAATTGATTACCTTACCTTTATCAACCTCATGCAGCGATCTTATATTATTCTAACCGATTCTGGCGGTATTCAGGAGGAGGCGCCTTCACTTAATAAACCACTTTTTGTGCTACGTAAATTAACTGAAAGGCCAGAAGCATTTGATAGAGGATTAGCCAAGGTTATTGGTACATCAACAGTAGACATCGTTACCTCAGCAACAGAATTACTCTCTAATTTCGAAGCTTATAAAAAAATGTCACAAGGAGACAACCCTTATGGCGATGGCCTAGCCTCAACTAGAATAGCTGAAGCTATCTGTCGATGGTGGCGCGGTGCCCATCCACTGCTAGAATCAGCACAAGAATTCTCAACAACTAGGCCAGGAATTAATTATGAATCAATAAACCATTGGCCAGAAAGTACTACGTAAAAATACACTATAGAGAATAAGATTATAAAAATCATAAACAGATAAAACATCTAAAAATAATGGATACATCTATATTAAGCTCCATCGATTTATTTGCTTACGTCTTCGTTGCTATGCAGGTATTACTTACAGTCATTTGCATAATTTTCTTTATAAGCGGGATTGATGATCTATTTATCGATCTATGCTATTGGACTCGGGCCTTTTATCGCAGGGTTTTTATAATACCCAAAATACAACCATTAACCGAAGATAAATTACTCAATACTCCTGAGAAACCTATCGCAGTCATGATTCCCGCGTGGGACGAATCATCCGTAATTCAAAAAATGCTAGAAAATACCGCGCAGGCGCTGAATTATGAAAATTTTTATATCTTTGTAGGCACATATCCTAATGATCCCGATACGCAAAAGGGAGTAGAGTTAGCAAGGGAGAATCACCCGCGAGTTCAACGTACTATTTGTCCACATGATGGACCAAGTAATAAAGCGGACTGTCTAAACTGGATTTATCAAGGAATAAAAATTTTTGAGCAAGAAAATAATATTCAGTTTCAGATTTTTGTAATGCAAGACTGTGAAGATGTAATACACCCTCTCTGCTATAAGTTATTTAATTATTTGATGCCTAGAATGGATATGGTTCAACTCCCCGTCCTATCTCTAGAAACAAAATGGCATCAATTTACTGCAGGCCATTACATTGATGAATTTTCTCAATTGCATTACAAGGATCTCATTGTGAGAGAAGTTCTTAGTCGTAGCATACCAGCTGCTGGGGTAGGAGCTGCATTTAGTAGACGAGCATTCGAAATTGTTTGCGCTAGTAACCGAAATATATTGTTTAGCACTAACTCCCTGACAGAGGATTACGATTTTGGTTTTCGGTTAAAAAAACACGGGCTTAAGCAGGTTTTTGTTGGATTTACAATTACTAGAACAACCTTTAAACACACGATTTTTAGGCGTAAATTAAAAGAATATAAGAAAAAGGAGCTGATCTGTATACGGGAATATTTCCCTTCAACATTCTCGACTGCAGTACGTCAGAAATCCCGTTGGGTGGTCGGTATAGCCTTACAAGGATGGGAAAACCTTGGTTGGAAATGGGATTTTGCAACTCAATATATGCTATACCGAGATCGACGTGCACTAATAACAAACTTGGCTAATTTTATGGGTTATTTAGTTGTACTATTAGTGGCTACGGTTTGGTTTGTAATCTGGTTAAATCCAAATGCCTATCACTATCCTCCTCTATTAGAACAGGGGACTTGGTTATGGTATCTCGTTATAATCAACGGCATTTTTTTTGTATTGCGGATATTTCATAGAGCCTATTGCGTCTATAAATTTTATAATTTAAAACAAGCATTTTTATCTTTTCCCCGCATGATTTTGGGAAATATAATTAATTTTTTTGCAACGTCAAGGGCTATCCGACTTTATATAAATTATCTTCGTACAGGTATCCTTATTCCTTGGGATAAAACCGCGCACAACTTTCCCTCAGAGGATGAATTAAAAGCATTTAGAAGAAAACTAGGTGATCTTCTTCTAGAACACCGAATAATTACAGTGAAACAACTTGAGGAAGCTCTTAATTCACAACGAAGTCAATACCGCTTGTTAGGCGAGATATTTATGGATAAAGGCTTAATTGATCACATTCAACTAAATAAATTCCTTCAAAAACAAACTTAAAAGCAAGTTAAGGATTTTATGAGACCTCAGCATAACCATTGATTTTGGCTGATACTATTGAATTTCAGTATTTTTGCGAAAATCGAAAGGCATAGCTAACGATTCAGTACTGATTTATTGGGTTTATACACGATTTAGGCGATGTTTAGGAAGTGTAGCCACATTTATCCTCTGTAAGTCTAAGTCCTGAATCTGGCAAGCCATAATGCATCAAAAACTTAGTCCCTTTGCGAATATTGGCAGCCATGACCGCTATAGCGATTTGTGGTAATAAGGTTACCTGCTATCATTTTTCATGACTTATTCGCTTGATCTGAGAGAAGCCGCAATCTCGTCCATAAATAATGGTGGCAGCAAGGTTGAGGCATCCCGCCTTTTTGGTTTTTCCCGCAATACCCTTTATCGTTGGCTGAATGCTGATGATTGGCAGCCTAAGAGACATGGTTTTCGCAATCGTAAGCTTGATAAGGCTGCGCTTAAGAAACATGTTGAGGATAACCCTGATATGTTTCTTCATGAACGTGCAGAAGTGTTTGGTGTACATACAAGTTCCATTAGCCGCGCTTTAAAGGCGATGGGCATCGTAAAAAAAAGAGCGCGGGTATAGCGAGCGATGCCATAGGAAAAGGCAGGCGTATTTGGAAAAGCTCCATGCTGAACACCGTATGTTTGGGTTTAAGAACCTAATTTATATGGATGAAACTGGCTTTGATGCGCATTACAACCGTGATGCCGGGGGTTGCCAAAGGCCAAAAGATACTCAGCCTTGTCTCCGGCAAGAGACGGCGTAGAACCCATTTAATGATGGCGCAGCGGCACCATGCATCAGGGCGCAAGAAAGAATGGGGCTGGCACCGATGCTCTTTGAAGGTTCATGCACAGCGGCATTGGTCCAAACATGGATCAAAGATCATTGGATGAAGGCATTGCATGAGCCCACCCTCATCGTCATGGATAATGCTTCATTCCACAATCATATGCGTATTCAAGAGATCGTTGCGCCAGATTATCATTATCTGATCCCATTGCCGCCATACTCACCTGACTTCAATCCTATTGAGCAAACATTTGGAAGCATGAAACGAAAACGACCATCCATGCTACCAGAAACAACCATCGATCAACTCATATTGTCTTATTCTTAACGCAAATGTCTATAGTGCGTAAACCATCGCATTTTTGGCAAGACCCATAACATGAACCGAGTTCGGACGAGACTATAATGCCATTTGCAGGTAGCAAAAAGTCGTTCACCACTAGCTCGCTTTACCGCGATTCCTGGTTACGAATGCGATCTGCCTCCGATAGGAGGCTAGTTCGGTAGCCTTTGTGTTGGACTTGATCGTTAATGCCCAGCTGCGCCAATTTATCTCTGGTTTTCTTTGAACTGTAAGCGGTAGAGTGCCGTTTCATCTCCGAGTAGCGCGGTGTCTCGCCCCTGAGAACCATGAATATGGTCCGGTGTCGCGCTTTGATCGTGAATAAAACCATCTTCCTCGATATTCGTATAATAAAGAAAAACCATAGGTGGACTTCTTGTTGTCTCGACTATCGTTCTTAACGTGCCAACCCGTTTCAGGATCACGCGTTAGTTTTCCATCTTTGCTTTTACCTGAACCCGATTGCGCGGCCTCTATCAGTATAGAAGCCACCCATCACGCGTACTGAGTTTCTAAAGCAACATCGGCAGGCGGGCGGATTGCTCCTTAAGGGCACGTATCAGCCGCTCGGCCATTTCTCAGGACGTAGCTGCACACCAAGGCGGTAACTGATGAATACTAACTTATTGTCCGAGCGAAGCAGGAGTAACTCTCGCACTTGCCCCCAGCATCCGAGCTGACTAATCAGCGCTTGCTCCAGAGGTGGTCTCTGCATTCTGGGACTTGGCACTGCGCGGGATATGCTCAGCCTAGCAACCGCCAGATGTGATGGTCTATTATGTTGATCATCGGTATCTTCTCCTCGATGTATCATCTGGGCAGGAGATTACTGGGTCATTACAGAGGTAGTGATTGCTGGTTTTAAGGCTGTGATAAGCTTAGGCTACGCTTAATGGCGACATGAGGGTCTTGTCGTCAGTGAAGGTGACAAAAATAGGCATATATGTTTGTGTACTTATTCTTTAGACATGAGAGAAGCGGTGGTCTCTTTGTACGAAAGAGATAGCGGAAGCAAGGTTGAAGCGATGGAGATTTTTTAAAAAAGAGTGCGGATATATCGTGCGATGTAATATAAAATGGCAATGATTTCAGGTAATTTTTTATATTGAATAGGCTAAAATTCATGAAGAATTCCACACTTGTGGCTTTGTTTTTTGCTCTGCTACTAGGTACATCCCCTTTTGTTATTGCAGAAAAAAATCTACCGATTAAATTTACCGGCACTTTCTTGCAACTTAGAATTAACCAGGAAGATTGGCAGATCCAAGAGTGGGCTGAGTTAATTTCTAACCTTAAGAAATTAGAAATCTCTAAACTTATTATACAATGGTCTTTGTATGATGATGTTCCATTTTATGCAATAGACAATTACCAAGAAATTAAAAACTCTCCATTAAATACTATTATGGAATTAGCCGATGCTGCCGGCATTAAGGTGCTCGTGGGCCTTGCCCATGATTCAGGATATTGGGATAATATTGACCATGATCCAGCATGGGTTGAAGTTTATCTTAGGAAGCTCCTGTCAAGATCTTCGTCTGTGGCGGAAGAACTTACACCACTTCTAGTTAAGCATACATCCTTTGGAGGGTGGTATATTACAGAAGAAATCGATGATATTAACTGGCGTGGCCAAATGGCACGACAGTTAATCATTAATTATTTAGATAGATTAAGCACATACCTGCATACGATTACACCTAATAAAAAAGTAGCAATATCATGTTTTACTAATGCTGCTATTGATCCTGATACTTTTAAAGAATTTTGGGAATCTCTATTACAACCAACATCCATTGATATGGTTCTCTTCCAAGACGGTATTGGGGCTAAAAAATTAGATTTTTCTAGCCTACCACTTTATCTTGAAGCTATACAAGAAGCCACTGAAATCAGTTCTCGTGAACTATATATAATTACCGAAATATTCCAGACAATATCAGATCCAGATAATAATTTTTCTCCATTTCAGGCAGTTCCCGCTGATTTTAACCGTATCGAAGGACAGCTAGAGATTGCTTCTAGGTACAGCCAAAATATTATTGCTTTCAGCATACCTGATTATATGATTCCAGAGACTGGCACCAAAGCAAGGAGGTTATTTGAAAAATACATCAACTATGTAAATAATACAAAGAAATAGAAGCAAATATGCTAGTAAATACTCGACTAGCTTGTCAATAAGTTTTGATAAAAATAAAACGAGTATACCAACTATTTACACCTGCTATTAAGGAGCCTAAAGTGAAACGGTTTCATTTAATTTGCATTAACCTATTAATATTTTTTTTCATATTTTCACTGATCTGGATAACAACTGCCAGTGCTGCTAGTAACCTAGGAAAAGCACCGATTAAATCACCTAGGAAAACCAGTGTTAATACAATCATAGAACCAGGAGATCCTGCCTCCATAACCACGCTAGGAGGTAAAAAAAACCTAAAACTCAGTAAAAGAGCGAAAGAACGAATACAGAAGAAGAAGGAGAAGCTGATAGACAAAATTAAGAATGTTAAAACAAAGGGAAAGAAGAAATTATTTTCAGTGGCAGTCAAATCCAGAGTGCTTTCAGCAACAACCAATGCTTTGGAAAACACAGGAACTTTAGCACGGATTACTTCAGATACAACGTCAAATCGAGTTTTAGTTACCTATGATCAACCTTCGGCTGAATATGGAAGGCTTGGCCCAGCTTATGGAATCATGTTACGCAATCTATTGGGTCATTTTTCATCTACAGTAGATCTATTACCTATTGATCACTATCAGACTGGGAATCTAGAAAACTATGATTATATCTTTTATTTGGGCTCATATTATGATAACCAATTGCCCACTGACTTCTTGCAGGATGTATTGAATACTAATAAAACAGTCGTTTGGTTTAAATACAACCTATGGCAGCTGGCATGGGATCCCGCTGCTAATTTTGAAGCCACCTATGGCTTTGCATTCAATAGTCTGGCCGGGCTGAATGTTCCTCCCACACCCGCCAACCCTGATCCAGGCTTCTATGATACTGTGCTTTATAAAAATCAATCGTTCATCAAATACTACTTCTATGATGCAGCAATGAATAATGTCTTTGCTGATCCAGACGTAGGCGTTACCCAAATTACGGATCCAGCAAAGGCGCAGCGACTGATCACGATAAAAAATAGTGTTTCGGAAGCCGAAATCCCCTATGTCGTACGTTCGGGAAATTTTTGGTACATCGCGGATATTCCATTCTCCTATATTAATCCGCGTGATCGCTACCTAGTATTCGCTGATTTATTACACGACATCTTGGGCACAAACGTACCTGAGATACATAAGGCTTTGATCCGTCTTGAGGATGTTGCTGCAAAAGTAACACAACAGAGCATGAAAAAATTATCCAATTATTTATCCTCAAAGGAAGTACCTTTTTCTATTGCGGTTATCCCATTTTATCGTGATCCACTAGGATTTTACACGGGTGGTGTTCCTGAAGAAATTCATTTGGCAGATGCCACTGATTTGCTTCAATCCTTGGACCATGCTCTCACCCGAGGGGGGAAAATACTGATGCATGGATATACCCACCAATACGATGATCGACTTAATGCTGATTCTGGAGTTAGCGGGGATGATTTTGAGTTTTGGGACATCGTCAATCAGGAGCCAGTAGCTGAGGATTCCACAGCTTGGGTGTTAGCAAGACTAGATGCTGGATTGGCTGAGCTTCAAAGCCTTGGTTATACTCCCTTTGCCTGGGAAACCCCCCATTACCATGCATCACCCACTGCATATCGAGCTTTTCCACAAAGGTTTGATACGACTTACCAGAGAGCAGTTTATTACACGTCTGATAATCCAAATCTTAATCCTAGTGATCCCAACCGGGATTATGCTGTTGGGCAGTTCTTTCCCTACATCATACATGAAGATTACTATGGACAAAGAGTTCTTCCAGAGAATCTGGGGAATATTGAATATCCTGGATTTGGGCCTCCAGAATCCGTTTACACTGCAGAGGATATCTTATTAAATGCTAGCTATGCTTTAACTGTGCGTGATGGATTTGCATCTTTCTTTTTTCACCCCTTCTGGCTAGAAAAAAACTTACATGTTCCCGGATTATCCGACTTTAAAACTGTCGTGGAAGGGATTACTGCATTAGGCTACCAGTGGGTAGATGCAAGTGAGCTTTAGGTGCGACTATACAGTGCGAGTTATAATCACTTAAATTTTCATCTAGAAAGAATTCACATTTAAGCAAAAAGAAATAGGGCTGAGAAGTAGGCGACTCTCAGCCCTATTTTTTAAACATATTATTCCATTACCTCTTTTAGTACGCTCCATAATGGTTTCTTTTTCGGCACCATATCCTGCTTGAAATACCACCAAAAATGTCCGCCAATATAGCGAGGATGATTGATAGGAAGCGTGTAATAACGTCTAAGATAATCTGCTTTCTGGGATTTTATTGCGGTACCCACTTCGCCAAAACCAAGCTTAGAGTTTGGAAATACCTGGCCAAGGCGATCAAAGACATTTTTCCAGTCTGGCTTCAGATTATTGCAATCACTCTCATAATAGCTAACTAGCACATAATCTAATCCTTGCTTCATGTAACTAGGTATCTTGCTTTCCGCCCACTGGAACATTTCTTCCCAAGGATACATCCAGCAATTCTCGTTATAATACAATGTCAACGCAGTCTTACCCTTATAACTCTTAACAAGATCATAAGCAGTCTGTACTTTTTTCACTACGTGACTTGGATCACCAAGCCACTCTCCATTAACCTCATTGCCAATCTCCCAAATATGGACCTTTGGGCCAAGGACTTCTAAATACTCAATAACCCGATCTCTATATTCTTGCCAACTATATTGGCTCATCGCAGAAGAATCTAAAATCTCTCCCATAACGTAGCTAGCCCGACTAATTTCGTTAACAGCCTTTTTATAATTTTTTGCTGGAACAAATTCATCAAATACTATACGGGTAGTAGGCATACGCGGCAGAGATCGTAATGAACGGACAATGTAATTTAGATGATCGACTGAATCCACTGTTACACCGTATAGCGGCTCCCGTAATAGGAGCTGCGGCTCAGCTGAAGTAAGATCCAATTTCTGAATTTTCTCATTAGAGCAAATCTGTTCATCTAGAGTTGCCGCTCCGGCAGAAAGCGAAAGATTTAGTAACACATAAATCGATACATAATATATACTTATAAATGGGATTTTAACCAAACTCATAATTAAACCTTATTAAGTATTTAGCTTTTGAAATTAGCTTATCGGTTATAGCCCTCATTTCTTAAAGTTTTCGAATTATTTATTCACTGTTTTTTGACGATAGTTTGATGGTGCGGGAACCCAATTCATCTCATCAAATATCAAGGCGATCCACCCTTAATCAAAGTCTTTATTAATAGGCCGTTCGCGAAAAGCTATATGCCTTCTAGGGAATAGGTTATTTTGAAAGAATAGCAATTTTTTAAATTTCTACTTTAACGGGTATTCTTTAATGCCAAAAAATACTGCTGTCCCATAAATTTTGATAGAAACAGGGGTTGCGCTTGAGGGGATCTATCCCGATGATTGCAATAGATTGCTTTTCAGCGGTGAGGGGGGATTGCGACGCTTAAACGAATTAAGCTTTAACAGGCGGGTTATTTGCTGAAGGCTGCGGTCTCTTTGATCTAGTCCAGCAGCAAGTAGGCACACATGACTATCCATATTTGCGTCAGCATTCACATTGTTAAACGTGTTGTCGAACGACTCATAAGAAACGCTTCTCATCGCTAGGCTCACAACTGAGAGGCCATGAAGCGTTAAAAAAACCACACCAGTTATCGACTTCAAAAACAGTTTATCAATCCGGATACGCGAGAAATAGCGCTTAATAATCTATCTTAAGCATGGTGTATCCACGGATTTTTCAACCGCCTGATCGCGCTTAAGATGCAGTTGACTAGCAACGATAATCACGAAACGATTGGACGGGTAATTCCATGGCGGTATCGGCTTCGACCAGTGTACGCCCTAGCTTCCAGAACAGAAGCGGTGGCAGCTATTCGGTAAATATAGCCTCCGTCATATAAATTGCTTCAATTTAAACAGGTTATCGATCGTAACTTGTATTCGTTGTCTTATAGTTTTGGCGTGTGCCCATTTTTGTTCGATTGGGTTAAGAACGGGTGAATAAGCGGGTAAATATTTGAGTGTGCGCCCAGCTTTGTAGATCAAAGTTTGCGTATCATTGCGTTTGTGGAATATGGCACCGTGAACTGGAAGTTATTCGTTGCGGTATTGCAGGCAAACCCAGCTATTCAGAATCCCGACCAAATACTGGTAGGCCAGGTTATTCAATTACCTTCAAGCATTGAGGAGACGAACGATGGAAGGTGAGTGCAGGTATTTGAACGGCGCCCCCTTCTGCTAGAGGCGCCGTTTATATTATTGCCGGACTAAGGCTAAGCGCGTGCCATGATTTAGCCAGTTTTTACTTCGACACGGTGTTTTATTTGCCGTGTTTTTGGCAGGGAAATCCAAAGCACGCCCCGACGGTACTTGGCGTGTGCTTCGCTTTCCGTGACTTCAGCGGGCAGTGGCAGGACTCGCTCAAAACGTCCATAGGCCCGCTCCATCACATAGTAGCGGCCATCGCTTTGCTCCCGTTCTACCCGTTTTTCTCCCCGGACCACCAGGGCATTATCCATTACCTCGATATCAAAATCGCCAACTTCCATGCCAGGGGCTTCTAAGCGAACGGTCACGGCCTTATCATCCTCCTTGATTTCGGCCGCCAAGAGCCCCCAGCGGGAAGCGTTTTCCATGACCTGGTCTTCCACTGTTTCCAGGCGCCCTCCTTGGGTTGCCGGTGTAAACCGGGTAAGAGCCTGGTTCGCTCTTTCCCGCAGGTGATGCCAACCCTCGGTAAGGTAATCCCAAGCGCGGGAGGCACCCTTATGGAGCTGTTCTAGGGGGGACATCGTCATCACTCCTTAATGTTTAGAGACTATCATTGCCGTCATAGTAACGGTCCCTTGGTATTGGTTTCCTGGTTTTATCCTTCCACGGTAATCTTGCGGCTCTGGGCCTGTTGGCTTTTGGGGATCACCAGCTCAAGGACGCCGTTTTGAGAACGGGCGCTGACTTTGGCGGCATCCACCGTATTGGGCAGGGCAAAGCGCCGTAAAAAGCTGCCGCTGACCCGCTCCACCCGCTTATAGCCCCGTTGCTCCTGGTTTTTGCTGGATTGACGATGGCCCTTGAGGGTGAGGGTGCCATTGTCCAAAGTCACCTCGATATCCTTGGACTCGACACCAGGCACGTCGGCATAAATAACGAATCGGTCCGCTTCTTCCTTGATATCCACAGCGGGGGCCCAATCGCTCGTGGCAAGCTCTCCTTCAGTTTGAGGATGTTGGGGGGTGTTTCCCTCAAAGAGACGATTGACTTCTCTTTGCAATTGGTTGAGTAGGTCAAAGGACTCATAATGTCTAATGGCCATTTTCTATTTTTCTCCTGCGATAAAGTTTTCTAATCCGCTCGGAAGCGCGGTTACCGGCTTCCACTTAAGAGAAGAAATGGGGATGATTTGCCCGCTTTCAAGGGGTATTGGGTTTTAGCCTCCTTGTTCGGCGGCTTCCAGATCCTCAGTGGCTAGTAGCCATTTTTCTTCCGCCTCAAGGAGAGCATCCCGAAGACGGGCCTGCTCCATAAGAAGAGCCTTGAGCCGTTCTTTTTGCTGGGGATCTTGGTATAAATCAGTAATGGCGAGCTGTTGGTCGAGAGCCACTTTTGTAGCTTGTAATTTTTCCAGTGTCTTTTCAATCTCCTTAAGCTTTTTTCGCAAAGGCTGCAACAGGCGCCGCTGTTCCGCCTCTCGTCGCCGGCGTTCCTTGCGGCCGGTGGTAGGTTGGAATTCGGTTGGCTTGCCGTGGGTGTTTTCCCCAATATCGCTACGGCGCTGTTGAAGCCATTGCTGATAGTCTTCCAAATCTCCATCAAAGGGGGCGGCGGTATGATGAGCGACTAGCCACAAGGTGTCCGCCGTGCTGCGCAGGAGATGACGGTCGTGGGAGACCAGGATCATGGCGCCTTCAAAATCCTGCAAGGCAGAGGTCAGGGCATACCGCATTTCCAGGTCAAGGTGATTAGTGGGTTCATCCAGCAGCAGCAAGTTAGGACGCTGGTAGACTAGCAAAGCCAAGGCCAGGCGGGCTTTTTCTCCCCCGGAAAAGGAACCCACGGGCGCTAGGGCTTCCCCCTGGAAGTTGAAACCGCCAAGGAAATTCCGTAGATTTTTTTCAGGGACTGGGGGTGTCAATGCCTGTAGGTGCTGGAGTGGGGTTTCCTGGGCGCGGAGTTGCTCTACTTGATGCTGGGCGAAGTAGCCGATGACTAAATCGGGCGCTTTCTCTATGGTCCCGGCTTGGGGTGGCAACTCCCCTGCAAGGGATTTAATGAAGGTGGATTTGCCTGCTCCATTCGGCCCCAGCAAACCAATCCGATCCCCTGGCGCCAAGTCTAGGTTAACTTGGGACAACACTGCTTGTTGTTCATACCCCATGGCTACCTGTCGAAGGCATAGTAGTGCAGCGGGCAGTTTTTCAGGAGGTGGCAAGGTAAAATAAAAGGGGGAAGCGACATGAGCAGACGCTACCTGCGCCATTCGTTGCAGAGCCTTTAGCCGGCTCTGGGCCTGGCGCGCTTTGCTTGCTTTGGCGCGAAAACGGTCAACGAAGTGTTGGATATGAGCGATTTCCCGCTGCTGCTTTTGGTAAGCAGCCTGCTGTTGGGCCAATTGCTCGCCCCGTTGCCGTTCAAAGGCGGCGTAATTACCCCGGTAGTAGCTGACGGTTTTATTTTCGATATGGGCAATATGGCTCACCACCTGGTCGAGCAGTTCCCGGTCATGGGAGATCAATAGGAGCGTGCCAGGGTAAGTGCTCAGCCACTCTTCTAGCCATAATACGGCATCTAGATCCAGATGGTTGGTAGGTTCGTCCAAAAGCAGCAAGTCAGAGCGGCACATGAGGGCTTGAGCAAGATTGAGCCGCATCCGCCAGCCGCCGGAAAAGGTCCGTACCGGCAGGGACTCTTGCGCGGCAGTAAAGCCTAAACCGTGCATGAGCTTTGCCGCCCGGACCGGGGCCGTATAGCCGCCGATGGCCTCAATGCGGGCATGAAGCATGCCCTGGACGGTGCCATCGTCTGCCTGCTCGGCTCTTTCCAAATCGGACTGGAGAAGGCGCAGTTCCCGGTCGCCGTCCAGGACGTAGTCAAGGGCGGAACTGTCTACCGCTGGCGTTTCCTGAGCCACATGGGCAAGTACCCATTGAGAGGGCCGGTCAAATTCTCCCGCGTCCGGTTGGAGTCGACCTAAAATCAAATCGAATAAACTGGATTTGCCACAGCCATTGGCGCCGGTGAGGCCAACCCTTTGCCCGGGATGAATGGCAAGATTAAAACTCTCGAAGAGCAGGCGGGAGCCGCGCCGCAGGGAAATATTGGTAAAACTTAGCATTGAAAACAGGGCTTCTCACTATGCTGATTATTTCGTCCGCCATCGTTACAGGCGTGTTACTGAGTGTTATGGTGGGTCAGCTCAGTGTCCAGTTGTTGCTCTAGTCTGATTAGATCATTGGTCTGATGATTTTGTAACGCGGCTCGTGTTACCCATAGCGCCTCTTTTATTTGGCCCGCGCTATGTAAACCCACGGCATAGACATATTGGTATCTCGCATTTTGTGGCGCTAATTGAGCAGCCTTTTTCAGGTGCTTCAACCCCTCCGGCTGGTTCAGTTGGCGAACAAATAACAATCCTAAACTGTAGTGTACATCGGCAGAGTCTGGAAAGCGTTGTAAGGCATCTTGCAAAACTGCTTTGCCTTTATCGTCTTGTTCCATTAAACGATATAAATCCGCCAGATTGACGTAGGCTGGCAGCCAAGTATCGTCTAAAGCGATAGCTTCCTGGTAATGGTTGAGCGCTTCGTTAACGTTACCTTGATGCAGGGAGAAAAGCCCCCTATTGAGTTGAGATTGGGGACTATCGGCATTATGCGCCTGGGAGGCGAGATATTCTTGGGTGGCTTGTTGTAGTAAGTGTTGATCATCCGGTGAGAGATGGCCACGAGGGATATCAGAAAGTTGCTCCGCTACCATGACTCTGACCATCTTTATGGAATCATATAAAAGCGGTTTAAGTATTTGCCAGCGTAGTTCTGCTGGCAGTGTGTTGACGCTGAGCGCCTGCGTTGCGGATACCCGTACGAGGGGATCGGAATCCTGCAGGCAGGCGCTCAATGTTTTAAGTACGTCTTGATCCAAGTAAGATTCCAGCAACCGAGCGGCCGTGGCCCGAATAATGGCTGGCTGGGTTGTGTCCACGGCTAACGCCTGTAAAGATGGCTTGGCATCGCTACGGCCGTTTCGCGCCGCGGAGAAAACCTCGGCAAATGGTTGAGAGCCTGGATTAGGTTGGCCATACCAGTCTTCGAGATGCTGCGCGGCCCATGGGGCGGATTGCTCGGAGTGGCAGCTATTGCAGGTATTGGGCACGCCTAAGGTGGCAGAAAGATCCGGCCGGGGGATGCGGAAACTGTGATCTCTGCGTTCATCGATGACCATAAAATATTTACTGGGCATGTGACAATCTACACACTGGGGGCTATTTTTATGGGCTTTATGGTGGTGATGTTGTTGCGATGCGTACTTTGCTGTATGACACTGTAAGCAGACCTGCTCGCCTGGCGCTTTGAGTGATAAGGCGTGGGGATTATGGCAGTCGCTACAGGTGACGCCGGCCTGATACATTTTGCTTTGTAAAAAAGATCCATAGACGTAGACCTCATCGTGAATCTGGCCATCACTGTAGTACAACTGCGACTCCAAGGTAGACGGCAGAAAACTTGCCAGTAATGGTTGGCCGTGTCGATCATCCTCAAAAAATTGACTGCGGCGTGAATGGCAAGCCGCGCATACTTGGATTTCTGTTGCTGTTGGCCGTGCTTGGCTGCGCTGCGGTTGGCCCGTGACCTTATTAATACTCCAGTGTACGCCTTCCCGTTCATTGAATAGGTGCGTTAAGCCTTTGTTGCCATCAAAGCGGTATTTTGGGCTGCGTTCCTCCTTCGCCCATAATAAATGGTTGGATGCGGGACCGTGGCAAGCTTCGCAGGATACGTCGATGTCTGACCATTGGGTGTTGTAGGTTCGCCCTCTGGGCCGGTAATTTTTTTCCAGATGGGTGGAATGGCACTCGGCGCACATAAAGTTCCAATTCTGGCTATGCTTCGTCCAATGCAAAGGGTCTTGAGGGGATACTTGCTCATTGGGATAAAGATGAAACCAGCGCTGACCTCCTTCCTCCTCTGGCCTTGAGTCCCAGGCAATACCAAAAGCTTGAAGCCGGCCGCCAGGTAATGCCAGTAAATATTGTTGCAGCGGGTAGACACCGAATGTATAAGCAACCGGATAGGTCTTCAGTGCTCCATTGGGTCCCTCCGTTCGAATCATAAACTGGCCGTTTTCTCGAAAGAATTCGGTGGTGACGCCAGCGTATTCAAACTGGGCATGGTTAAAATCCCCCAATACGGATTCATCATTGATTTCCTGCATGGCGAGATCGTGATGGGAGCCTTGCCAGTCAGCATATTGGCTCCCATGACAGCTCTGGCAATGCTTTCCGCCCACATAGTGAGGTTTAGGTAAAGGCTGCGGCGTTACTGTTGTCTGCTTACTTTCACTTTGTAGGTTTTCATCCGGGTTATTGCACGCGGTCAGGCACGCCATGGCTAGCGCGAGAAACAGGTAAGTAGCTTGGGACGTATTCCCAAGAAGGTTCCAAATATTTGAATTCAATGACAGCCTCTGGCGTATTTCATAATTTCACTACATGAAGCGAAGTCTATCACCCGCCGGTGCGCTATTTCCCAGCGGCGAGCTCAAATTCTATTGGGCCTTGCTCTGGTAGATGACCTTCCAGTCTTTTTTCATATCGACAACCGTCCAACCTTTCGTCTGTGCTTCGTCGAGGCCCTTGTCCAATCGGCCGATCTTGGATTTGCGATCATAGGCCCATTCGCGCTCGCCATCGGTGTGGTGAACGTAGAGCGCCAATCGCGGTCCCTCCCCGGCCGTGGTCCACTGCAGCATTTGCAAGTCCCCATCGGAATTCCCAAACGCTGCGATAGGGCGGCGGCCGATATGCTGGTTGATCGCTACCGGTTTGCCTGCCTTATCGTCAATGAAGTTGATTTCCGGCAGACGGATCAATACCGGGTTGCCGTTCTGCATTTCGAACTTCGTTTTAATACTGCTTCCAATCACCTGCTCCGGTGGTATGCCATAAACTTCATTGACCCACGGGCGCATGAATTCGACGCCGCCGCCGGAAACAATGAAGGTCTTGAAACCATGGGCGCGGAGGTGGCCCAGTACCTCCAGCATCGGTTGATAGACCATGTTGGTATAGGGCTGGCCGGCCGTTGGATGCCGCGCGGTGGCGATCCATGTCTTCACGATTTTTTCAAACTGGGCCGCGGTGGTGCCCGCGTGGGTAGCCCTCATGATCTCGAGAGCTGCGTGCTCGCCCCCCGCAAGCGCGGTTTTCACATCGCCCTTCAGCAGCGAAGCGAAGGGTTCCTTGCTCTTCCATTCAGGATGTTTTGGCGCCAGCGCCTTGACGCGATCTAGCGCGAAGATGAGTTGGAAATACAGGGGCTGTTCGGCCCACAAGGTGCCATCGTTGTCGAATACTGCAATACGTTCTGGTTCCGGCACGAAATCCGGCGAATTCTTACGGGTGATGCGCTGAACAAATTCGATAATGGCTGACTTGGCTTCGCCGTCGTTCCAGGATGGCAGCGGGTCGGTGGCGTGGGCAACGGTCATGGCGAGCGTCAGCACTACAGATGCGATGCCCATGGGCGAAAGTTTGATGACTGATCTCATTGTTTTGTTCCTACACTGGAAAATCGTGGTCCGCTCCGGAGCGGACCACGATTTTATAGCCATGATAGCTTGTTGAAAGCCTGGAAAAAACTATCCCGTCAGTTCCCTGTTGGCAGGGGGAGGTTGACCCCTTCTTTCTCAAGCTGCTCACGTACATACTTGAACCGCTGGTATTGGGTGAGCGTGATGGGTCCCGTGTAGATCTCGCTCTGAAGTTTCCGTGGGGGATACTTCACATAGGTTTTCATCTTCTCCTGGATGGCGGCGTTGATAGTTACCAGAGTCCAGGTTCGTTCCGTGTAATTGTTCATGAAAATGTCGTAGCGCTCCTGCGGGTCCTGCCAGAGATCAAAGATCTGGGGCACCGTAGCCACGTATTTTTCAGCGCCCTTCCAACCGAGATTGCTGTCGACTGCGAGACCCCCCGTTGCCTGGCCGTCGTCTCCACGTAGGTTGAAGACGGCTTTGTAGTTATCGACGCGTACCGCGCCTGGGGTTAACTCATCCTCGGTGAAGTAAAACCAGGAATCCCGTTCGGATTTGCCGGTACCAAACAGCACTGGCGACATGTCGTAGCTATCGAAAATGATGGGCTTGTTTTCGCGGTCCTCCTGGGGTAGATCCACGCCCGCAATGGTGGCAAAGGTCGCCATTAAATCAAGACCGCCGAGAATGTCGTGGTTTTTGGTATTGCCCTTGATTTTGCCCGGCATCCAGGCGATCGCCGGCACGCGGTTGCCGCCTTCGCGCACGGTGCCCTTGGTGCCACGGAACGGCGTGTAGCCCGCATCCGGGTAGACGTCCTGCCAGGCGCCATTGTCGGTGGTGAAAAAGACCAGCGTATTATCGTCAAGTCCAAGCCCGCGGACCTTGTCCATGATGGCGCCGATACGCGCATCCATTTCCACGATCGAATCGGCATACTTCGACTTTGACAGGGACTTATGCTCAAAATCCGGGTGGGGCAGATTTGGCTGGTGTACCTTCATGAAGTTAACGTTTAAGAAAAAAGGCGTGTCCGACTTGGCTGCCTTGTCGAGATACTCGAGGGCCGCCTTTTCCACATAGCCGTCGAAGTAGGGGATTCCGACTACGCCATCGGGGTACTCTTCCGTGCTTGCGTCGGGTTTATTAACATACTGGCCGTTAATCTTGAAATCCTCGACCGCTTTCTCGCCAGCCTTGCCGGACAGCGAGCCCTTGGTCACTTTTTTGAACATGGCCCGCAGCTCGGGCCCCATATCCGGGAACCAGGTGGGATCAGCATAGGTGTAGGCGTTCAGGTGGTAGAGACCGACGTATTTCATTTCGTCGTAGCCCTGGGCGTTGGGCAAGGCGTAGTCGGCTTCCCCCAGGTGCCATTTGCCAGTGAAAAATGTATTGTAGCCGGCCGTCTTCAGAACCGAAGCCAGGGTCCACTCCGCGGCTGGAAGTCCGCCGCCCTGGCCTTGGAATGCTACCGTGGTCATGCCACTGCGGTTGGGTATCCGTCCGGTTTGCATGGCTGCCCGCCCCGGCGTGCAGCTGGGCTGGGCGTAAAATGAGAAAAACGTCATTCCCTCGTCGGCGAGCTGGTCGAGATTAGGCGTTGGCATGCCCCGGCCTTTGCCGCCGCCGTAGGCGCCGAGATCACCATAGCCGACATCATCGCCAACAATCAAAATGATGTTGGGTTTGCCTTCCTGGGCCCAGGCGGGTAGGGCTCCCAGCAATAGAACTGCGGATAAGATACTAAGTAATATCTTCATTGTTTTTTTCCTGTTTTTTAGGTTACCCTGTCCTCTAGAGACGGAAGAGACGCCGATCCCGTCTAGTCATTCGACTATCTTGAAATCGCCGAGCTTGAACGTCTTGTCGAAGAATGCCTGCTCCGGTGCATAGAGGCGGAAGTAGACAAACCAGCCGTCATTATCGACGGTCTTGAGGTGATTGCTTTCGAACCCTTTGGGAGTCTCCGGCCCAACGAACAGGTCGATGCTACCATCGTCGTTAACTTTCAGGCCCTCCGTCCGACTGCCGAGGCTGACGTCGGAGATCTCGGTCCCGCCATTGTCATAGGGACGGCGGGTATTTTCGCTGTAGAGGGTGAGTGACCAGAACTGCTTGACCGGTACATCCTTTGGCACATGCAACTTGTAGTTTCTATCGGCGCGTAGCAAATTGCCATCGCTGTCACGCTTGGCAGTCATGTAGACTTGACCGCTGCCCGGCTGCGGGTCGAGCATGCCCTTGGTGCTGGAGACCGCTTCGTAGAACCAGGTTCCGCGTTGGTCGATTTCCTGGATGGTGTCGGTTTCCTGCTCGGGGTGGAAGTCGAAGCTCTTGTACCAGTGGGTTCCCTTCCAATAGGGTTCGGTGTAGCGAGGGTTGGTTTGCAGGTTGCGGGTCATTAGTTCGCCCATCGCTGCGGCGTTCATCAGGATCGCCTGCTGGCGCTCGTCCGGATTGAACTCCTGGCCTTTCACAATGCCGAGCGGCTTCAGCATTGCCATCCAGGGTTTGTCGATCTCGCGGACCGGCTCCTCGTTGATGATTGCCGAGAGCTTTTTCCAATATTCAAGCCCACGGGGCGCCGTGGCGCTCCACTCAACGTCCTTGCCTGTGATGAAATTGCTCGGCGCAAGATCTTCGCCGACACGCCCCATTTTATACGCCGCCGTGAATTTGCCGAAATAGCCAGGGTCTTGCCCCAGGATACGCAGGCCGATGAGGATGTTGTTAGTGGCGCTTTGATAGACGTTCACGCCGTCTTGCTTGTATTTCTCCAAATTATCTTCGGGTCCGACGACGATATAGGTACCGCCTTTGCCTTTGTCCGGGCCGGTCAGTCCCAGATCGAACACCGGTCGTTGCCAGAAATCCAGCACGGCGCCCGCGGTCTTGCCGGCTGGATACTCGATCTGCACCGCTCCGGCTTCGAGGCTAATGAAGTTGAAAATATACGGCGTCGTCAGGTTGCCGGTGACGATGCCCCGTTTTTCTTTCAGGGATTTAAGAACCACGAAATCGGTGGCGTTTTCCACCCCGAATGCCTTTCCCTGGTTATCGCGCCAGGTCGTAATGCTGACCAGTGGTGTGCTCCAGATATAGCTTTGCGCCGCACGCTGGTAGTCCATCTGGTCGAATAGGCGCCTGGAAGCATCGTCGTCGAAGTAGCTGTCAATGAGTTCGATGTTGCCAATGGGCGTCTGAATTACTTCGTCACCCTGCAGAGTGGCGTTTGCAAGGGGCACGGAGTCTGTTTGGTCCTGATGGTGTTCGCGGTAATGGGTCCAGGCATCCACGACAGCGCCATCCTTTAGCCTGCACTCGCCGCTGGCAAGTAGATACTCGCCTCCCTGGTAGGCGCAGAACACCGCCGCTGGGTTCGGTCCGCTTGCTCCGGATTGATTGCCTGCAACAGCGGCGGCCAGCCCCAGGCTGGAGACTAAGATGAGCATGAATTTAGTTATTAGATATCTCATGTGCGCTATTTACTTTATGAAGGGAAACAGAAATTTGGCGGTGAAGTGGATCATCCATTATTTTAGGCTGGGCATCTGAAAAGTTGCGTTTTCCCATGTGCCCTCTTGTGTTCTCGGGATACTTTATATATTTTCTTCAATAATTCAGCAACGCTGGCCGTTAATTGATCCCAATACTGACATAAGGGCTGCGGCCGATGTCAAGCTCTGAATCGCGTAATTCTCCTCCGGTGATACGCAGCCCGCGCAGGCCACCGACGCCCGCCTCGATCATGAGCCAGCAATTGCCCTGAACCCTTGCGCTCGGCGGCCAAGCCCAAATCCCAACTATCGAGGATGAAGGAGACTCGTTCATCGCCCGGACGTAGCGACCAAGAGGCTCCGGATGGAGCCGCGCCAAAACGGAATAGGGTGTCTTTGGTCGGGGCATACAGCAGCGCTGGCCAGGGCAGGATAGCGCTGAGTGTCCACTGATTGTTGATTTCCCAGGATGCTCCGAGATAGGGCAAGTAGGTCTTCACCTGGCCCCACGTCCAGATAAAAGCCCAAGGCCCACCACATAGCCGGTCGCTTTGCACGTAGCGCGCGAAGACACCGCCCATGGTTTGCCAGCTATCGTCTATCTGGCGCAGCCAGCCGATTGGGATACCGACTGAAAGAAGGCCGAATGATTTGAAATCTGAATCTTGCGTATCAAAGTGGGACCAGCCGATCCATTCGCCAATGAACAGGACATCGCGGGAGCTTGCCAGGAACGGCAGCACGGCTCCCTGGGAGATCATCCGTTTGATCGAAGGATAAGGGCTCGGCGTTTGGGCGCCTGACTTCGGCATCGTTGTAAAAGCTCGTATTGGCGAAGGCTAGGGGCAAGAATGGGGCATTGGAGGTCGAGCGCTGAAAAATGATCTCGCTCTCGGCAAAGCTACGGACCCACTCATCGACAGTACCGGCAGTCACCGTCGGCAGCCGCGACAAGTGAGCACAGAGGATCGCAAATACAACGGGAAGCGGCCATGAGTTCACCTGCCTGATTAGCGCACGTCTCATTACCCCGTGGATATACCGGCTACTGCTTCAATCCAATATCTTTTGGTGGATATTCTTTGAAAGTTGCCGCGTGAGTTTTGAACTTCTGAATCAGAGAGCATATTCTTCTTGTTCATTTATTTATGAAACGCTAGCAAACAACCAGCCGCACTACTGACACCCTATGGTAGAACTGAGATCCCGTTCCCAGCGGGTTTGCAGAAAGCTGCTTTTTATGGGCGTGCTTATAATACATACTGCGTGCCTGCGAAAAGCATTTTAACCTTTAATTTTCAGTTTTGCGCATGTTTTATTGAAGTGGAACAGTTGCTCAATCGTGACCGCCGCTGTCCGGCCGGCACGTATGGCCCTATACAGCTCGGCGCAAAATAAAAGTATGATAAAAGAGCGTATCAGGAGCACTTCAAGGATTTTCCTTTTAAAAACTAAATTAAAGAAGGATGAAGAGCGTGTCGGCAAATAAGCGGCTAAAAGTCAGGACAGAGCCGCGAGGAAATTAATTAAGGAGGTTCTAATGGGAAAGATCCACAAAACCGAAGCGGAGTGGAAAGCGCAACTTACGCCAGAGCAGTATCGTGTGACCCGGGAAGCGGGGACCGAGCCTGCTTTTAGCGGAAAATACTACCACCATCAGGAAGAGGGAACTTATTGCTGCGTATGTTGCGGCAGCCCTTTGTTTAGCTCGGAACAAAAATATGAATCCGGAAGCGGCTGGCCGAGTTTTTGGAATCCCATCGACAGTCAGGCCCTGGAAAAGCATTCGGATGATAGCCACGGCATGAGTCGAATTGAGGTTAGATGCGCCCGTTGCGATGCCCACCTGGGCCATGTCTTTGGTGATGGCCCCGCGCCCACAGGTCAGCGATATTGTATTAATTCCGATGCCCTGGATTTTGAAATTGATTCTCCGTCTATTTAGCCTGGTAGGCATCCTGCTCTGCCTGGTAGTAACTGCTTGCACGGAGTCGGCAGAAGAGGATCGTCTGACCTGGTTGAGCGGCGCTACCATGGGCACGGGATATTCCGTCAAGATCACAGATCTGCCTGCCGGGATCGACCCCAAAATATTGGATCGAAATATCGCCCGGTTACTCGAAGAAATTAATGGATTGATGTCCACTTACCAAGCGGATTCCGAGCTATCCCGCTTTAACCGTAATAAGCGTACTGATTGGATCAGCGTTTCCGCGGAGATCGTCAAGGTGTTGGAAGAAGCTCAGGGCATTAGCCGGTTAAGTAAAGGCGCCTTGGATGTGACGGTAGGGCCACTGGTTAACCTCTGGGGGTTTGGTCCCGGATTCTATACCAATGAAGTCCCTTCGCGGCGGGAGATGGAGGCTGAGAAAGAAAGGGTCGGTTTTAAGCAGCTGCAGATACGGCATTCACCCCCTGCTGTCAGGAAGAAGCGGGGAGATATTTATGTAGATCTTTCGGCAATTGCTAAAGGCTATGGCGTGGATCGTATCGCGGAATTTTTGGAGGCCCAAGGCATTTACAATTATCTGGTGGATATTGGTGGGGAAGAACGAATCAAAGGACACGGTCCGAAGGGTACCCCGTGGCGAATTGCGATTGAGCGACCGGTAGCAGGTGAACGCCGGGTGCAGCGTATCCTAGAGCTAGATTCTGGCGCGGTGGCTACTTCAGGCAATTATCGCAATTACTTTGAGCAGGATGGCAAGCGTTACTCGCATACGCTCGATCCGCGAACGGGTTGGCCTATTACTCATCAACTTGCTTCGGTAACCGTAGTCAATGCCACCGCTATGCGCGCGGACGCTTTAGCTACAGCGCTGTTGGTGCTTGGGCCGGAACAAGGATTACGATTGGCCGAGCAAGAGCAAATCGCCGCTCTGTTTATAATTAAAACGCCAGAGGGGTTTAGAGAGAGAGCTACTCGCAGTTTTACTAAAATTCGTTCCTGGGATTTGCTGGAAAAGGAGAGTTTCTAGTCGTAAATTCTATTTCAAGTTGTTTCTACCCTGGACGGTTAAAGTTTGCCGGCAAGGAAACGAGTGATATTCCAGGGGACAATTTCCAGCTATATTTGCCTTATTGCTAAGGGGATATAGCCGAGCCATCAATAACGGCTGGAGTGAGGACGCTAGCGTGAGCCAGCGTCCAGGAAAAGAAAGCATATTGAACGAGAAAGAAGAGGAAAGATTACTCTTCGTCCGATTGGCCTTCGGGTTCAACTTGTACCAGGTAATGATGATGGCTGGGGCAGCCTTGGACGGATTCTGACAGGATATCGATCCTGACGTACTGCGCCTCAGTAATAGGTTCAGGAAAATGCCCTTTGACCAGGTAACTCTTATTGGGTTGTTGGGTGATCGTTAGCTCGCCTTCTTGGCCGCGAATCTTGACGGCAATACTTGACTCCCGCGCATCCGAACTTGCCACGAAGGAGAACTTGGATAGCTCGGGAATAATTGCCTTGGGCGCTGGGTTTTCTTCGGAAATTCTTACGGTTTTACAGCTACTTGATTGGGCGCGGCTACTACTCCCGCCGTAGGCATAGGCTGCATTCGTCAGTGCTGCGATTAGGAACAATAAAACTACCCGGGAACCGTTACGAAAAAGTTTTTTATTCATTATGGCCTATCCACCCAATAATTTATTTTTGAAATATAAAGTTAACCTACCTGAATTTAAAAGTATAGAGTCAACAAGATCGTGGCTCAAGGTTATCTATCAGTATTGGTGGCTTCAAAGGCGCAAGGGAAAAGCCGAAAAACAATCATTTTTGCACCTGCCTTGGAGGGCAGCGGCTTGATTTGGCAATAGTTTCTCAATCGCGCCGGCGATGCTATCCGCAATCCGAGCTAAACCCTTGGAAAGTGCGGCTACAAGTGCCTCGTAACCATCCTCTGTAAGGGGGATGGCCTGATTGAATGAGCCTTGGGCTACCACGCCGCCATCTCCGTTGCGTAATCGCCAGCCACCGGCCACCAGCGCCTTGCCGTCAAAGCGTCCATGAAAGCTATTGAATTCAACGGTAAGCTGCCATGCCTTGAGCGGCGCGTTGCCGGTATTTGGATAAACAGCTACAGCAGGCAGCTGCCTGGTGAGGCTATTATAAATATACTGGTGTAGTTGCACGGTTAGGGGATCGGCCCAGCGATGTTGCCGGGCCACGTTCAAGCGGTGGGGTGCGGTTTCATAGACAATGCCAGCATGTTGCAGAAATTCAGCAGCGTGAATTGGGTTCATGATTAACGCTGTTCTTGCAACGTGGGTCTCGTTGGATGGAGCTGGGCTTGTAGCGGTAGTCAGCGAATACAGCCAGGGTTGAGGGTGCGTCGTGGCACAAGCGCCTAGCATGAAGACCGCTGCCATTAGAGCTATGGGCCTGCGCTTCATTTGGCGGCTTGGGGAATAGGATCTTCAGGGGCATTACCGCCGAAAAAGAGTGCTGAAGGAGCATCATGCAGCGTTTCCACGAAGGGGGCGAGATCATCCAGCACCTGATTCAGTCGGCCAAGGGAGCGGTTGAGTTTATCGTAGACGGGCGCTCCTTGCTGATAACTGTGTAGGGTCTTCCGTAATTCATCTAGGGTTGCATTGAACTCAGCGGGGAGCTCGCGCATGGCCTCGCCGCCAAGAATTGAATTCAGCCGAGCCATGGTAATTTGGGATTTATTCATGACTTCGCTGGTGCTTTCTAGGGCGCGTTGCAGCTTAGTCAGCACCGGTGCAAGTTCCAGTGCATCGAGTTTACCCAATAGCCGGGTGGCCTTCTCCTCGATATTGGCCAGCCCGCTGCTGTGGCTGGGGAGCAACGGGTACTGGCCTTGAAACCCCGCTTCATCGTGGGCGCTTTTCTGGTCCGTGAAAGCGAGATCCACAAACATTGCACCGGTGAACAGATTAGCTGTCTTTATAGTGGCCCGTAATCCTCTAGGGAACAAACGGCTGAGCTGTTGCTGCCAGGCTTTTTGATCGAGCTGCGCCCAGGTAGTGCCTGTCAGCCGCTGCGGTTCGAAGGCGATCAATACCGGGATGCGAAAGGTCTTAGAATATTCCATACCGAAGCCACCGCCAAAGAAGGGGACGTTGAGCACCGTGCCTACCCGTACGCCACGAAATTCGACAGTGGCTCCTGGGTACAAACCGCGCACCGAGTCGTCGAATAGAATAACGTACTTGTATTGATGGTCGTACCGGTCCTGCTGGGCGATCTGGCGCGATGGATACAGCCGAAATTTAGCACCCTGTTGGACTTTTTTCCCGCCCTTTAACTTTGGAGGGGCGCCAAACGTGACGCCGCCCGCCAGCATTGCTTCAAGCGTACCTGTTTGTACCCGTACTCCCTCGGAAGTAATCTCAAAGGCAATGCCGAAGCGGGGCCAAAATTGGGTATTTTGGGTGATGAGCTTGTCGAAGGGAGCACGGATCAATACACCATAGTGCATTTCTAGCGTTTGGGCATTGAATTCCGCGCTATCAATTCGGCCAACTTCCTGGCCTTGATAGACAATGGGGTCTCCGATGGTTAACGAAATATCGCCCGTGCTGATCAGCTCCAGAGACAGCCCCGCAGCGCCGGTGCGGATTGTGGGAGGTTGATCAAGCGCTTTGAAGTGGCGGGCCGAGCTTTGATCGTTGCCTGGGCGCATCTGGATGTAAGCACCGGAGAGAATGGTGTTCAGGCCGCTAATGCCTTCCCGCCCCACGCGGGGCTTGACCACCCAGAATTGAGTGTCCTTTACCAACAAGGGGTCCATGTCTGCCTTCATGCGGATTTCAGCGACGGCCCCCGTGTAATCCTTGGATAGACGCACCTTCTCTACCAATCCCACATCCACATTGTGCAGTTTGACTACCGTTTTACCAGCTTCCACGCCTTCGGCGTTATCAAGCCGTAATACGATCTCCGGGCCTTGGGATGCGATATTCCGGTACAGTAGCCAGGCGCCTATCAGCGCGGCCACGAGGGGGACCAACCAGACCGGTGAGAGATTCATCCGCCGCGGTGAGCGTATCTTGGCCTTGGTCAGCGTGTCACTCATTTTTCATGAGACCACCAGATCAAACGGGGGTCAAAGGCCATTGCCGCCAGCATGGTGAGAATCACTACAATGGCAAAGATAACCGCACCGGGGCTAGGCTGAACGCGCATTAACTCACCCGCTTGAATCAGAGCGGTTAGCAGAGCGACCACGAATACATCAAGGAACGACCAGCGGCCGATTATCTCGACCATCCGGTACAGCCTGAGTCTGTCATAAGCGTTGCGCCCGGTACCCGCTTGCGCCTGCAAACACAGCCAGCCAAGGGCGAGCACCTTACCGATAGGCACGACGATGCTGGCTATGAAGATGACCAGAGCGATGGGCCAGGAACCCGTTTCCGCTAAAAGTCGGGCACCGCCCACTACAGTCTGTGGCGAGGCTCTACCGAACTCGGTAGTGATCATGATGGGATAGACCATGGCCGGAATATACAAGATGCCCGCTGCGATGAGCAATGCCCAGGTGGTCTGCAATTGGCGCGGGTCGGGTGCAATATAACGGCGACCACAGCGTGGGCAACGTGCCTGGTTAGTGGTGTTGACGATGGCCCCGCAGCGGGCGCAACCAGCGGCTCCTTGGGTAGCCGCGGTATTGCCGGGGGCGAGATCGACCGGCGGGTCAGCCGGGTCGCCGATGATCTTCCACAAGGTCCAAGGATCGAAGGTAGCGATGGACTTTAGCAACAGCACGGCGTAGGCGCAAAAAGCCGGAAAGGCGGGACCAAACTGTAGATTCGCCAGGGAGAGCACCTTGATCATACTTACCAGCACTCCGGCTACAAACACATCGCTCATCATCCAAGGCTTAATGCTTGTCAGCAGCCGTGCTAGTGTTTTCGCCCACCTGGGGCGACGGCCCGAAGCCAGCACTCCATGAAGGTAAAGGAGGACCAGTAGATAGGTGGCTGGCAACAAAATCGTGGTCGTAAGCACGATCAATCCCAAGAATGGAAAATCGTAGTCAAATAGGGCTAGTGCGGTATCCGCCACGATAATGGTGTGTTTAATCCCCTGTACCTCGAAGCTTACAAAGGGAAAGGCGATGGCGGCTGTCAACATGATTAATGCCGCGCTAGCCCAGGCAAGTTGGTTCTGAATTGAGGTGTGCTGTTGGCCAGGTAATTTGTGCCCGCATCGAGGGCAGCAAGCGGTCTCGCCCGGCCGCAGTCGTGGCAAGGTCATCACCCAATCGCAGTGATGGCAGACAGCTAATGGGGCCTGTGTAGAGAAGTCCATTGGCATGGTCTCCCAGTACCTATAAATTTTGTCCTCAATCTACATCTCCCCTTATAAAGTCATCCTCATCTGATGGTGGAATTTTTGTACTCAAAGACCTTAATTATCCCGTGCTTCAACAACGAATAAAGTGGACAGAAATTAGTATGTAAAAATATCAGTTTTTTACATTGGGGGAATAGCCCTCTATCCTTAAAAATAGGATTATTGTTGGGAATGAAGTATTGTTTAATTTCGCTGCCTTTAGCATCTGCTTCATAAGAAAGGGAACCGTTGCAATAGCTTTGCAGGTTGACAAGGTATGAGGAATCTTTCACGCCGAGTCCAATTTATTCTCGCCCAGCCGCTGTATTTCCTCGTGCGGGTTATCGTCGGTTTTCGTGCCAACCAAGGGTTATTGTTGGCAGGGGCTGTCGCTTATTACGCCTTGTTATCGTTGGTTCCTATGTTTGCCCTGATTTTGGTGGGACTTTCCCAGGTGATTGCTTCGGACCAGCTGTTGGAAGCTACCCATGATTATCTGGCACTCATCGCGCCAGGGCAGGCGGAAGTTCTGACCCAGCAGATTGCGGAATTTGTGGAAAATTGGAAAGTAATCGGCGTGGTGGGTTTCTTTGTGCTGCTGTTTTTTAGTTCAATGGCGTTTACCGTGCTGGAAAATGCCATATCGGTTATCTTTTCTCATCGGGTGGCGATTCATCGACGCCATTTTTTGGTCTCGGCAATTCTGCCCTTCTGTTATTTATGCCTGCTGGGATTAGGATTGTTCGTCGTGACTCTAGTAAGTAGCGCCTTGCATACCCTGGATGATCGCACTGTTCCTGTGTTAGGTAGCATCTTTGGCAGTTATTACGCCATCGGGATTTATATCGTGGGTTTATTAGGTGAAATCTTGCTGTTGACTTCCCTTTATCTGGTCATGCCCGTGGGCCGGATTGCATTCCGTCATGCTTTGATTGGTGGAATGGTGGCCACGCTGCTATGGGAACTCACCCGGCAGGGACTGGTATGGTATTTTTCAACCTTATCCTTTGTTAATATCATCTATGGCTCATTTGCGGCAGTGGTGATGATTCTATTGAGCCTGGAAGCGGCAGCCATTATTGTGCTGTTTGGCGCTCAGGTAATTGCAGAATATGAACGTCTGGATACCCAAGGAAAGAGTCCCTCACGTTTCCAGACTTAATCCGGGAATTGCTGTGAAACAAGAAATTTTGCTGTGCTCCGATCTGGATCGAACCCTGCTTCCCAACGGCCAGCAAGGGGAGTCGCCCCAGGCGCGGCTTCGGTTGCGACGCTTGACCCAGCGCCCTGAAATTACCTTGACCTATGTCAGCGGCCGTCATAAGGCGCTTATCCAAAGCGCCATTGGAGAATATGATCTTCCTCTTCCTGACTTTGCCATTGGTGATGTAGGGACGACTATCTATCAAATTACAGATAACCAATGGCATCCTTGGGAAGATTGGAGCAAAGAGATTGGCCAGGATTGGCGAGAAATAAACCAGACTGAGTTGGCAAAAATTTTTGCTGATATTACCCCACTGCGGTTGCAAGAACCGGAAAAGCAAAACCGCTATAAGCTCAGCTATTATGCTTCGCCAGATCTAGATTGGAAGAACCTGATCTCCCAATTGGAGCAGCGGTTACAAGCTCAGAAAATCCAGGCTTCTTTCATTTGGAGCGTGGATGAAACTGCCCGGATCGGCTTGCTCGATATACTGCCAAAGCGGGCCAACAAACTCCATGCCATTCGTTTTTTAATGGAGCGTCGGCATTTCGATAAAAGGCATACCGTTTTTGCGGGGGATAGTGGCAACGACCTGGAAGTATTAACCAGTGGTCTCCAAGCTATTCTGGTCCGTAATGCCCAGGAAGAAGTGCGCCAGGAAGCCCTCCGCCGCCTTCCGCCAGAGCATAGACAGCAGCTTTATCTTGCCCGGGGTGGCTTTATGGGGCTTAATGGTTATTACAGCGCCGGGGTTTTGGAGGGTCTAGCCCATTTTTTTCCTGAAACCCGGGTCTGGATGGAAATAGGGAGAGAACAAGCAGCGGGAGAAGAAACGGCACAAGCCTGCGCCATTTATCGAAGTCGTAAAAAAAACGATAGCTACCTCTATGTGGAAGCCCAGGATAATTTTTCCCGCGTACCTGCAAAGCTATTGGAAATGCTCGGAGAACTAGAGTTTGTGATGAGGCTAGAGTTGCACTCCGAGATCTCCCTGGCCCAAGCCAATACCAGGGAGGTGATGCAAATGCTCAGGGAGAAAGGCTATTTTTTACAGTTGCCATCAAGGGAGTACAGGCGATCCTAGGGCCTTCGGCATCCGCTGAAGCGGCGCTCAGGGCGGCTTAATGCCGCACCTGAGCGCCGTGGAAATCTCTGTCCTTGAGGGCAGGAAGGATGTCACCTTGGAGTTTCGCCATGACTGATGTCGATTTTGTTCCTACAACACCTCATCGGCCTGGAGAATTCGCGCTTCTCAGGGCGCCGATAAGCTGGCTACGACTTAGCGCGCAAGGCTTATCAGTTGGGTACCACCCTCCACGCGCCTCTTGCGCCGTTTCACTTCGCAACTCGGCTAGGGGGTCATTCAACATCCATGTTTAATTCCAACGTCGAACAATGTCTGGTTCAACCGCCGCTCTTGCCCCATTGCCATTGCGTCACCTCTGGCATATCCACCCCGTGCTGGGTGATGTATTGCTTATGTTCGATATGTTTGTCCCGGAGCCATTGTTTGAGATAGGCTGCCGTTGATCCTAGCTTAGGCACGCGATCGATGACATCCGCTACCAGGTCAAACCGATCCATATCGTTAAGGACGACCATGTCAAAGGGGGTGGTGGTCGTTCCCTCTTCCTTGTAACCGCGTACGTGTAGATTCTTGTGATTAGTGCGCCGGTAGGTGAGGCGATGAATCAACCAAGGATAACCATGGTAGGCAAAGATGATGGGTTTATTGGTAGTAAAAAGCGTATCGAAGTCCTTGTGCGAGAGCCCATGGGGATGCTCCTCTTTGTCCTGCAGGGTCATGAGATCCACCACGTTGATAACCCGCACTTTAAGTTCGGGCAGATGATGGCGTAGAATATCCACTGCCGCTAAGGTCTCCAGGGTTGGCACGTCACCAGCACAGGCCATCACTACGTCTGGTTCGCTGCCCTGGTCATTGCTGGCCCACCGCCAGATGCCGATGCCTGCGGCGCAGTGCTTGACGGCCGCATCCATGGCGAGCCACTGGGGCTGGAACTGCTTACCGGCGACGATGACGTTAATAAAGTTGCGCGAACGCAGGCAGTGGTCGGTGACGCATAGGAGTGTATTGGCGTCCGGCGGTAGATAAACTCGGATCACATCCGCCTTCTTGTTCACGACGTGATCGATGAAGCCGGGATCTTGATGTGAAAAACCGTTGTGGTCTTGGCGCCACACATGGGAAGTTAGGAGATAGTTGAGCGAGGCGATGGGGCGGCGCCAAGGAATTTCCTTGCCGGTGACTTTAAGCCATTTGGCATGCTGGTTGAACATGGAATCGACAATGTGAATGAAGGCTTCGTAGCAGGAAAATAGGCCGTGTCGGCCGGTGAGCAGATAGCCTTCTAGCCAGCCCTGGCAGGTGTGTTCGGAGAGGATCTCCATCACTCGGCCATCCGGCGCAAGGTGCTCGTCCTCTGGCAGTGTTTTTGCCATCCAGGTACGATCAGTCACTTCGAACAAGGCATCGAGGCGGTTGGAACTGGTCTCGTCCGGTCCCATTACGCGGAAATTTCGGTTATCCATGTTCAGCTTCATCACGTCGCGTAAATAGCCGCCCATGACTCGAGTTGCCTCCGCCAGCTCCGCGCCGGGACCGGTTATGCTAATGGCATAATCGCGGAACTCGGGTAACCGCAGATCCTTGAGTAACAGCCCGCCGTTAGCGTGTGGGTTGGCGCCCATGCGCCGCTCGCCCTGGGGTGCTAGCGCCGCCAGTTCTGGCCGCAGGGTACCTTGTCCGTCGAACAATTCCTCGGGACGGTAGCTCTTCATCCATTCTTCTAGTAGCCGCAGGTGTTCCGGTTTGTCAGCCAGTTGGGCCAACGGTACCTGGTGTGAGCGCCAGTAGCCCTCGGTTTTTTTACCGTCGACTTCCTTGGGGCCGGTCCAGCCCTTCGGGGTCCGCAGAACGATCATTGGCCAGCGTGTGCAGGGGGTAGCGCCTTGGCTGCGCGCAGCGTGTTGAATCGTTTGAATTTCGGCCACTACCTGGTCGAGAGTAGCCGCCATCAGCGGGTGCATTTGCTCCGGTTTATCACCTTCCACCACATAGGGGTGATAGCCGTAGCCAACAAGCAGGTTTTTTAAATCCTCACGGCTGATGCGCGCCAGCACGGTAGGGTTGGCGATTTTGTAGCCGTTCAGATGGAGGATCGGCAGTACCGCGCCGTCGCACGCAGGGTTGAGAAATTTGTTGGAATGCCAGGCCGTGGCGAGGGGGCCGGTCTCGGCCTCGCCATCGCCCACTACACAGGCGGCGATCAGGTCCGGGTTATCAAACACTGCGCCGTAGGCATGGGCTAAGGCATAGCCGAGTTCGCCGCCTTCGTTAATTGAACCTGGCGTTTCCGGGGCGACGTGACTTGGTATGCCGCCCGGGAAGGAGAACTGCTTGAATAGCCGCTGCATGCCCGCCGCGTTCTGGGGAACATTTGGATAGACTTCAGTGTAACTGCCCTCTAGCCAGGTGTTAGCGACCAGCCCCGGAGCACCGTGGCCTGGTCCCGTCACATAGATCATATTGAGATCGTGGGCCTTGATCACGCGGTTCAAGTGGGCGTAGATAAAATTCAATCCCGGCGTGGTTCCCCAGTGGCCGAGCAGCCGTGCCTTAACGTGTTCCAGTGTGAGCGGCTCGGTAAGCAACGGATTGTCCTGCAGGTAGATCTGACCTACTGACAGATAGTTAGCCGCCCGCCAGTAGGCGTCTATGTTGCGCAGCTCGTCCGCTGCCAGCGGACTCGCCTCCTCGATCCTGCGCTTGGCGTGCTCGGTTTGCGGTCTTTGTGCCATGGTGGTCTCCTTTTTATTAGAGATGAAAAAGTGAATACTTCAGGTCAGCAGCGTGCTCAGGCAGCGCCGGGTGTCCTGGGCGATGAGCGCCTCCTCGTTGACTGGAATCACATAGGCTGCCAAGCGGGAATCAGTCGTGGATATTCGTTCCTCGGTACCTGGGGTTGCCGCCTCGTTGGCCTGTATATCCAGCTCTAGTCCACACCAGCTCAGTCCGGCACAGATCCGCGCACGGATCTCAGGTGCGTGCTCGCCGATACCGCCGCCGAACAGGATCGCATCGGCGCCACCGAGCACGACCTGATAGGCACCCAGGTATTTGCGGGCACGGTGGCAGAATGCCTCGATGGCGAGATGCGCGCCGCAATGCCCTTGTGCTTCCAGCGCCAGCAGTTCTCCCATGTCCGCGCTGACACCGGATAACCCGAGCAGGCCGGCGCGATGATTTAGGTCCTCGCTTAAGTTACTCGCCGTCCTAGCGCCGTCTTCGAGCAGATGCAGCACTACACCAGCGTCAACATCGCCAGGCCGCGTGGCCATAATCAAACCCTCTAGGGGTGTGAAACCCATGCTGGTTTCCAGCGGATGCCCATCGCGTAGGGCGGCGGCTGAACACCCGTGGCCCAGTTGCAGCGTGATGAGCCTGCTTGAGGGGGTGTCAGGAGGATGGATGGCGGAAAAACACTCAGCCATATATCGATGTGCTAGTCCATGAAAACCGTAACGCCGGATCGGCTGTGAGCCTTTTATCCATTTGGCGGGCAGCGCGTAAGCGCGGGCGTAATCAGGCAGCTCGTGAAAAAATGCCGTATCGAACACGGCTGCCATGGGGATATCCGGTAGCCGTTCCTGACATGCTCGCACCACCGCTAGGGCTGGCGGATTATGCAGCGGGGCCAGGGGGCTTAAGGCATCGAGGGCTGTCAATGCGCGGCTCGTGAGCAGTGTCGGGGCGGTAAAGGTATCGCCGCCGTGGACGATGCGGTGCCCCATGGCGGTAATGGTATGCAGCAGTGATTGGTCGGCATTGGTGATAGGTTCCAATAATTCGAGCACATATCGAGCGGCAGTACCGTGATCGCAGGCGGAAACAGAGCTGTGTTCCCGCTTGCCACCGTAAGCCCATTCGCAGATTGCATCATCACCAAGGTTTCGAACGGTTCCCCGCACCGTGCTGGCCGGCATGGTTGCATCCATGTCAAACAGTTGGAACTTCAGCGAGGAACTACCGCTGTTGAATACCAGGATGTTGCCGTCACTATTCACCGGTAAAGTACCTCCATTAATTCAGTGTATTAAATAGTATAGTCGTGGGCTATGAAGCCAGAGGGCTTATGCTCCTGGCTTGGACGGTAGTAGGGAGGAATGGCGGTGTATTTTTGGCGTATCTGAGAAGCAAAGCCGTTTGCATTACTATATAGACAAGGGGACAGATCTGGTCCACCTGCTTAGGGCGATGCTACATGTGGCAAGATGAACTTGTTTCAGTTCACAAGGGTGTTTATTCTTCCTAATATCCTTGTATATCCGTGCGCTGAGGAGAATAGCCATGCGTTGGAAGGGTAGACGACAGAGCGATAACATTGAGGACCGGCGGGGTTCATCCGGACGTGGTTTTGCAGTCGGTGGACGGGGAGGCGGCGGGTTGATACGGCTGCTGCCGCTAGCTATCCGGTTTTTCGGTATTAAAGGAACCTTGCTGCTGGTGCTAGGTGTCGGTGCCTATTTCTATTTCAGCGGAGGTGAACTGGGCGATCTGTTAGGGGGTACCCCGGTAAGTCATATTGAGACAACAAGCTCTTCCGGGGAAGGCGGCGAGATACGCCAGTCGGCTGAGGAAGCGGAGCTTATGGAGTTTGTGTCCGTGGTACTGGCGGATACCGAACTCACCTGGCAAAATCTGTTGGCACAAGCTGGTAAGACCTATAAGGAGCCACGGCTAGTGGTCTATCGTGGCATGATCAATTCGGCCTGTGGCATGGGCCAGGCAGCGATGGGGCCTTTTTATTGCCCCGGTGATCACAAGGTATATCTTGATCTCAGCTTTTTCGATGAGCTGCGCTCCCGTTATGGTGTCCCTGGGGATTTTGCCCAAGCCTATGTCATCGCACACGAGATCGGCCACCATGTGCAGACTCTATTTGGCATCTCCGCTAGGGTTATGAAGGCTAAACAGGGCCGGAGCAAGGCGGAAGCCAATAAATTATCCGTGCTGCAGGAATTACAGGCTGATTGCTTTGCCGGTATTTGGGGGCACCATGCCGACAGTAATCGCCAGCTGCTGGAAAAGGGCGATATTGAAGAAGGATTAAAAGCCGCCAGTGCGATTGGCGATGATCGTCTGCAGCAGCAGAGTCAAGGCTATATTATCCCGGAATCCTTTACCCACGGCACCTCAGCGCAAAGAGTGCATTGGTTCCGGACCGGCCTGGCGTCTGGTGATGTGTCGTCTTGTAATACATTCGACGCCAACCGGCTGTGAACGCTTGACCCGCGAAGGATAAAATTGTTTTGGCGTCCAATAAAGCGAAGGTGGCGTCAGTTGAAAGGCCACCCTCGGGTGGCCTTGTTAGAGCGGCGTGAGCCGGGCTTACACCTGGGCCAGTGCCTGTTCGAGGTCGGCAATGATGTCATCGATGTGTTCGATGCCAATGGACAAGCGCACTAAATCCTTGCTCACGCCCGCCGAGGCCAGCTCTTCTTCGCTGAGCTGGCGGTGGGTTGTTGAAGCCGGGTGGCAGGCCAATGTCTTGGCATCGCCGATATTGACCAAACGGTAAATCATCTGCAGAGCATCGATAAAGCGGGTGCCGCCCTCAATGCCTCCTTTGATGCCGAAGCTGAGAATGCCCGAGGCGCGACCGCCACAAATTTTGTCGCAGGTGGCCTTGTAGGGGCTGTCATCCAATGTGGCATAGTTGACCCACGCGACCTTGTCATGATTCTGCAGGTAGTTGGCGACCTTTTCGCTGTTCTCGCAGTGACGCTCCATACGTAAGCCGAGGGTTTCCAAGCCCTGCATAATCAAAAAAGCGTTGAAAGGCGATAACGCAGCGCCGGTGTTGCGCAACGGCACTACACGACAGCGGCCGATAAAGGCGGCGGGACCGAGAGCCTCCGTATAGACGACACCGTGGTAGGAGGGGTCAGGCTCGTTGAGCATGGGAAATTTGTCAGCGTTTGCCGTCCAATCAAATTTGCCCGAGTCCACCACCGCGCCGGCGATGGTGGTGCCGTGGCCGCCCATGTACTTGGTCAAGGCGTGGACGATGATGTCCGCGCCATGATCAAAGGGGCCTCCACTGCATTACGTAATCTCCTCTCAATTGAGTATTTTCAATTCAATTCCGTATGTGCTCAATGGAATTGATATTGTATTAGTATAATATATTGACGACTGTTGACGTCTAAGCATTCGCGACACACCCTAGAAGGCTTTGGACCCGCGAAGTTGATGAAAATTCGACAAAATATTTTCAACCAGAACAACACAATTAAGACTTATTGGGATGGGTCCTGACCAGGATTGATCAGGACCAGGTATTTCAGGTAGGGAATTATTTTGACTTGGATACTCCTGGTAGGTAAGTTCTGATGTCTGGGACTGTATCAAGTGTTAAGTCGTACGATAATTGTTGATAAATCTGATCTAACATACTAAGCACCTCCTCGTCTGATCGAAGAGATGGTAACTTGTCGTAACCTCGACGCTTGAGCGTGTCAAGGTGCTTCTTCGGAGTTAGTCGACCAGTCAAGTGTTCGTGATATAGCCATTGGTAATAATCCCGTTGCTTGATTTTCCGATTATTGCGGAGAGTAATTGCGTACACTTGAATAATCCAGCCATTGATATCATTAATATGTTTTTTCTCGTTTCGTGGATCTTTCCACTTAAGCACCTTAAGGAGATGGTCGATAATAGAGTTACCCAAATTAGTTACCCTACCCTCCGCCATACTTTTCGGGAAGGCCATCTCGTTGATGAGGTCAAGTACATCGCTTGATAGAGACATATCGAGTACTCCTACAATTAGACTCTATTATCTTCTAGCCTCTGGTTGCACATATTTTTGACCAAGGGCTGCAAAGATGTCTTGCTCCTGATTTATTCCCGGCAACTTAGTATTGTCAGCATAAAACAAGCCGTATTCATTCAGCTTTAAACTTTTCGACTTGGCAAGGCGCCGCATCCGAATGTTGGGCGGCACAGGAAAGAGGTGGCCACGGTGTTATCAACAATCAGCGGCAGGCCATGGGCATGGGCGATCTGGGCCCATTGTTGAATGTCAACCACATTGCCCGCGGGGTTACCAATGGACTCACAAAACAGGGCGCGGGTGTTCTCATCAATAGCCGCCTCAACCGTTTCCAAGTCGTCGTGTTTGGCAAAGCGTACATGAATGCCCTGGTTTGGCAGGGTGTGGGCAAACAGATTGTAGGTGCCGCCATAAACCTGACTGGTGCTGACAATATTATTACCCGTACGGCAGATTGTCTGGAGCGCATAGGTGGTGGCTGACATCCCGGAGGCGACCGCCAGCGCGCCAACACCGCCCTCGAGCTGGGCCAAGCGTTCTTCGAGTACCTCGTTGGTGGGATTCATAATCCGCGAGTAAATATTGCCCTGGACCTTCAAATCGAACAGATCAGCGCCGTGCTGAGTGTCATCAAAGGTAAAAGAGGTCGTTTGGTAAATGGGTGTGGTTGCAGCATTGGTGGTGGGATCACCGCTAAAGCCCGCATGCAGCGCAATAGTCTCAAGTTTCATGCCGATTCCTTACTGTGGAATGAGTGGATGCAAAAAATACAGGACAAGATTAGGGGATACACGCAGACAAATAAAGCCCAGGGCTGTAGCTCTTTCTATCCAACATCAGTTTGATAGAGGCTACTCTAGCATCCTCCATAATGGTCTCAGCGTGGAGTGATACTACGCCCTCATCCCCATGGCGGGAACCCTATCGGCTTCTCTATACACCACTCCATAGGGGCAGGAGGTGATAATGCTTCAATTTTTATTCCTGGGATACACGGCTTGTGACGACTAGTGATGCCTTGCGTGCCTATCTTAAAATAGTTGCCGGCAGCGGTGTACCGGTGTACTATCGTGATGCCGCGCGCGCGTTGGCGCTGGAGCCGCCCCAGACTATCCGCCAGCTGGCGCTGATGCTGGAGCAGTTGATTGAGGAAGATGCAGCGGCCGGGGTGCCGCTGATTGCCTCGCTGGTGATTGGTAGGCAACGCGATGGCTTGCCAGCACCAGGCTATTTTGCCAAAGCCCGCGCGGTGGGAGTTTATCATGGCGCCACAAGCGGCCCGCAAGCCCGGGCGTTTCATGCGGAGCAGCTACGTCGTGCTGTGGCTTTCTGGTCCGAGCCGGGATAGTTGCCGAGCGGGTTGGCGCGGTATTACCGCCGAGTGATCATCACATCGCCCACCGTTGCGGTTCGCACTATGAACTTCCAACAGCTTTTTTCGCCTGCGCCAAAACCTTGCGCTTTACTGGTATCCCGAGGTTGTTGTGCGCCGCCTAGACAATTGGCGCAATGATAGCTACACGGTGGAAATTGTGGGATACCTGCACATCATCGGCGTACCTGCGACATTTACGGCCCGCTGGCCGCGTTTTTGACGTAGACGCGCATTTCATGTATCCGGCGCTGCTCATCACGGTCTGGCTGTTCCAATTCGGCTTCTATACGGGCGATGTAGTCACCGGGCAGTCCATTACTGCGCGCACCGTATAACACATGATATTTGTACCAGCAGAAAGGTTTTATAGCTGCATCCGTGAAACGCCCTTTGTCCGCCACCACGTAGAGAAAGGCATCGACCGGGCTGCCGTCAGTCAGTACCAGTTGCACATGCTGCTGCACATAGCGCGGGCCTTCCGCCCGATCCAATGCCGGCTTTTCAGCCGTGGCGATTTCAAATACTATGCCGTGTACGCAATCGGCGGGATTGCCGGTGGACACCACATCACATTTGCCGGAACCATCCATGCCTTTTTTGTGAAAACGTAA